>VGVE01000107.1 GCA_016874135.1 Gammaproteobacteria bacterium | reverse complement strand
AGTGTTGACATATCGGCGGGTGAACTTACGGTCTTCGAGCAATATCAGGCAGCCATCGCCGCAGCGGAGCGCACGATCTACATCGAGAACCAGGCCCTCGGTTGCCCTCATACGATTAAAGCAATGTACCAGGCACTCGGTCGCGGCGTCGATGTCACGGTACTCACGCCCTCGATCGCCAATGAGTTCATGAAGGTCGCCCGTAAGGACCCCCGCTCCAAACAGTTCTTCGAGCGGTTCGAAGCGCTTGGCGACTATCCGAACTATGCCCTCATGGGCATCGGTTCGCCGGATGCCGGTGGCAAGTTGCGCGATATCTATGTACACGCAAAGGCGGCGGTTATCGACGATGCTTGGGTAACGATCGGTTCGTGCAACGTCGGCGCACGTTCGTTTTTCGGCGACACATAACTGAACGTAAAGTTTTGGGCACCTGAAGTTGCGCGTCAGTTCCGGATTGATCTTCTGAGCGAACACATCGAGATCGATACCGCGCAACTGGATGATCGCGCCGCGTTCGCCCTATATCGCTCGCAGGCGAGATTGAACGCCGACAAACGCGCGCGCGGAGAGCGGCTTGATGGCATCGCCTTTGCGATGGATCCGAGGACGTAAGCCACATGAATCAGGAGCCCGACGTATCTGAGGCGCCAACATCGTGAGATTCGTCATCTGTGGCGCAGGTGGTGTCGGCGGTTGCATCGGTGCGGATCTGCACAAGACAGGCCACTCGGTCACGCTGATCGCGCGTGGAGATCACTACCGGGCACTACGGACTCGGGGGCTGTGGATCATCCGTGTGCACGGCGAGGACCAACTACATATACCAGTCGTCGACCATCCCCGACATATTCAGTGGCAAGGTGATGAAGTGGTTCTTCTGACGATGAAATCCCAGCACACATCAGATGCGCTCACGCAGCTTTGTGCCGTGAACCCGGGGCCATCGTCGTCTGCGCCCAGAATGGGGTGAAGAACGAACGTTTGGCAAAAGTGCACTTCAACAGCGTGATCGCAATGCTCGTCATCCTACCCGCATTGCACACTGAACCCGGCGAGGTGGTGACACACGAACTCAACAAAGACGGCATTCTCGATTGTGGCCTGTACCCAAGCGGGATCAATGACACCGTTGTTGAACTGGCAGCGTCCCTGGAAACCGCGGGATACAGCGCGCAGCCCACCTCAACCCCGATGCGCTGGAAACACGCCAAGCTGCTTTCAAACCTTGTGAACGCCGCCCAGGCGCTCATTGGCGATGTGCCTGAACTCGGCGTCATCGCCAAAGCGATGCGCGCCGAAGGCGAAGCCGTACTGCGGGCCAAGGCCATCGATTTCGCCACGCAGCAGGAAGAGAAAGACCGCAATCAGGGCCACTTCGCCATGGGCGACATCAAGGGCTATCCAAGGCTCGGTGGTTCAACCTGGCAGAGCATGACGAGAGGAACCGGGAACGTCGAAACCGAGTGGCTCAACGGCGAGATCGTGCGTCTCGGCCGAGAGGCCGGTGTTGCCACGCCGATCAACACCGGCTTGGTGTCCCTGATGAACGAAGCGCTTGAGGTGCGCATGCCAGCGGGGAGTTATGGCACGGCAGCGTTGCTCGCGAAGCTCGGTCTATGAACCAGACGTAACGCAGACAACACTGCTAACCTGACTTGCCTCAGGCTCTGGGGGCTCGTCTCTGGTTGGGCTCCTCCGCTTTGAATCCTCCGCCACCGTTGTAAGATCACCCCACAACTCGCCGAGGAATGGGAACCACGATGAGCCGGCTCGTTTTCCGTAACACACTTCTGCTGGATGGACTACATCCGGGCCAAAGCGAAACCAGCGTGGTCGTCGAGGGTGAGCGCATCTGCTCGGTGACCCGCGGCCACATCGATGCCCACCCAAACGACACCGTCATCGATCTCAAGGGCAAGACCTTGATGCCCGGCATGGTCAGCGGCCACTTTCACGCCGCCTACAGCATGGGCGGCGCCAACAAGATCGCGATGAGTGCTTCAGCCACCCAGCAGGCGCTGTGGGCGCTCGGTAACGTGCAGACGGCGCTGCGAGCGGGCTATACCAGCGTCGTTGGCGCCGGTACGTTCCATGACATCGACGGGCGCCTTGCCGAAGCGCTCGATGCCGGCGTCGTGACTGGAGCCCGGCTGATCCCGTCGAGTCGGGCATTGTCGCCGAAGACCGGCCCGGATGAGTCCGGCGAAGGTTCCCCTTGGGTGAAGTGTTGGGGACCTGATGAGTTCAGAAATGCGGCGATCAGCGAAATCTCCCGCGGCGCACGCATCGTCAAACTGTTCGCCGCCGAAGGGCATGCCATGCGCAGCTGCCGCGAGATGACCTTTGAAGAACTGAAGGCTGCGACCGATGCCGCCCACGAGCATGGAGCGCGAACACGTGCTCACGTCTGCGGGCGCGATCCGATCCTCAAATGCATCCGCGCCGGCGTCGACATCATCGACCATGGCGACTGGATGGACGACGAATGCGTCGATGCTTTGCTCAGACACGGCAACTTTGTGTTGCCAAGCATGTACTCGCCGTTTCTTGCAGCAAAAGATCCAAACCTCGACGGTTCCGGATTTCACGACAAGGGAGACTTCGAATACATGCAGCAGGAAGTGCCGATTGCCAATGCACGTGGGGTGAAGTTCGTACCCGGTGACGACTACGGCTTCTTCGACATGTTGCCGCACGGCGCCTATTCGGGCGAGCTCGCCTGTTATGTCGACGCGGTAGGCATAAGCGCCCTCGATGTCATCCGCTGGGCAACGGCGCACGGCGGCGAGATGACCGGCATCAAGGATCTCGGCACCCTCGAAGCCGGCAAGATTGCCGACATGGTGATCGTTGATGGCGATCCGTCAGCGGACATCCACATCCTTTCGAAGCCGGAACGGATACTCGCCGTCTTCAAGGGCGGAGCGCTGGTCAGCGGAGCATTGCCATGAACGACTTCGTACGCCACCCGCTCGCGATGGACGGCAAGGACCCCTCAAACCTCCGTGGCGACCCGATTGACGGTGAGCGATATTTCTCGCGCGAATTCATGGAGCAGGAATGGCAGAAGGTCTGGATAAAGATCTGGCTGCTCGCAGGCCGCGAACAACAACTGGCGGAACCGGGCGACTTCATCGTGCACAACCTTATGCACGAGTCCGTGATCATCGCGAGGCAGACTGACGGCTCGCTCAAGGGGTACTACAACGTGTGCCCACACCGCTCGCAGCGGCTCGCCTGGCAGGACAACTCGCAGCAGCAGTTCACCTGCCCCTACCATGGCTGGGTATGGGGGCTCGATGGGCTGCTCAAGGACTGCCCTGATCGCGGCGACTTTCCGCAAGGGGATCCCGTTGGCAAGCTCAGACTCTCCGAAGTGCGTGTGGACACCTGGGCTGGGCTCGTCTGGTACACCATGGACGATGAGGCACCGGAGCTGCTCGACTACCTCTCGCCCACCCCAGAGCTCTACGAGAACCACCAGCTCGAAAAAACCGTGCGTGTCAGTTGGCTGCGGGTCGCGCTGAACACCAACTGGAAGTTCTGGTCGGACAACTTCAATGAGTCGTACCACACCCGCACGGTTCACCCCCAGGTACCGGCCGTCATTGATCAGGACCACTTCACCTCGCGTTTCGAGATGTTCCCCATGGGCCACAACCGCATCACCCAGATGGGGCGGCCTTCACTGCGGGATCGTCTGCCCGAAGGTACGCCGCACCCCTTTGATGCGACCCTGCGTGCATGGGATATCGATCCTGAGGCCTACCCGGACTATGAAATCAAGGTCATGCAGGGTTGGCGTGATCTGAAAGCTTCGAAAAAACGCCTGTGGAAGGAAAAGGGATTCCTGCACTACGAACATCTCGATGACGAAGACCTCACCGAGAGCCCCTTTCAGGTGCTGTTCCCCAACGTGGCGATCGCGCCTTCTGCAGACTCTTTTCTCGTGTGGCGATGGGAGCCACACCCGACTGACCCTGAAAAGTGCTTCTTCGATCAGTGGGTGATGGCCTATCCCATAGAAGGACAATCGGAATTCGTTCATCGAACGGCTACGAATCTGGTGCGGCTGGAAGAAGCGGAACTCGACTTCCGCGATTACGCGAACGGCGCCGACGTGCAGCAGTACGCCGATCAGGTCGTATTCCAGGATTGGCAACTCACCCCGGGCCAAACGGCAGGCTGGCGCTCGCGGGGTTATCGTGACCCCTACTTCGCCGCCCAGGAAACCCGCATCCGCCGGTTCCATGAGGTGCTGAACGACTACATCGCGGAAAATCCGCCCGGGCGTTCTCGCTGAACCTGCTCTCCGACCAATACTCCGCGAGGTGATCGGAATGAACAGAACAAGTGAACTGCAAGGTCAGGTCGCGGTGATTACCGGCAGTGCGGTGGGCATCGGACGTGGTGTTGCACTCGGCTTGGCCGCGCGGGGCATGAGTATTGTTGGGCTCGACGTTGACATCGTCGGCAACGACGAGACCGCAAGGCAGGTTCGTGCACTCGGCAATCATTTTATGGACGTGCACTGCGATCTCGGCGATCCAACTGCGATTGCTCGGGCGTTTGCTGCAGTGGACGCCCGCTTTGGTCGTGTAGATGTCCTTCTCAACAACGCTGCCTTGTGGCTCGACTGTTCGCTGACGGGCGGGAGCTTTGAATCGCAGTCAGTGAACTTCCTGCGTTCGATGAATGCCTGCGCCATGGGCAGCTACTACTGTGCGCTTGCGGCAACACCGCTCCTCAGAAAACATGGCGGTGACATCATCAACATCATCACTGAGCACATCAAGGAAGGTCACTACATCACCGGCCGACCGGCTACCGGTTATGACTGTGCGAAGTTTTCCCAGTGGCGGCTGACCGAAAGCTGGGCGATAGAACTCGCGCCTCTCGGGATCCGTGTAAACGCGCTCTGCTTCGGCGCTACGGATACGCCGATGCTTCGTGCAGCCGCGCCGCACATTGCAGACAAGGCCATGCAACCCGCAGACCTAGCCCAGGCCGTCTACAACGTAATTTCCCACGGTCCAGGCGGGCCGACGGGGCAGACGTACCTCTTCGGCACGTCAGGCTCACCCCGTGAGGCAAGCGTCAGACAGATTGAGGCACTGGGGCCCTGACGGTTGAATTCAGGGGATACGTCAGGCTTTTTCGAAGGTCAGATTCAGCTCCAGTACGCCGAGCATGATACCGGGCTGATGCAGGAAACGATTGTCCGGTGCGTAGGCAAACGACTTCACCCGATCAAACAACGCCGCCCAGCCTATCATCTGTTCGAGCCGCGACAGCGATGCTCCGGGACACACACGTGCTCCCTGCGAGAACGTCAGATGACGTGTGCCTGCCTTGCGGTCGAGCCGCAGTTCCAAGGGACACTCCCACTCATCCGGATCGAGGTTGGCCGAAGCCCAGCGCAGATGCAGCCATGAACCTTTCGGCACTCTCACGCCGTGGAAGACTTCGTCACGACTGGTGATGCGCGTCGACAGCCCCTGGGTTGGTGCACGCAGACGCATGCCTTCTTCGGTAAATGCTCGCAGCTTCGAGCGATCAGCACGGATCTGATCCCATACCCCTTCGCGTTCGATGAGCAGTTGCATTTGTTCCGCCAGTGCGTACTGGGTGGTTTCTAGTCCACCGATGACCATGGCGTAAACAATGCCGTTGATTTCAAGATCCGTTAGGCGCCGTGCCAGGGGCGAATACTCAACCTCGGTCAGGAACGAAATCATGTCGTCCTGCGGCCGCGCCCGTTTCTCACGGATCAATGCAGCGGTGTAATCGCGAAACTCACCCAACACCTTGAATTGATCGGTAGCCTCTTCAGTGGTGAGTTGGCTGTTGTGGCGGCTGCCGTACACAAAGGGTTTCACACAACCATCGCCGTAGTACTTGAGCAGCTTCAGATCCGAAATCGGCCAACCGAGGATGTTCGCCATCACCCGCTGCGGCAACGCCTGCGCATATTCAGATACAAACTCGACGGTACCGCGATCGATCCACTGATTCACCAACCAGTTCGCTTCGCGGCGGATCATGGGTTCATTGCGGGAAGCGCCGGGGCCAACCCAAGGGTCGGTCAGCTCCTGCCGGTGAGATCGCCACATATCCGGATTAGGTCGCAGTGTCACCATTGAACCGGCAATCGTCGTAATCCCCGGGATCGTGAAAGGATCACCACCGCGTTCGATGAGCTTTTTGAGTGCAATGCTGCCGACCACGGGGAAACGTTCTTCGTCCCGCACCACCATGGCGATGTCTTTGTGTTTGCTCAGGATGAACGCATCTGTATCGGGCTCATACCCTTCGCCCGGAATGCGGTGTACCGGCGCTTCGGCATGAAGGATGTCGTAAGCCGCGTACCAGTATTCCTGCGCACCCGTTGAAAACAGGTCCACGTCCTTAAGCGCATGCGGGCAGCCTGCGGCGCCGCTCGAGTATTCGGTGTTTTGATTCATCGGTGCCTCTCCTGACCTCAACATCCAGTTTCGTACCAGCGCGCAGTAGCCGCAACAATTAATGGGTGAGAACGCGGCGAGTTCGTTATCCCAATAGCGCTGGCGTCAGGGCAACGTAAGTTTCAACTCACTCTGCTTTTTTCAGATTTGCTGTGAGCGGGTATAGCAGCTGACCCCAGACCGTTGTCGGCAGTTTTTTCGTCGTTCCGTACTCCGCTGGCCAGCGCTCATCGGGTACGTGATAGGTCCCGAACAACCAGTCGAAGATGACAGTGTGTGCCGCATAGTTGGTGTCGATGGCCGGCTTCTCTGACGAGTGATGCCAGTGGTGGAACTGCGGCATCACGAGGACATAACGCAGCGGGCCGAAAGAGAAATTCACGTTGCAGTGGATGAGTACGGCCTGCAGCGCGGCAAAGGTCACATAGATGTCGAGTGCCGCCTTGTCAGGGCCGAGTAGGTACAGCGGCACCATGACCATCGCACGTTCGGAAAAAACCTGGAGGAAGTGACCGCGAGAGCCCGCCAGCCAGTCGAGGTTCTCCACCGAATGATGCACGGCATGGATCGGCCACAGTGGCCTCACCTCGTGATAGAGCCGATGCTCCCAATACAGAACGAAGTCCGCCGCGAGGATGATGAGGCCCACCTGTACGAGCAATGGCAACGACTGCACTGCGGCTTGCACATCAGGGCTCACCGCCCAATGAAAGTGGGTGGTGTGGTAGTTGGCGAGCAGGAGAATCGCCGAGATCGCCAGGTGGTTGAAACAGAAATAGTAGAGATCGAGCCTCCACTCAGGCCGCAGGATCACCTGCTCCCGATGTCTCGGAAACAGCTTTTCGAGGGATGTGAAAATCAACACCGAACCAAGGAAAGTGAGGATCAACCAGTCCACCCCCAGAGACAGTGGCTTCGGTTCGACCGGTCCGACATGGATCGTGTAGCCACCGAGCGCGAAGGCAATGGCGATCAGTACCAGCCCCGTGATGCCGAACCACTTCTTCCTGTAGAGCACGAGAGAAACCACACTAAGGAAGATCGAAGAATACATCGCGTACTTCAAGAGCTTCTGCAGCTCGGAAGCATCGTAGACCTGGCGCAGCTCTGTCGTCGTCAGATAAGACGGAAAGAGGTAGGCAAGTACCGCGAGCAGACACATCGCGCTCAGGAACACCGCGCTGTAGCCGCTGATGCGTCCTTCGCCGAAACGCAGGGCGCGCCTGGGATCAGGCGCTACGTCGCGGTCGCGGTATTGGTACGGCTCGTTCACAGTCGAAACTCCTTTGACCGGCTACATCGGAACGAGATAAGAAGAACGAAAAATGCCGGCCAGCATATCAACTTCACCGGAATCCTTGCTTCTCCGATGTATCGGATCAGTCGCCGTCACCGATACGCATCAGCTTGGATCGAATAAAGCTCGGCATACTGGCCACCCTTCTGCATCAGGGATTCATGATCACCCACCTCAGCCACCCGGGCACTATCCATGACGACGATGAGGTCTGCCATGCGCACGGTACTGAACCTGTGTGAAACCAAAACGGTGATCGTCCCTTCACCCGCACCGGATCGCGCACTGGCGGCATACCGTTCGAACAGCGCATGTTCGGTTTCTGCATCCAATGCTGCCGTCAGCTCATCGAGCACCAGCACGAGTGGCTGCGAGCGTATAAATCCACCGGCGAGCGCGAGCTTCTGCCATTGCCCGATGCTGAGATCCACGCCTTCAGGCCAGATGGAGCCGAGCTAGGTCTGCAATCTAGCCGTCAGCCCTTGCACCACATCATCCGCTCCGGCACGTTGCACCGCGCGCTCCGCCGCTGGCTGGTCATCGATGTGGTTGAGATCCCCGACACCCACACTCTGCTGCGCCGGGAACTCAAATCGGAAAAAGTCCTGGAACGCGCCTGCGATCCGCTGCCGCCAGTCTTCCGCTGAAACATCAGCAAGGTTCACACCATCCACACGGATGTTGCCGCTGTTCGGCTGGTACATGCGACACAGGAGTTTGATCAACGTGCTCTTGCCGGCACCGTTTTCACCGACGATGGCAATCACGGCGCCTGCGGGCAACGTCAGCGAAATGTCATCGAGCACTTTGCGGGTGCTGCCGGGATAGGTGAAGGACACGTGGTTGAAGACGATGCCGTGCTCAAGTTTTTTCGGCACCCTGGCGCTGACGCTCTGGTTCACTTGAGCCGCATAGTCCTCGAGCCAGGCCATGCGTTTTGAACCATCCATCCAGATGCCGCGCAGAAAACCGATCTCGCCTACGGTTGCACCGATGTAGGCGGAGAGACGTGCTCCGGCTGCAAGCACCAGCAACACGGCACCGGGTGACCCTTCGAGGCTGACGGCGACAAACACCACCGCGCCCACATAACCGGCCGCAAACACGGACCACGCCAGTGTGTTCCACAGCGCCGTTGAGATACGGGCGGCTTCGACGGGACGGAAGTACGACTCCCAGGCCGCGCGGCGCCGTGCGACGAGTTGCTCGCCAATGCCCGTGACACGCACTTCTTTGCCCGGTGCCTGCGTTGTCGCCGTGGTGAAGAGGTGGCGCGCCAGTCGGTTAAAAGGTGCGCCGCGTTCTTCCGTGGCGCGTTCGATGGCCGGCCGCCACGTTGCCGTGAGCACGGTCGGAATCGCAAACGCAGCCAGCAGAACCAACGCCGGGTGGATCGACACCAGCAGGGCGATGGTCACTCCGAGCCGCAACACCCAGCCACAGGTGGAGAAGAGCGACATGTACATATGATCGAGCACAAACACCTGATCACGCAGCACGGAGAGCCGATCCAGCATTTCCGGCCGCTCCTGATGCGCAACCGTCGCCACCGTGGCTTGCAGGCGCGCCACGTGGGATTCGAGTGCAATCGTCACGCGGTCACGGAAACGCCGTTGGGTTCGTTCACTGATGACTTTCAGGAACCAGGTTGCAGCGGCGGAAATCGCGAGGCCGGCTGCAGCGATCATGACCAGGGTTTTGTCCCCACCAAGCAGGCCATCGGCAATGAATTTGAGCCAGAGGGCAATCAGAGCATCTGGCAACGCGGACAAAAGTGACAGAAGAAACGCGATGCTGATCAGCCAGGGTTCCGCCTGGTAGCCGCGTTTCATCGCCCGCCACATGGACGGCCATGCGGCCGGCAGATCACCGATGGGTTGTGATGGAACGTCCTGGTCTGGAGTTGCCGCTACGCTGGCTGAGGACATCAACACTCTCCTCTTGCGAATTGGCCGCATCCTCCACAAACCGCGCCGCCTGCAGCGTGAACATCGTGCAGTAGCGGCCACCCAATGCCATCAGCTCATCGTGTGTGCCCAGCTCGATCACCCGCCCTTCTTCGAGCACACAGATCCGGTCGGCCTGGCGCACCGTCGAAAAACGGTGGGAGATGAGGATCGTGGTGCAGTGACGTGTGGCCGCGAGAACCCGCGAGAAAATTTCCGCTTCACCACGTACGTCGAGCTGCGCCGTCGGTTCATCCAGCAATACCACCGTCGCTCCACGCTGCACGGCGCACAACGCTCGCGCCAGCGCGACACGTTGCCATTGTCCGCCGGAGAGGTCGGTACCACCCGCATAAGCCTTGGAGAGCGGTGTATCGAGCGCCGCCAGATGAGTCGCGCCCGCTTGATTGAGGGCAGCAAGAATCTGCTCATCGCTCGCATCACCGGCGGGGGCCACGTTATCGCGCAGTGACCATTCGAAACGCACAAAATCCTGGAAGACCGCAGTCAACCGCTGCCGCCAGGACGCGGGTGGCAGATCACGAAGGTCGATGCCATCGACTTCGATTGATCCGCCAGACGGGTCATACAAACGACACAGCAGTTTGGCGAGTGTGGTTTTGCCGGCGCCGTTCTGCCCGACGATGGCGAGGGAACTTCCTGCGGGGATCGTCAGGTCAAACGCCTCTAACACCGGATGCGGCGCGTTCGGGTATTGAAAGCTCACGTTTCGAAAGCGGATTTCACGCGCGGGGCCCGGAACTTCAGCCAACTTGCCGGTCGCGGCGGAAAGTGCTCCTCCCCGGGCCATGGTCTGCTGCAAGCGATGCATCGCCACCACGGGCATGGCCGCACCATCCAACGCCCACGAAAGGCCACCGAACGCGATCATGCTGGTGCTGACCGCAGCACTTGCAAAGGTGACGACTTCGCCAAGGCTGAATTCACCGTTCAGCGCCGACTGGGCCAGCAGCGCAAAGACCAGCAGGTTGGCGCCGATGATGAGCAGAAGGCTCCAGACAACCGGTTTCTGTCGCAGACGCGTGGCTTCCCAACGCAGATCGTGCAAGCGTCTGCGGCGCGCCGCAAACCGTTCCACGATCCAGTGGCCGAGACCGAAGAGGCGCAGTTCCTTGGCGGCCGGCGGATCCACGGCAATGCGGTAGCTGTAATCCGCATGCCGCTGCGCTTCCCGCACCTCATCGGTGTTTCTGTCTTTCCAGATCGCACTTTCACGCAGCAGCCAATGGGTCGAGAGCCAGGTGCCGGCGAGCACTACGGCAGCAAGCGGGGAATAGAACGCCACCACGATCGTAGCGGCGACGCCGCCGACAAATTCCACGAGGCCCGCTGCAATGAAGTCCATGGAAACTGAAAGGGGTAGCCCGGTGATGCCGAGATCAAAATCGCGGGCCATGCCCAGATCTGTGGTGAGGGCGGGGTCTTCCAGGTGACCGATGCCCGGCGGGGTGACACACAGCCGGGTTAACTGGTCATAGAGCCAGGCCGCGGTGCGGCTGCCGAGGTTCTTGCCGACAACCTGATGCAGGGGCGAGAGAGTCTGCAGACCGACGAACACAAATGCCATGGCCGTTAACGGTCCGGCCAGTGATCCACCCTCCTGTACTGCAGCGACAAGAACGCCCATCACGACTGCGAATGCAGCGGGTAACAGGCCGCGCAACACCAGCAAGATCCACCAGAACGTTGCAAGCATCGGCGCCGCACGCGGCAATAACGCGGCGAACTGCCATTCAGGACGGCCTGGCATCGTGATTCCCCCCCTGAATCAATCAATACGCCCATCACACGACTGCAACAGCTCCCTGTCCTGTCAATTCACTCAACTCCGCAAGACGTTGACTCTGACTGCCAGAGAACGCCTTACTGCACGCATGGAACAACCGATGCACAAAAACGAGCTTAAGCAAAACTCGACTCTGGTGGCTGGTCTGATCGCCGTCCAGTTCCCGCAATATTCAGAACTGCCTCTGCAACCCTTGGCCGCTTCTGGTTCGAGCAACCGGCTCTATCGTCTGGGCAATGATCTGCTGGTCCGGCTGCCAACTCAGCCCGGTGGTGGTGCTTCCATCATCAAGGAGCAGGCTTGGCAGCCGGTTCTTCAGGAGCACCTGCCGGTTGAGATACCGCAGATCATCGCAGTGGGCGAACCGGCGCTCGGC
>VGVE01000106.1 GCA_016874135.1 Gammaproteobacteria bacterium | reverse complement strand
GCTGAACAGCAGGCCGACCGTATTGCCCTGCTCACCTACCAGCTGCAGGAACTCGACGGCATCGAAACTGCCGACGTTGAACAACTGTTTGAAGAGCACCGGCGCCTCGCACAACTGGATCATCTGCTGGAAACCGTACTTGCAGCCGACAACGCGCTGACGGAACTGGATACACCCGGCCGGTTAAGCGGCGTCCTGGAGGCATTGCACGATTCCCATCCCGCCCTTGAGAGCGCACGGGCGGCGCTCAAGGACGCATCCGCCTTGCTGGATGATGCCAGCCGCCAGCTGCGCCGCTATGCAGACATCCTTGAACCCGATCCGGAGCGCCTGACAACCTTGTCCGAGCAGATTGAACTGCTGCATGGTCTCGCTAGGAAACATAAAGTGAATCCGAAGGAGCTGCCGGCGAGGGTCAAGGCACTGGCGGATGAACTGGCCGGCATCAATGCCGATACCAACGCGCTTGAAGCGGCCGAAGCAAAAGCTCGGATCCTCGACACCGCATTTCGCGGCAGTGCCGCCGCCCTGAGTGAAAAGCGGCGAAGCGCCGCCAAACAGTTAAGCCGCGAAATCGCTCGAGTGCTTGCGGATCTGGGCCTCGCCAAAGCGCGTCTGACTGTCGACTTCGCACCCGCAGAGAACGAAACCGGCATCGACGCGGTGGAACTTCAAGTGACCACGAACAACAAGTACGCCGCGGGACCCTTGGGCAAGATTGCGAGCGGAGGTGAACTGGCCCGGATCAACCTGGCCATCGTAGTTACTGCCGCTGAGCGCAGCGCCCTGCCTTGCCTGGTTCTGGACGAGGCCGACGTCGGCGTCGGCGGCAACCTGGCCGACACTGTCGGACGATTGTTGCGCCGCCTCGGGTCACACACCCAGGTGATCTGCGTCACCCATGCGCCACAGGTTGCAGCGCTCGGGAATCAGCACCTTTGCGTGGTCAAGACGCCTACGGAGGACACCACGATCCGGACCCTGGACGCCGCAGCACGGCGGGAGGAGATCGCTCGCATGCTCGCCGGCGCCGAGGTCTCGGCAAAAACCCGCGAATACGCCGATACCCTGCTCGCCGAGGCGATCAAGTAGCTTCCTGAACGGGATTCGATCCGATCACGGTTCTGGTCAACACGGGCTTTCGAGTACCATCCGCGCACCGAATCGCCCAAGTCGAGCCCAGCAGCCCATGCGCCCCCAACTTCTGACACAGAGCATTGCAGTGACGCTGTCCGTTCTTCTGCTCGCAAGCGGCTGCGGCATGAAGATGCCCAAGCTGGGTTTGCCTAAAGTGCACAAGATCACCGTACAGCAGGGCAACATCGTCACCCAGGAGATGGTTGATCAGCTGAAGCCTGGCATGACGCGCAACCAGATCCTTTTCATCATGGGTGATCCCGTGATGAAAAATCCGTTCAACAAGGACCGCTGGGACTACATCTACTTCGTCAACTTACCCGGTTTTCCGGAAGAGCAGCGCAAGATGTCGCTCTTTTTCGAGAACGACCGGCTGACCTCCTTCGCCGGAAACTACACACCCTCCAACGTGGCTGAACCGCCAGCGCCTCCGGTTGCGCCGGAACACATCATTGAAGCCCTGCCACCAGATGAAGATGACGATGGTGACCGGCCACAACCCATCGAAGGAGATGGACCACCCGATCCGGCCTGACGAGGATCAGCGTTTGAGCGCCTGCTGCGCATCCTTCGCCCGCCGTCGTCTTGCTTCTTTGGGATCCACGAGCAGTGGTCGAAGCAGTTCGATCCGGTCGGCATCCTGAAGCCGCTTTGCGCGGTCGACCACAACCCCCCAGATACCAACCGTTAGCTCTCCCTCGCTGAATCGGCTGAATACGAGGTCATTGGCTGCAGCCCTCAGGGCGTCAGCAACAGTAGCACCCTCATCCAACTCAAGCGGCAGCACATGCTGTTCTTCCGGCAGCGCATAGACGAGTTCCACGCGGATCTTCACTTTTTGTAGACCACTTTGGCTCGCTGCACGAACGCATCGACGATGGTATCTGCCGCGGAACCGGCGAGTGGCTCAACGGCGCGCAACAATCCTCGCAAGGTAAAGTCGAGACTCAAGGTCACTTTGCACCCTGACGTGCCGAGCTGCTTGAAGTGCCACAAACCGGAGAAGTGTTCAAACGGTCCATCACCCAAGCTGAGTTCGATCCTCTGATGCGGCTCGAGTGTATTGGTGGTGGTGAACGACTCACTGAATCCTCTGGCAGCGACATGAACGCGCGCCGTAACCTTGTTGGCAGAGTGCTCGAGCACTTCAACTGCCTTGCAACCAGGCAGGAACTCGGGATACGCACCAACATCATTGACGAGCGTATAGAGACACTCAGCCGAATACGGCAGCAACACACTCCTGACAAGCGTGCTCACGTGGTGCAGCTGCCGTTCAGAAGACAAGGGAAGAGCCCGAGAACCATGATGGTCAAAACACTGAGCGGGGCGACGATGCCAATCAGCGACTGCCAGAGCCACCACGGCCCTTCCCGTTTGATGCCGAGCTGACTCTGCACCACCCGTCGTGGCAAGCGCCAGGCGCAGAACAGCGCAATCAGAAGTCCACCAACCGGAAGCATGATGTTCTGCGTAAGGTGGTCGATGAACGCGAAGATGGTGCGCGATCTATCAACGGTAAAGTCCGAGAGTACGTTGAACGAGAGCACGGTGCCCAGCCCGATGAACCAGCACACCACACCGAGTGTCACCGCCACCCTGGATCGTTTGGCGTTGTATTCCTCAACAAGATAAGCGAGCGCAGGTTCCGTCATAGAGATGGCGGAGGTGATCGCCGCAAAACTCACCAGCGGGAAAAACAGGAACCCAAAGAGCGCACCCAAAGGCATGTGACCGAAGGCGAGCGGCAAAGTGACGAACATCAGTCCGGGGCCTTGTCCGGGCTCGAGGCCATTCACAAACACCACTGGAAAAATCGCGAGACCCACCAGCAGCGCAACGCCTGTTGAAATCAGCGCGATCATCGCAACAGTTCCCGGAATCGATGCGTTGCTTGGCACGTAGGCGCCGTAGGACATCATGCAGCACATCCCTAAGCTCAAGGTGAAAAACGATTGCCCCATCGCCATCAGCCACGTGGACGTCGTCACGTCCTCCCAGCGGAAATCAGCCATGAAGTCGAAGGCGCGCCCGAAGCCGCCGGAGGTCATCCCGTAACCCAGCAAAACCAGCAACAACACAAACAGCAGCGGCATGATTCCGGTTCGTGGTTTCGAGCCCCTTCACCACGCCCCGGCGAATGATGATGACTGTCAGTGCCAGGAAGAGCGCATGACAAATGCCAACCAGCCATAGATTGCCCGTGAACGCGGCAAAGGTCTCCTGCGCAGTTGCCACAGCGGCGCCTTCGAACGCACCCATCGCCATCAGAACGATGTACCAAAGTGCCCAGCCGGCCAACATCCCGAACCACGCCACCAGCCCGATCGCCGGTGTTGCTGCACAAGAAGTCGCAGCGAATTCAACGGACTGTTGCGACCCTGTCGACCGATCAGTACCTCCGCCATGAGCATCGGGACACCAACCAGAAAAATCGTCAGCAGGAAAATCAGGACGAACGCCGCTCCACCATTGGAGCCAGTGAGATAGGGAAATTTCCAGATGTTGCCGAGCCCGACTGCAGAGCCGACCGCCGCCAAAACGAACAACCATCGGCTCGACCACATGCCGTGAGGTGATCCACCGCCCTCTTCTGACATCTCATACTCCCGGGAACACGCACGCATTATAAGGACGCGAAGCTGCCTATAATGCGCGCCTCCGATATGTAGCATCATGGCCAAGAAGAAATCCGCACTGCCGGAACCCACTATCGCCCGCAACAAAAGGGCATCCCACGACTACCACCTCGAATCACGGTTCGAGGCGGGGCTCGTGCTGTTCGGCTGGGAACTGAAATCCATCCGCGCTGGCAAGGCCCAACTCACGGACAGTTATGTGCTGGTGCGGGATGGCGAAGCCTTTCTGCTCGGCGCCAACATCACACCCCTCGACACTGCATCAACGCACGTTGTTGCCGAACCCAAGCGGACACGCAAGCTGCTGCTGCATGCGAAGGAACTGGCCGATCTCTACATGTCGACGCAGCAGAAAGGTTATACCTGCGTTGCGCTACGGCTGTGCTGGAAAGGCAAACATGTGAAGTGCGAAATCGCGCTGGCCAAAGGCAAACAGATGCACGACAAACGCGAGTCAACCAAGGACAAGGACTGGGCGCGCCAGAAAGAACGACTGATGAAGCGAGCGTCTTGACGCACGCTCGAAGGAATCACCTCAAGTTCGCGTAACGCGACGCCTCCAGGCGATCATTTCGATGGCGGCGACGGCTGCTTCGATCCCCTTGTTGTATTCATCGTCCGCTGCCCGTACGGCCGCATGGGCAATGTCGGTCACAGGAATCACTTCAACGATCACGGGCCGGCGAAACTCGTGCATCACGTCGCCAAGGCCGCGTATGCACTCGTTCGAAATCATCTCGAAGTGATACGTCTCGCCTTTGACGATCACACCAAAACAGATGATCGCGTCGATCGCGTGTTCCCGATCTTCCGCGAGCAGATCGCGTGCGGCGAGTGGCAGTTCGAGTGAGCCCGGCAGCGTGTGCGTGATTACGTCCGTGAATCCATTGGCACGCAGGACCTTTTCGCAAGTCGTCGTCAGGCTACGAACCAGTTCGGGATACCACTTGGAACAGAGAATGTGGATCGCCCGGGGCCGCTCGATGCGTGGAAGCCCGGAGGTATCGACAGTGGTTTTCATCCGCCGGCTCGGCGAGATTCTGCAGCGCTTGGCGAAAGCGTCCACGCTGCGGAGGCCGGGTCGATGCGGATAACGCCTTCGGATTCAAGGCGCGTGAATTCAGCTCTTACTTCCCACGTGCCCATGGGCAATCCCTTTTCACGCAGAAGGGTACAGACATCTCCGGGACGGACAGTCGCCTTCCCACCAGCGATCAACTCTTCAATCACACCCTGCACGACAGCCGTGCGCCGACGCTCTACGCTCACCAGTCTGGCCCCTTTTTTGAATGCGTTTTACCCGGACGGACGCGCGCAACTTTGTACCAGAAGCGTCCTACTCCCGCCACGGGCGACCCTTTTCATAGGACTCGAGCCGCTGCTCCATTTTGGGGCGATGGCGAGGGTCTTGTCCGTCAGGAAGCGCGAGTGCCTGTTTCTGGATTTCGACTGCCTTGTTGAAGTCACCGGCCTCCGCCCAGGCGGCCGCCAGGGTGTCCATCACAGCGGCTTTCTGATTTCCGTCGGATGCAACCAGCGCCAACCTCACCGCTTCCTGACCATCGCGGATGTCTGGGTGTGTCGATGTCGCCAACAACCACGCCGCTGAATTCGCGCGATCTTTGTTCTTCGCTGCAAGCTTGCGGAACCAGATCACCGCCTCACGTTGGCTCAACGGGTCACTGCGTCCCCCCATAAGCGAGGCGTACCGCGACATGCCTTCCGGATTGCCCGCGAGCGCCGCCCGCCTGTACCACTTGAGCGCCATCTCGAGATCTGCAGGTTTCCCTTCGCCCGCTTCGAACAGAAACCCGACCGCAACCTGGGCGTCGCTGTCGCCTTGCGCTGCGGCCTTCTCGAACCAATCCGTTGCTGCGGCGACATTTCGCGATACGCCCTGGCCTTGCAGATAGGCGTGGCCAACCAGCGTCTGACCCGCGGCAAGCCCAAGATCCGCGGCACGTCGATACCAGGTCAGTGCTTCCCTCAGATTCCGATCTCCGAGTTCCCCATTGGCATGCATGAAGCCGACCGCTAACCATGCTTCTGCGGCGCCGGATTCGGCGGCTTTCAGGTACCAAGCCTTGGCTTCCTGAGGATCCGCATCTGGGGAGTCCTGCAAACGAAAGCTCGCACCCAGGTGCATCATCGCGTTGGCATCACCAGAACTCGCTGCCTCGGCGAGCCAGCGTCTCGCGACCTGAACATCTCGCGTCGCCCCTTCACCCAAAAGGTAGGCACGACCGGTTGCGACCTTGCCGAGTGTGTAACCGAGTTTCGCCGACTTCTCATAGAGTTTGAGCGCATATTCGGGATTCGGTTCGATACCCAGCCCGCTGCGCTGCAGATCGCCGAGCGCCACTAGCGCACCAGGATTGTCAGGATTAAATTCAAGTGCCCGGTTGTAATCGAGCCGCGCGGACACATAAAGGCGTTCATCAGCAAAGCTGTAGCCACGGATGTAATAGGCGCGGGAACGTTCCGACTCGTGCAGCTCCGGCGCAATCAGCGCGGGCTCAAGGTAAGCGCGGGCGAGCCCAAGTTGCCCAAGCACGATGAGCTTGTCAGCTTCTTCGATGTATGCCCGCACATCGAGCGCAACAGCAACGGCTGGGATTGCGGCAATCCACAGGGTGAAGAGGAGGCTGTACCGTTTCATAGTGAGATGCAGTGTAAGAAAAAGCCTGTCTGTGCGCAGGACGGCGCGTGGTAAGATACCGCCTCTGCTCGCCGGAAGGTCTTCGGGATCTTCGGCACTGAAACCGGGGGCGACTTGGTTTCGACACGGGTAGCAACGTTTGAGGTGCATGCCGAGAGGGTAGTAACTCTCGTAAATCAATTACTGCAACTTTTATAGTTGCCAACGACGAAAACTACGCACTAGCGGCCTAAAACCGCCGCTTACACTGACGATTCGTTTCCTGTGCGATGACGTCAGTGGCAGGCTCACAGGATCGCGCGGAGATCTCGCCCGGGGCCAAAGCGTTAAAACAATCGGGCTCGCCGAGAATGATCCTGGCCGTCGGAGCGTTCGAGGTTAAATAAAACGACGTGTTCTAAGCATGTAGAGCCGATCTCTGAGCGCCAGTGGACGCGGGTTCAACTCCCGCCGCCTCCACCAATACGGTTTCCCGGACCATCCCGGGAGACCCCGAAAGCCCGCGGAATGCGGGCTTTTTTGTTGGTTTCCGGATCTGGCAGGTTCAAAGTGATCCTTTGACATCCCGAAGGCTTTGGGGGCAACTACCACAGTGCGTAAATCAGTTGCCCCCATGTCCTTGACGATTGCGGCGATCAAGAACGCCAAATCCGCCGACAAGCCAAAACGCCTCTACGACGAACGAGGCTTGTATCTAGAAATCGCGCCGAATGGTGGCCGTTGGTGGCGGTTCAAGTACCGTTTCGACGGCAAGGAAAAACGCCTTTCCTTTGGGGTGTTTCCCGATGTTGGCCTGAAGGAAGCCCGGGAAGCCAGAGACGAAACCAGAAAACTAGTAGCTCAAGGCATCGACCCCAGCATCCAGAGGAAGGCAGAAAAGTGTCTGCGCGTTGAGACCGGACAGAACACGCTTGAGGTAATCGCCCGCGAATGGTTCGAAAAGCAGAAGCCAGGATGGTCTGAGGTTCATGCCAAGAATGTCATCGAGCGCCTTCAGAACAATGTCTTCCCCTGGCTCGGTAAACAACCAATTGTAGACATCAGAGCGAAGGACTTGTTGGGAGTGCTTCGTCGAATGGAAGCTCGCGGGGCTATCGAGACTGCACATCGGACGAGGGGGATCTGTGGAGCTATTTTCCGATACGCCATCGCCACCGGAAGGGCTGAACGGGATATAGCAGCAGACCTGCGAGACGCCCTTCCACCCGTTAAGTCGCAACACCTAGCCGCCGTTGTGGAGCCCAGCAGGGTGGCTGAGCTCATGCGAGAGATCGAAAGCTATCAGGGCACCTTACCCGTCCGTTGCGCCTTGCGGCTCGCTCCATTGGTGTTCGTTCGACCAGGAGAGCTTAGAACAGCCCGTTGGACGGATATCGACCTGGAGGCAGCGGAGTGGCGTTACGTGGTCAGCAAGACCCAGACACCTCATATCGTTCCATTGTCTCGGCAGGCGATTGCGATTCTGCGCGAGCTTCATCCGCTTACCGGAAATCGTGAGTACGTCTTCCCGAGCGCCAGAAGCCCGCGTCGCCCGATGAGCAACAACGCCATCCTGTCAGCGTTGCGGCGGTGCGGAATCCCAAGGGATGAAATGAGCGGTCACGGATTTCGGGCAATGGCAAGGACGATTCTGGACGAGGTTCTCGGGTTCCGGCCAGACATCATCGAACATCAGCTGGCTCATGCCGTCCGGGACCCACTTGGGCGTGCCTACAACCGAACCGCTCACATCAAAGAGCGGAGAGAAATGATGCAAGGGTGGGCGAACTATCTTGATCGACTGCGTAAAGGGCCGTCGTCGAAGTAACCACACGAGATCGCACATGACATACACGGTCATCTTCGGCAGGGAAGCCCGAGAACGAATATCTGCATACGCTCAGAGTATTGCATCCGGGGCAGCAGTTCCCGGCAAGTACCTGCAAGAACAGCTGGGACCGGGTGGGATTGCCGACGGCTTGAAGTTACTCGAAACCTTGCTCCAGACCAAACGTCCTCAAATCTTTGCAGAAAGTGCCGTCGCCGGTGATGGACGGGACTGGAGTGACATCGAACTGTCTATATTGGGTGACATCAGTATCGCTACGCCAGTAGCGATCTACGACGACGGCCAGCACCACCACCCACTGATTCACGAGTCACCTTTCCGTGGAACTCTGATTTTTGTTTGTGGCGCCCTGCTGCGAAACGATATTGGAGTTTCAACGCCTGACTTCAGGGAAGTCGTTACCGGCCGGACCATCGACCCAGTGGCCTTCACTGAACTGTACCGACGTCGGCTCCGTCCAGTGTTTCACTATATCCAGCACTCGGCGAAATCCCGTCAACGTGCCGCCATCGTCACCATACCCGGCTTGGGTTGTGGTCAGTTCGCAGGTCCCTTTCGAGGTTGTTTGGGCAGCCAACTGCAACAATCACTGTGCACGATACTGACTGGCGAAGTGGCTCAGTTGCCAAATATCCGGCTCGTCCGCTTTGATGCCTTCGATGAAGGAGAGGACGACGCAGTAAACATAGGAACGCTTATCTTCAGGTCTCGCCCGCTTCGTCGAAGCACTCATCCGCTCCCACAACTCTGCCATCCAACGACGTACGAGGAAGATATAGAGGAGTTTGGACAGTGCGATCTGTACAGCCTTGTAGCCTGGGATCCTGTGTCATGGCCAGGAAACGATTTCTACATCGGCTCTCGTGCGACGGATGACGGGGTCAAAGCTGCAGCGACGAGCAGCATGAATGTGATGACCGGCATAGAAGGGGCCTACGACCCGAGGCGAACACAGTACCTTCCACCGCATCCATATCGAACATGGCTCGACGTTGTTCGATACGAAGAAGTAACACTCCGCATTTGTGACCCCTTCACCGTCTAAATCGCAATCCGAGCGTTCAACGCGAGAAAAACGTCGTACAAAGTCGCCGACGGACTCGGGCTGCACCTCTTGGTACGACCAAGCGGGCGCCGTTTATGGCGCTTTAGGTATCGTGTCACCGGAAAAGAAAAACTCGCTGCGCTGACCCCGTAGCGGGCCAGGCAAATAACGTGCGCATCGCCAGCGCAGCGGTCATTACGGGTACGCTTCGAGTGATATCGGATCGGTAGGTAAACATCATTTCCAGCCCTCCCAGTCGCCACAGTCGGAGTCCAGTTCCCAGCGTTCGCCCTCAAGAATCAAGTGGTCCGGTCGCCCACTGCGCAGCGCCGGTCCGAGGGTGTAACGACGGGTCTCGTTACGTAGCGTTATTTTTTGGCAATTCGGCAAGGTGAACTCTGTCTCTAAGACGTCGCGGCCTGAGACGTCGAGCGATGATGTGCTCCCGGCGCCCCGCACGGTCTGCGTGACGCCCGTGCCGCTATACGCAATCCGTAAATTAAGCCGTCCGCCAGCGTCGAACCCGTAGGTCCCGCGTATTGACTGCACTACCGCGCCGCCCATGGCAAAGCCGCCGGAGCCGGTCTGTGATTTCATGAAAAAAATACCACCGGGAAAGAATTTCAGGTTTGTGACATCCCGACCGTTTGATCGGTAGAAACACATCCGAGCACGACGCCCTGTAGGGTTCCCAATATATTCCGCACTCGCGTAGTCGATGGGTTCGATGTAGGGACCCGCAGTGCAATCAGCACTCGGCACCGTGGGACTGCTCACAACGCGAGCGGCTGGGAAATTGTTGTTTGTATCCGCTTCTTCGGAGACGCCTGCGAACTCGCCCGCTCGCCAAGTGCCTGTCCGCTCGACCTGACCATCACTTGAGTAGAGAACGCCTCGCCCCTCCATCACATCGTTGCGAAACTCCCCGACAAACTTCGAGCCGTCGGGCCAATAGTAGGTCCCTGAGCCGCTTTTAAGTCCGTTGTCAAAGGTGCCCACATACCGACCTGCGCCGGGAAAAATCACCTCCCCGGGGCCGTGAAGCACGTCATCACGCCATGATCCTGAATATTGCACACCACGTTCATCTGTCACGGTGCCGCCAATGCAGTTGTGCCAAAGGACTCCCTGATCAGATGGGCACGGCGTATTGGCTCGAACTGGCACTGCAGAAAGCAGCATGGCGAGGAAGATTAAGGGCGTGACCAGAACATTCATGAAGTCACCTGTATGTTCGACTTACTCTGACCGCTACATGATTGTGTGACTAACGCTGCAGCTTCTGCAACTTGCGGCTTCTGCAGCCGTGGAATATCGCATTTTGATGGGGTAAGGGTCGTGGACAGTGCTTTCTCTCACCCAAGACCCCGTTCGCAGTTTGTAGCGGACTTGCAAATAGGGGCTACCGGCTCTGTGAACGCCATGGTACGCGCCGCGGGTTTGCAGTTGCCCGCAGGAGTCATCGTAGCCCCGCATTGGGAACACTTATCGGCAGAAGAAATCTACGCCCGGCTTGCATCCGAAGACCAGGCTGCCTCGATGTCGCTCGCGCTGTTCGACCTCTCCCTCGAGATGTCCGACTCGATGCGGAAGGACCCAATATTGGACGAGAGCGCACTTTCGGCGAGATGGCGTATCGCAACCCAGCCGGCAAGGATCGTCTCGCGAAACGCGATCCGCGGACAAGCAGGAGGCGAGGCCGGGGATTGGGGGCGGGAATGGCGTGCCGCTCACGACCCTCGCGTCGATTGGCGCCAGTTATTGTGGCAGGAGATCGCTACCACACCCACAGACTACGAAGGGTACGACCGTCGCCTGATTTGGACCGGAACCTATGTCGACTCGGTTGCGATGGGACAGTCGTACATTGCGGTCTGTGTCGATACTTCCGCGTCCATCAGCAAAAGGGATCTCGATGATTTCGCAACCGAAATTGCAGGTCTCCTAAGCGCCTATCCCCACATGAGGTGCGATCTTTTCTTTTGCGACGTCGATCTCAAGGGACCCTTACCGATGCGGGACTCCTTCAATCTCCCCGCTGCGCGAGGGGGTGGCGGGATCGATTTGCGCGCGTTCTTCCGCTGGATCGAAACGGAATTAGGAACAGGTGCTCCAGGCCCAGATAAACTCGTTTTCTTCACCGATGGTTACGGACCGTTGCCCGATCAGGCTCCGTCAATACCAACGGTATGGGTCGTACCGGAAGCCGGTCTGGAGACGGAAAGATTTCCGTTCGGCCTCGTATTGAAACTGAATTAACCTCATCGACAAAGGCTTTTCGTTGCGGTTTTTTCAGGTGTTTGGCGACGTCAACAATTCCTCATTCGAAAGGTCTCTAACTCTCTAACGCCACATTTCTGTGGCATCTTACTGTCGAACTGCGGTTAATCCTCGTTTGAGTCATCACTATCATCGTCTTCCTGGTCCTGCAGTGCTCTGCTTGCCAGCATCGCCTCGTCTATCGGAATCAGGTCGTGGTAATCGTGACCCTGGCCACGCCTCCAAACAGACGCAAACTTCTCGAACACTTCCGGCGGCGCGCTCATTGAACGCGCCCACACTGTGAACTCGGCCGCAGGGGCTCCTTCGATA
>VGVE01000105.1 GCA_016874135.1 Gammaproteobacteria bacterium | reverse complement strand
CGCCACTTGTCGTGAATCTCAGCCCGGGTGAAGTGCCCCTCCTCGGTTGACAGGATGGTGCCGCCACCATCCGTCACCCGACAACGGCACTGCGCGCAGGTACCACCACCCCCACAGGCGCTCGCAAGAAAAACGCCCTTGGATGCAAGCGTAGGCAGAAGCTTGCCACCGGCAGGAACCGTGATGGTCTTGCTCGGGTCGTCATTGATCTCGATCGTCACATCACCCGTGCTGACGAGCAGCTTGCGGGCATAGAGGATGATGAGCGTCAGGGACAGGATGGTGACGGTGAACATCACCACGCCGAGAATGACAGTCGTATCAAGCATGAACAGGCTCCGTTCCCTGACTCAGATGTCGATGCCGCCGAAGGACATGAAACAGGTGGCCATGAGGCCGGCACAGACGAAGGTGATGCCCAGACCTCGAAGGCCTTCAGGCGGGTCGCTGTACTTCAACTTCTCGCGAATGGCCGCCAGCAGAATGATAGCGACCGCCCAACCGGCACCCGCTCCGATACCGAAAACCGTGGACTCCATGAAGGTCTGATCGCGTTCGACCATCATCAGGATGCCGCCGAGGATCGCGCAGTTGACGGTGATCAGCGGCAGGAAGACACCCAGCGCGTTGTAGAGAAACGGTACGAACTTGTCGAGGAACATCTCCAGGATCTGCACGATCGCTGCGACCACGCCGATATAGGAGAGAAACCCGAGGAAGCTCAGATCCACTTCCGGATAACCCGCCCACGCCAGTGCTCCTTCGCGCAGCAGCCCGTTGTAGATCAGGTTACTGACCGGTGTGGTAATCCCCAGCACGACAATAATGGCGATCCCGAGTCCGACTGCCGTGGAGACCTTCTTGGATATCGCAATGAACGTGCACATCCCCAGGAAAAAGGTGAGCGCCATGTTCTCGATGAACACCGCACGGATGAAGAGGCTCAGATAGTGTTCCACTTACATGGCCCCCTTGTACTGGATGTTGGCGGCAATCTGGTACGTGGGTGCCTCGACCTGGTTCTTCTTCCAGGACCGGACCGCCCAGATAATCCCGGCGATGATGAAGAACGCACTCGGCGACAGCAGCAACATGCCGTTGGGTACGTACCAGCCGCCATTCGCCACCACGGGCAGGATCGGATAGCCCATGAGCGTGCCGGCTCCCAGCGGCTCCCGGATCAGCGCCACCGCGATCAGCAGGAGACTGTAGCCCATGGCGGTGCCCACGCCGTCCAGAAACGAGATCCACGGCGGGTTGCTCATGGCAAACGCTTCCGCGCGCCCCATAACGATACAGTTGGTGATGATCAGGCCGACGAACACGGACAGTGACTTGGAGATGTCGTAGGCAACCGCTTTCAGCACCTGGTCAACCACGATCACAAGCGAGGCGATCACCACCATCTGCACGATGATGCGGATGCTCAACGGAATGTAGTTGCGGATCAGCGAAACCGCCCAGTTCGACATTCCCGTTACAAAGATTACCGCAGCGCACATCACCAGCGTTTTCGACATGCTGATGCTGACCGCCAGTGCCGAACAGATGCCAAGCACCTGCAGCGTGATGGGGTTGTTGTTGATCAGCGGCTCAACCAGGACTTCTTTCGCAGTCGGAGTTGCGGACATGACAATTACCTCTGATTCAGCTCTTTCAGCTTGGTGTCTTGAGTCGGTTGATGAGGGGACCGTAGCCCAGCTCACCGGTCCAGAAGTTCACCAGGTTCTGGACGCCACGGGTTGTGAACGTCGCGCCTGAGAGCGCGTCCACTTCATACACCGCCGCCGGGCTGTCGGCCGGGGAACGGGTTTTGACCAGTTTGACCGCCGGCGCGCCGCTGTCGTTGAACAGTTGCACACCATGCCACTTGTCCTTCCAGATCGGGTTGTCGACCTCACCACCCAGCCCGGGTGTTTCCTTGTGCTCGTAAAATCCCAGCCCCGAGACCGTAGTGAGGTCACTGTCGATGGCGAGATAACCGAAGAGGGTTCCCCACAGGCCATAACCCCGCACCGGAATCACCAGCTTCTCGAGGGTACCGTCTGCACCTTCTTTCAGATAGACGAGGCCGATGTTTTCACGGCGCCGGATGGTGACCGTATCCTCGTCTTCACTCAGCGCCCGGGAATTGTCAGGGCTTTTGGACATGCGTACCGCGTCATAACCGCGCATGTCGAAATCGTCGAGGTACTCTCCGGTATCGAGGTTCACGGCCTTGACCGTGAAATCCTGGAAAATCTCCTGGATGCCACGACCGTCCGCAGCAACGTCGCTGCCGGGTGGCAACAGACCCGCAGCACGAAGAATGTTCTCTTTCTGGTCGAGTTCCTTGTTGAGGGCATGGGTGGGTTTGAGAGTTACGTTGGCCATCGCCACGAACACCGAGCAGACCAGACACACCGCCACGGCAACAAAGATCGTGTTGCCCAGACTGTCTTTGTTGAAACTAGCCACGGGCGAGTCTCCGTTTGATGTTGCCTTGGGTCACGTAGTAGTCGAACAGCGGCGCCATCATGTTGCCGAACAGGATGGCGAGCATCATGCCCTCGGGAAACGCGGGGTTGGCCACGCGGATCAGGATGCACATGAAGCCGATAAAGATGCCGTAGACCCATCGACCGGTATTCGTCATGGCAGCAGACACCGGGTCCGTGGCCATGAACACCGCACCGAATGCAAACCCACCAAGCACGAGGTGCCACCAGAATTCCATTGCGAACATCGGGTTGTTCGATGGAATGGCGTTGAACATGAGCGTCGTCGCCACCATGCCGACCAGGCAGCCTGTCATCACCCGCCAGGAGGCGATGCGGGTCGTCAACAGAATCACGGCCGCAATCAGGATCGCGAGTGTCGAGGTCTCGCCGAACGAACCTGGCATGTTGCCGAGAAACGCGGTTAACCAGTCGACGCCGTAGGGAGCACCGATGGCCGCATTGCCGAGCGGGGTCGCCTGCGTGACACCGTCAACGGCCACCCAGACCCGGTCGCCGGACATTTCCGCCGGATAGGCGAAGTAGAGGAACGCCCGGCCGGTCAGCGCCGGATTGAGGAAGTTCTTGCCCGTGCCACCGAAGACTTCCTTGCCGACCACCACGCCAAATGCCACGCCGATCGCCGCCATCCACAGCGGGATTCCAGCCGGCAGCGTCAGGGTGAAGAGGATCGACGTGACGAAATATCCTTCGTTGACCTCATGGCCACGCTTGGACGCAAACCAGATCTCGAAGGCGATACCTGTGCCGAAGACGACCACATAAAGGGGCACAAAAAACGAGAGACCGTGAATGAGGTTGTCCCACGAACTGCCCGGGTTGTAGGACGTCACCGCACCCAGGAAGGCGTAACGGATACCCTCCGTGGCGGTGGCCAGCTGCTCCGGAGTCAGGGCTGCGAGCGCCGTGTTCGCCTGGTAACCGACCACCCAGCTGCCGACCAACACCGGGATGAACGCGGCCAGCCAGACCGTCATCATGATGCGCTTGAGGTTCAGCGCATCACGCACGTGGGAAGCTCCTCCGGTGACGGTGGCGGGCGTATAGAGCGCGGTGTCGATCGCTTCGTAGACCGGAAACGCCCAGGCGAGCTTGCCACCTTTTTCAAAGTGGTGTTCGACACCGTCCAGCACTGAACGCAGGCTCATGCCGCACTCTCCTTCTCGATCAGGGTGAGCATGTTGCGCAGCACCGGACCATATTCGTATTTGCCAGGACAGGCGTAGGTGCACAGGGCGATGTCTTCTTCATCGAGTTCGAGGCATCCGAGGTTGATCGCCATTTCGAGATCACCGACCAACAGGCTGCGTAACAACTGCGTGGCGAGGATGTCTTGTGGCATCACGGATTCATACGTGCCGATGGGCACCATGGCGCGTGGACTGCCATTGCTGGTGGTCGAGAACTTCACCCCGCCCGCACCGAACCATTTCGACAGGACAGTCGGAAACACGGAGTGCCTGTCCATGCCGGGCTCGAGGTAACCAAACAGACGCCGCGTGCGTTCCTCCGGAATGATCGATACCTGGTTGTGGTAGCGCCCGAGGAACGCGGCAGCTCCTTTGGCGGTATGACCGGCGAGCACCGATCCGGAGATCACCCGCTGTTCGCCTTCGCTGATTTCACCTGCAGTCAGCTGGGTAAGATCCGCGCCGAGACGTGATTTCACCAGTCGCGGGTTTTTCGCTCCCGGGCCACCGATGGCCACGATCCGCGACGGATCGATCCTGCCTTTGTGAAAGAGGCTGCCGATGGCAATGACGTCCTGATAACCAATGTACCAGACGGTCTTGTTGGGCCCGACGGGATCAATGAAGTGGATATGGGTGCCTGGCAGTCCAGCGGGATGGGGCCCGTCAAACTCGTGCACTTTCACGTTCTTGTCATGACCGGTGGGCAGGAACTTGCCTGGCCTCTGACAGACGTGAACGGGGCCATCGGTGAGCTTGGCAAGCACCTCCAGGCCGAGTGCAAACTCGGTTGCCCTTTCCGTGATCACGATTGATGCATCAACACCCAGCGGATTGCTGTCCATCGCCGTGACGAACAGCGAATGTGGCACCGCACCCAGCTGCGGCACCTTGCTGTGCGGCCGCGTTCGCAGGCCTGTCCACAGACCAGACAACCGCAGGACCTCGGTGACTTCCTCGCGCGTCAGACGACCCAGGGCCTGGGTGCCGTGGGTTTCAAAGAGCTTTGACCAGTCCGCCTCCACGGAGATGACCACAGCCAGCAGCGCACGCTTTTCTCCGCGGATGATGCTTTCGACCTTGCCCGCGGCCGGTGATGTCACCACGACGCCGGGGTTTTTCTTGTCTTCGAAAATCGGCGTACCGATCTGGACCGAATCTCCCTCGGCTACCTTCATGGTGGGACGCAGGCCGGGATAGTCCGTACCGAGAACGGCCACACGTGTGACCTCGGGACCTTCTTCGATCACCTGGCGGGGAGCACCGGCAATCGGCAGGTTCAGGCCCTTATTGATTTCAATCATGGATCTTTCGCCATCGGGGTCGTTCCGTGTTGCCCGGGCTTCTGTGGCTCAGCCGGACCAGGAACTGCATCCGGTACGGACTCAACGGGAGACCTGTTTGAGGATTCGGTGACGGCTGGAGAGTCAGCGCGTTCCCGAGCGACTGCCTTTATCGCATCGTGCATCGACAGCCCTGCCCGCCCGCTCCGGCTAATGCCAGAAACCGCGCCAGTTCTGTTTCTCGACTTGCGCATGAAGGTTATCGACACGCTTCGACAAATATTGAATTGAGATTCAGCGGGGTCTGCGCAGATTTACCGGATGTCAGCAAGATCTATTGGATTCCTGCAACGGGATCAATCTTTCCGGACCCGCCATGAGCAGCGAACATTCCATACACTTCCGACGTCCTGTGAATGATTCCCTTACGAGACTTTTCATGTCGGGGTGTCGTCGCGGCGGCGACCTTAGCATTATAGTGGCGTCACTTTCGCAAACACAATCAAACTGTCGGCTGGTTTGTCGATGCATCAGAACAATCACATCGAACCACGGTGAGCCAAGGCCAAGGCAGCGTGTGAGCCCTTAAGAGTTGTCGCAACAGCAACCCTTGCAGCACTCCCGATCAGGCCGATACCGGCCGGATTCTCCGGTCAGAACCCGAGTTCAGCCGAGTCCTCGGGCACCAGCGGGTACTTGATGCCCGCCCACTTCTGGACGATGCGGACCACCTGGCAGGCGTAGCCGAATTCGTTGTCGTACCAGACGTACAGCACACAACGATCATCCTTGGCGATGGTGGCACCGCCGTCGACGATGGACGCGTGCCGGTTACCGACAAAGTCTGACGACACCACTTCGGGCGACATGGTGAAGTCGATCTGCCGTTGCAGCGTCGATGACAACGAACAGTTGCGCATGAAGTCGTTGACCTCCTCCACCGTGACCTTGCGCCCAAGCTGCATGTTGAGGATCGCCAGGGAAACGTTCGGTGTCGGCACGCGAATGGCGTTGCCGGTGAGGCGTCCGGCCATTTCCGGCATCAGCTTGGCGACAGCCTTGGAGGCGCCGGTTTCGGTGATCACCATGTTCAGCGGCGCAGCACGGCCGCGGCGTGGTTTGTCGTGATAGTTGTCGATGAGGTTCTGGTCGTTGGTGTACGAATGCACTGTTTCCATGTGACCGGAGATCACTTCGAACTTGTCGTGCATGGCTTTCAGAACCGGCACGATGGCATTAGTGGTACAGCTTGCCGCGGCGAGGATGGTGTCCGTCGGCTCGACCGTGTGGGAATTCACGCCGGCGACGATGTCTTTCATCGCGCCTTTGCCGGGTGCCGTGAGAATTACCCTGGCAGCACCGTTGGCTTTCAGGTGCAGGCTAAGTTTTTCGGCATCACGAGCAACACCGGTGTTGTCGATGACGATCGCGTTCTTGATGCCATAGGCGGTGTAGTCCACCTCTTCCGGCTTGGAGGCATAGATCACCCGGATCACATTGCCGTTGGCAATGATGCACTGGTTCTCTTCATCGATACGCAGCGTTCCCTGGAAGCTGCCATGCACACTGTCGCGGCGCAGCAGCGACGCTCGCTTCACCAGGTCATCACCCTTGCCCTTGCGAACGACGATGGCACGCAGACGGAGCTGTTGACCACTGCCGGTCTTCTCGATGAGCAGGCGTGCCAGCAGACGGCCAATGCGGCCAAAGCCGTACAGCACCACGTCCTGGGGCTGGGCGAGTGGCGGGACATGCTTGCCGATGACGTCGACGCACTCACGCTGCACGAACTGCTGGGGGGTGAGGCCACCGCTCTTTGATTCTTCCATGTACCGGGCCGCAAGCTTGCCCACATCAATGTGCGAAGGGCCGAGATCCAGCTGGGACAGGGCATCAAGAATCGGATAGCTCTCGAATTCGGACAGTTCGTTGAGCGCGAGCTGACGCACATATCGGTGCGTCTTCATGATCTGCATCACGCTCTGGTTGTAGAGCGCCCGCCCGAAACAGTAGGTCACCACGTTCTGCCTGTAGAGGCGGCCAATGATCGGGATCATCGCCTCAGCAAGGGCTTCCCGTTCCTTCCAGTCTGGAAAATAGTCTTCAAGTTTTGCCAGCGCCACCGTAGTTCCTTGTCGAGATTGAGACGGCTGATGCGACGATGTGAAGGGTCTCAGCCGGGAGACATTATCGAAGCCGGCCTGCAGCGGGGCAACCCGCGGAAGACCATATTTCCCATCAAACTGTGATGCCGGCCCGTGGTGCCAGCGACACCGGGCACAGGCCGCAGGACATCACCGGCCGGATCCGGCCGCAGAGCGAGCTTGTCAGCGAAAGCTCGCGTTGACGGCAGCCAGGGCGCCATTTCCCGGGCAAAGATCCGCTTCCGTGAGCTGGTTGAGGGGTGTATCCACAGTGCCGAGAATATCGTGGCAATCCATCGGCTCAGGGTCGAGGTACAGCAGGCCAGTGACCACCTCCCCTTCCGCCTGATGGCTCTGCACATAGTGCAACGCCGCGACACGGTCATGGGGATCGTAGTCTTGGGCCAGCTTGCGCAGATGCAGCACCGAGCCATCCGGCATGTTCACGCGCTCTGTAGTTCCAGGCTCATAGTCAGCGGTCATTTCTTCCGCGTGAGGTACGTAGTCTGCTGCTACCACCGATTCCCGGTGCTGGCGCACGTAGTCGTAACTCTTGGTTGAACCGTTGTGGTTATTGAATGCGACGCAGGGGCTGATCACATCGATGAATGCCATGCCTTTGTGCATCAGGGCCGCTTTGATCAAGGGCACGAGCTGTTTCTTGTCGCCGGAGAAACTGCGGGCGACGAAACTTGCACCGATCTGGATGGCGAGACTGACAAGGTCGATGGGTTCGTACAGATTGGGTGCGCCGCGCTTGGACGTCGAGCCTTTGTCGTTGGTGGCGGAGAACTGGCCCTTGGTCAGCCCATAGGTGCCGTTGTTGTCGACGATGTAACACATGTTGATGCGTCGCCGGACGATGTGCGCAAACTGACCGAGGCCGATGGACGCACTGTCGCCATCTCCGGATATGCCGATCGTGAAGAGTTCCCGATTGGCGAGGTTGGCCCCAGTCGCGATGGACGGCATGCGGCCGTGAACCGAGTTGAAGCCATGGGACTTGCCAAGGAAATAACTCGGCGTCTTGGACGAGCAGCCGATGCCGGACACCTTCGCAAACCGATGCGGAGGCAACGACAGTTCAGCGCAGGCCTGGACGATGGCAGCACTGACCGAGTCATGGCCGCACCCCGCACAGAGCGTTGAAACGGAACCTTCATAGTCGCGGCGCGTCAGGCCGATCTCATTGAGCGGCAAGCGCGGATGATGGACTTTCGGCTTGGCGACGAACGTCATGACTTCACCTCTGTCAGGCGGGACATCTTGTGGGTACCGAAGTGGGCAGAGATCTGCGAACGGATTTGATCTGCGGAAATCGACAGCCCGGCATAATACAGCACCGGGACGAGGCGCACCGGATCCACACCGATTTCGTTGACGAGCAGCTGTCGCATCTGTCCATCCCGGTTCTGCTCAACCACGAACACTTTGTCGTGACCACGGATGAACGCTTCGACCTCCGGTCCGAACGGGAATGCCCGCACCCGGCAGGTATCAAGGCCAATGCCTTCGATTGCCAGATGATCGAGTGCCTCCTGCATGGGCAGTGCCGTGGTGCCGAAGTACAGGACGCCATTGCGGTGAGCCCCTGTGGTGACTTCAGCTTTTGGAACCAGCGTTTTCGCCGTATCCCACTTCTTCAACAGACGCTGCATGTTGCGTTCGTAGGCGTCAGGACTCTCGGTATAGGCGGCGTATTCATCACGGGATGTGCCGCGGGTGAAAAACGCGCCCTTGGTCGGATGGGTTCCGGGTAGCGTGCGATAGCCGATGCCATCACCATCCACATCGAGATACCGGCCGAACCGCTGGATCTTTTCCAGCTGTTCGCCGTTGAGCACCTTGCCTCGATCATAGACACGGGAATCGTCCCATTCGAACGGCTCGGACAGGTTGTCATTCATACCGAGTTCGAGATCGGACAGAACAAGCACCGGGGTCTGGAGACGATCAGCGAGATCGAGGGCCTCGGTGGCAAAGTCGAAACACTCACGGGGAGTGGAGGGGAACAACACGATGTGTTTGGTGTCACCGTGGGATGAATAAGCTGCTGCCATCACATCGGACTGCTGGGTCCGCGTCGGCATGCCGGTGCTTGGGCCAGATCGCTGGATATCCCACACCACTGCCGGAATTTCTGCAAAGTAGGCAAGGCCGAGGAACTCCCCCATCAGGGAAATGCCGGGGCCGCTGGTCGCAGTAAACGACCGCGCGCCATTCCACGCCGCACCAATGACAATACCGATGGCAGCGAGTTCATCTTCCGCCTGCACGATTGCGTATCTGGATCGGCCAGTGGCTTTGTCCTTGCGCATCTGGGCAGTGTACCGCTCGAATGCTTCTGCAACCGAGGTTGATGGTGTGATCGGATACCACGCACAGACGGTGGCACCGCCATACACGGCGCCGAGCCCGGCTGCGGTATTGCCATCCACCATGATCTTATCGCCGAGCGCATTCATGCGTTTCACCTGCATCGGCAGCGGGCATTGCAGGTAGTCGTAGGCATAACGCCGGCCGAGTTCCATGGCGCGGATATTGGGCTCGATCAGGTCTTCCTTGCCCTTGTACTGCTTCGACACCATGCCGGTGATGACGTCGAACTCGATGTTCAGCAATGCCGTCAGAACGCCCAGGTAGGTGATGTTCTTGAACAGACTGCGCTGCTTCGGATCAGCAAATTCCGGCAACAGCAGCTGTGAGATCGGAACGCCGATCTCGACGATATCGCTGCGATGCAGCTCTTTCGGCAACGGTTTGGTGTTGTCGAAGAAGAGATAGCCGCCGGGGCGGATCGAGGCAACGTCCTCGGCAAACGTCTCCGCATTCATAGCGACCATGATGTCGACGCCTTCGCGGCGACCCAGATAGCCCTTCTCACTCACCCGCACTTCGAACCAGGTGGGCAGGCCCTGGATGTTCGACGGGAAAATGTTGCGCGTGGCCACCGGAATGCCCATGCGGAACAGTGCCTTGGCGAACATGCCGTTGGCACTGGCAGAGCCAGAGCCGTTGACGTTGGCGAACCGAATGACAAAATCGTTGTATTTGACGGCCATCGTTTCCTCTTGAACGCGACTGATCAGCCGGCGTGGCTTCCGAGCTGGGGCACATGCACCACACTGCGCTGCATGTCCCAGGCATTCGTTGGACACCGCTCCGCACACAGACCGCAGTGCAGGCAGACGTCCTCGTCCTTTACCATCACCCTGCCCGTCTTGAGGGCGCCGGAGACATAAAGGTCCTGCTGACGGTTGTACGCAGGGGCGGTCAGCTGCATGCGCAGTGGTTCTTCTTCGGCATTTTCAGTGAAGGAGATGCAATCCATCGGGCAGATGTCCACACAGGCATCACACTCGATGCAAAGCTTGTCCGTGAAGATGGTCTGCACATCGCAGTTCAGACAGCGCTGGGCTTCCTTCGCACCGAGTGCGCGGTCAAACCCGAGTTCCACCTCAAGCTTGATGTCCGCCAGCGCCTTTTTCTTGTCGGCGTGCGGCACGAGGTGTCGGGCGGACGGATCGTGTTCACTGTCGTAGGCCCACTCGTGGGTGCCCATCTTGGCGCTGATGAGATTGAGGTGTTCCGGCGGCCGGTCCTTGTACAGGTCCTTTCCGGTCAGGAAAAGGTGCATCGAGATGGCCGCACGATGGGCATGGGCAGACGCCCAGATGATGTTTTCAGGTCCGAACGCGGAATCACCACCGAAGAACACCTTGGGATTGGTGGACTGCAGGGTCACTTCGTCCAGCACCGGACAATCCCACTTGTCGAACTGGATGCCGATATCCCGCTCGATCCACGGGCAATGGTTCTCCTGGCCGACGGCCATCAGCACGTGGTCACACTCGATGAACTCGTCCGGCTCGCCGCTGGGTTCATAGCGCAGCTTGCCATCAGCGCCGGTCACCGGCTTGAGCACCTCGAACAGCACGCCCTTCAGGCGGCCATTCTCATGCACGAAATGTTTCGGTGGGCGATTGTTGAGAATTGGAATGCCTTCCGACATCGCATCTTCTTTTTCCCATGGGGATGCCTTCATGACGTCGAAGGCACTGCGCACCACCACCTTGACGGACTCGGCGCCCAGTCGCACCGCCGTGCGACAGCAGTCCATGGCGGTGTTGCCACCCCCCATGACGATCACCTTGCCCTTGATGGACGTGGTGTGGCCGAAGGCGACGGAAGAAAGCCAATCGATACCGATCGAGATATGCGCGGCAACTTCCTTGCGACCCGGGATGTCGAGATCACGCCCGCGCGGTGCGCCGGTACCGACGAAGTAGGCATCGAACCTTTTCGCGAGCATGTCCTTCATGCTCGTGACTTCGTAGTTGAAGTGCTGCTTCACGCCGAGATCGAGGATCACATTCACTTCGTCATCGAGTACTTCTTCAGGCAGACGGAACGCGGGGATCTGGCTGCGCATGAAGCCGCCACCCTTGTCGTCCTTGTCGAAGATGTGCACCTCGTAACCCATCGGCATCAGGTCACGGGCGACGGCAAGCGAGGCAGGGCCTGCGCCGAGCAGAGCGACCTTCTTGCCGTTCTTCACTTCGGGAATGCGCGGTAGATAAGCCGAGATGTCGCCTTTGTTGTCCGCAGCGACACGCTTCAGACGACATATCGCGACGGGCTTTTCCTCCGTACGCACCCGGCGACAGGCCGGCTCACAGGGCCGGTCGCAGGTTCGTCCCAGCACTCCGGGAAAAACGTTTGAGTCCCAGTTGAGCATGTAGGCTTCGGTGTACTTCTCCTGGGCAATCAGCCGGATGTACTCCGGTACGGGGGTGTGTGCGGGACACGCCCACTGGCAATCCACCACCTTGTGAAAGTAGTTCGGGTCAAAA
>VGVE01000104.1 GCA_016874135.1 Gammaproteobacteria bacterium | reverse complement strand
TTGACGATCCGCGCCGTTGCAATGAAACCGGGAGCGATGCAGTTCGCCTGGATGTTATAGGGCCCGAGCTCCTGGGCGAGGTAACGGGTGTAGTGGGCGATGGCTGCTTTGGCGGCTCCGTAGTGCGCATAACCGCCGCCGATGCCCGCTACCTTGCCGGCGTAGGAGGCGACGGTGATGATCTTGCCGCTGCCTTGTTGTTTCATGACTGGAGCGACGGCACTGCAGGCGTGGTAGGTTCCGTAAAGATTCATCTTCAGCACCAGGTCCCAGAGATCCGGCGGCACGATGGATGCCGCAGTGTCGCGTGGGCGTCCCCGGCCACCGCCCGCGTTGGCGACGAGAATGTCGACGCGGCCCCAGGCGGATTTCACCGCGTCTACCATGTTGAACACGGCATCCCGGTCAGCGACGTCGAACTCAAAACCGAGGGAATCACCGCCTCGGGCGCGAATTTCATCTACCGTGGTTTCGCCCGTCATGTCAGCGGCTTCAGCCTCGAACTCCTCATATGATTTGAGGTTGAGGTCTGAAATGGCAACCTTGGCGCCTAGACTTGCGAGATGCAGCGCGTAGGCGCGACCAAGACCGCGTGCGGCACCGGTGACCATGGCCACCTTGCCATTCAGTTTTCCCATTTGAATTTCCCCCCTGAATACAAACCTGGCATGCAGGGCAGGGACGTTACACCACGCTTTGAAGGGTCAGCAAACAGGACGCTTGGTGTAGCTCCGGAAAGACTGAGTGAAAGCCGTTTAGGGGATCAGCCGGTCACTGCATCCACTCGGGATCCGGCAGATCAGCGAAGCGTTCCTGCAAACCGTGATCCCAGGAACGTCTAAGGCTTTGCCAGTACGGATCCTGATCCTGCATGACGACATGCACTTTCACGGCAAGCGCATCCCGGGAGTAGATCAGGAGATCGATGGGCGGGGCCACCGAGAGATTCGACTTGATGGTCGAGTCCATGGACACCAGGCCACACTTCGTTATGGTTGCGAGCGTAGAGTCAAACCGAACGATCCGATCGATGATCGGTTTGCCGTATTTGAATTCGCCGATCTGCAGGTAAGGCGTTTCCGGCATGGCCTGGATGAAGTTGTCTTCACCGTAGACCTGGAACATACGCAGTTCTCGGCCGGCTATCTGACCGCCGATCAGCATCGATGCGTTGAATCCCTCGCCACTGCTGCGCAGGCTGGGGCCATCCATACGATCCACTTCACGCAGCGCCCAGCCGGCAAGACGGGCGGCTTCCGTCATCGAAGTGACGTTCTTCATGGAGATCCGGCCGCTGCCTGTCGGCATGCCTTCGTTCATGAGCTGCAGCGCTGCCTGGGTGATCGCCAGATTGCCCGCTGTCATCGCCACGATGACCCGCTCACCGGGGACCTCCCACGTGGTCATCTTGCGGTAGGTGGAGATGTTGTCCACGCCCGCATTGGTGCGCGAGTCGGAGATCATCACCATGCCAGCCTTTACGAGCAGGCCCACACAGTAGGTCATCGAGGCTTCCCTGACGTGCCGGACCTTTCCCAGCTTTGGTTTCAGGCTAGCAGAGAATGGAAAAGCGGGTGCAGGGCTTGGGATCAGCGCAGCAGCAGGTGCAGCAGCGCAACAGGGACAAAGGTGAAGAGCATGGACAACATCAGTGAGACGACGACGAGAAGATAGATCAGTACGGCACACAATCCCACTAGCAAAGCAGCCAAAGGCACAACCAGAGCGAGTATATGCAGAGGCATGCCTGGTTTCGGAGCAAGGGTGACAGCAGCGCCCTGGGCTGCGAGCGCTTCCAAGCGCTGGCGCACCTCCGGGTAGTACGAAACCACCGCGCCATCGATGAACGAAGAACCTTTGTGTTTCTGGTTCCGTAGCGGTTCAACCACGGCAAGGTGCGCCGCCCACGGTTCGATCGAATCCGGTTTTAGAACCCGGCTGGTTTGCTACAACCCCTTTGCGACGCCGTCAGGATTGCGGGTGAGGCGAACCGCAGTTGAGTCCGCGAGCAGTCGTCGCCATCGCCAAACCCAGGCCAGGAGGGGGGAAAGGATGAACGTGGCTACAATCCCGGCAAGAAATCCGGACATGGCGACGGGACCGGACACCGGCATTCAGGCCCAATGTCTCCAGGTAAGTGAGCCCTCGTCGGGCACGGGCTTTTCCAGCTCCGCGGACGATGTAAGTGGATCTGCCAGATCAGCCAGCAGTTGTTTCGCGCGGCTGGTGGTCGGCCACACGGCTGTCAAACACAGCCGCCCAAGGACCCGCACGATGCCGGTATTCGAGAAACCGTCGGCCATGCGGGCAAGTAGCGCGAAAAGCCCCGTCAGCATGGCGATGCGATGACTGTTTTTCACATCATCGTTGCAGAGGGAGCCGATCAGGAGGGCAGCGATACCCTGCAGCCCATCCCGGTCCAGGCCTTGCAGGAGGTCGGCCGAGGCGACGACGGTGGTTCGTCCTGCACTGTCTTCAAGGAACATCGCATTTCCACTGGCGGCCTCCGTTACCACGATACGCGGCTCGGGCAACAGTGCCGCCACCGCCATCTCGCTGATCACATTGGCGAAGCGCTGCTCCTGTGGACGATTCATTTGAGGGGCGCGACCGTGTTCAAGGCTCTGCGCGGACCCGGTGGCACGGTACAAGGCAACCAGGATCCCGAACATGAGCAGAGCTCCGGGCAAGGCAGCCGGTAGCCCGAACTCGATCCAGTCGACCCAGTCAAAGGCGAGCGGACCATCGATATTCTGCCCGTCCGGCAACGATTCGATGGCCTGGTCCAGTTGTTCAAACATGAAGCCAATAAGATCCGGCGTCGGAATCAGCAGATTGATCACATCGAAGACCAATCCGACCGCACCATACAGAAGGGGTGCCATCAATGATGCGACGATCAGCGCAATGAGGATCGCAGCGCCGAAGGCTATTGCTCCCACCTGCCACGATGCACGACGTTTGCGATCGATGGTGGTGAAAAAACTCTCCCGCTCTTCCGGTGACCAGCGTGTGGTCCAGTGCAGTCCACCGGTGTCATCAGATTCCTGCTCCGACATCAGGGGCCGACCGGACGTCCCGATGAAGGTCGATCGAAAGACCCTGGCCGGAATTTCGCGGCATCGATGGGCATCGCATTGAGCGGGCCTGAGTGTGTCCCTTCGTTGACGCACACCCGTTCGATGATACGCCACTCGGCGTCTCGTTTGAGGTAACGATCGAGGTAACGACCCCACCACGTATCGAGCACCGGTTCGTCTCTGCGGAAGAGCCAAGCGACGTTGTAGATCTCACCCGTAGCGCAGATGCCATCATCCGCGAGCGAGATGTGGTGGTTCATGATGGCGTGATTGGTGGATCGCCAGCGCAGGTGCGACACCATGCAGTGTTCGACAAAGGTATGGGCATTGCCAACGTACACACCGTGATCGTCGGTCGCATCAGGCCAGTACGCCGATTTCATGAGGGCTTCATCGAGACGGTCCACGCCGCGGCAATAACGTTCTGCCACCTCACGGATGTTCTGCAAGTCGGAGAGTTGCTGGAGCGAGTAGTTCATGGTGTTCCTAGCCGAATACTTCTCTGGAGTACGATCAGTGGCGAAGCTCACGCAGGAGATGTGGCGCCGGATAGATGGTCTTGAGCGCAGTGATCATCGCTTCCGGATGTACGGAGATCGCGCGGTTAAGCGAACCGTCGTAGAAGAAAGCACCGCCCAGCGAGTGAATGTTGCCGTCAAAGATCAATCCGACGATCTCGCCTTTCGCATTGATGAGCGGGCTGCCGGAATTGCCGCCGGTGATGTCGTTGTCCGAGACCTGATTGAAACGACGTGAAGGTTCGATCGCCTTGGATGCCTGCACCCAGGCTTCACCCAGCTGGAATGGCTCGTAGGGCGTGGCGCGGTCGAAGAGACTGGCGAAGGTGGTCGCGGATGAGACCGTAGTATCGCCTTCCTTCCAACCTTTGATCGTGCCGAACGATGCCCGAAGCGAGAACGTGCCGTCGGGATAGACCGACGTGCCGAAACGGGCGAACCGAAGCGCCGCCAGATCTTTGGCTGCCTTCTTCATCGGCGCATCCACCGTCGCCTTGTGTTTCAGATGCAGTAGTCGCGCAGTGCCATTGATGATGCGAGCGAGCTGAATGGCCGGGTCTTCGCTCGCTTCGATAGCGGCCTGGCCGCCTTCCCAAAGTTTTACACGGAGGTCTGGGTCGGCGAGTGCGGAACCTTCTATGGTGCGTTTCGCAACGGCACCGGGAGAATCCTTGCCAAGAACGGTTCGTACGAAGGGATGATCAACCCCCAACACCTCGCGCAGCTTCTCCAGTGACCAGGTCAGACGGATGACATCATAGTCCGCGTAAACTGGTCGTTGGGCAATCACGCGCTGCTTGATGGCCGGCAGTTCCGCTTCCGAATAACCCTCAAGTCGTTCTTCAAAAGAGCGTGCCCGTTCCTCGGCAGCACGGACCAGCCATCGCGCAAAGCCCATGATCTCCGAGCGGAACGCGTAACCCGACGCGATCATCAGGTACTCCGGGTAAAAGTTGCGCAGGGCTGATGTGGCTTGCTGGGTGGCGTCCCAGGGATTCTTTACAGCGACTGCTTCAGACTGCTGCTGCGCCCATGTGCGGAGCCCGTCTTCTTCTTCGCGCTTGGCCTGCATCACTTCTGCGGCCACCAATGTCTGTCGTTCGCCGCGCATCACCTTGAGGCCGTTTTCGAGCATGGTGAGATCGCTGCGGGCGATGCGGGCAGGTTCATCACCACCTTGTGAATAATGGTTGAGTAGACCGCGGTACTCGGATTCGAGCATCAGCTGGAACGGGAGCAAGTGATCACGACGCAGCTGCAGCTGCGAAACGGTGAGCAGCCGCTCTGTTTCGCCGGGGTGGCCGAGCGTAATCACCAGTTCACCTTCTTTCGCGCCACTTTCCCGCAAGGGGAAATACACCCTGTTCGACAACGGCCGTCCGTTTTCGTAGACCCGAAGCAGTCCCATGTCGAGGTTGAATCGCGGGAAGTTGAAGTTGTCCGGGTCGCCACCGAAGAAACCCGAGGCGAACTCAGGGGAAAAAACCAGGCGAACGTCGGGGTAACGCGCATAACGGTACAGGTGCACGATGGCGCCCTGGTACAGCTCGACCATATCGCAGCGAATCCGTTCTGCGTTGCCTTCCACGCAGGCGTTCTGCAGCGCCGAAAAAACATTCTTGCGTGCTTCGCTGAAGGCTTCGCCTTCAAGGCCGTGTGTGGCCTTGTTGATCGCGGCGGTAACGTCGCTTGTCTCCTGCAGTTGATTCACTTCCATGCCCGGGCACTGTTTTTCAGCCCCGCGCTTCTTGGCAAGGAAACCCTTGCTGACGAAGTCTTCATCCGCAGTCGAAAGCGCCTGGACACAGCCGATCACGCAGTGATGATTGGTCAGCATCAGGCCTTCCCGGGAAACCAGACTGCCAGAACAACCAGAAGCCAGACGCACTGTGCCCTGCATGGCGCGGTTTAGGAATGCCTGATCCGGTTCGAACCCGTAGCGGGTTCGCAACTGTTCGCGAGGCAGGTTGTCCAGCGTCCACATGCCTTCATCGGCATAGGCCCAAGCGGACCAAGTGCTTGTGAGGTGGAAAAGAATCAAAGACAACAACAGACGGCGTGTGGACATGCAGCGGGCTCCAGGGTGTCGGCTGGCATGCTACCGTCGGAGAGGTGTCCCAGCCACCGCGCCTCTCCGTTACTATCCATGGAGGCGCACATTCACGGGGAGATATCGATGCAGGACTTCAAGGGCAAGACCGCCGTCGTTACGGGCGCGGCCAGCGGCATTGGCAAAGCGGTTGCAACCCGATTGGCCGCGGAAGGGATGAACGTGGTGCTGGCCGATATCGAGGTGCCGGCGCTGGATGCCGCAGTGGGCGGGCTCGCCGCCAAAGGCCATCGGGTGGTTGGCGTGCCTACCGATGTTTCGAAAGCAGAAGCCATCGAACATCTGGCACGGATGGCAACCAAGGAGTTCGGGGCGATTCACCTCGTGCACAACAATGCCGGTGTGGTGACGGCGGGTCGTGCGGAAACCTTAAGCGTTGCTGACTATGAGTGGGTGCTCGGTGTGGATCTGTGGAGTGTCATCCACGGCGTGCGCACCTTCCTGCCCCTACTCGAAGCCAGCGGTGAAGGCCACATGATCAACACCGCCTCCACCGCCGGGCTGATGGCATCGCCGAATATCGCCCCGTACAACATTGCCAAATTCGGGGTGGTGGCGCTGACCGAAACCGTGGCGCGTGAACTCGAGATGCGCAATTCCCCCATCGGTGTTTCCGTGTTGTGCCCTGGCGCGATCAATACACAGATTGTCTTCAGCGATCGCAATCGACCTGATGCATCGGCGGCGTTGCACCCGAACAGCGTAGAAGAGGAGCAGTTCAAGAAGCGCGCCGGTGGATTGCTTGCCAACCAGGGGCTTGCACCTGAAGCGGTGGCGGAGATGATTGTGAATGCGGTTCGTTCAAAGCAGTTCTGGATTCTTACGCACACCGACTGGAAACGTGTGATGCGGCGCCGGGTGGAGGCGATGTGTGAGACCGATAGCCTGATTACAGATTTTGGTGGTTAGAAAGAACTATCGAACGTTCATGATGAAAAAGGCGTAGCCGTAGCGGCCCGCGGAATTGCGAAACATGGTGATTTCTCTCTCGGACGCATCGAGCACGGCTTCGGCCTCTGCGCCGTGCAGCGGATCATTCGCGTACTGCTGTCGCAGTGCATCGATCTTTGTTTGCATCGGTTGTTAGTAGGGCACCATCCAGGCATCTGCCGGCAACACAAAGTCGCCCAGAAGGTCATATTCGCACGCGCGTGTGGTGCTGCGTCGTGCATCGAGCGTCGTCATGTCGGGGTAAGCGGTCCAGTAGTCCACCGCTTCTGCTGGCCGATCCGCTTTCAGCCACACCAGATCACTGATCGCCATGCAGCCGCCTGGTTTCAGCAAACGTCGCCAGGACTCGAGCGCTGCCCTGAAGCCCATCATATACACCGCCGCTTCACACCAGATGAGATCGAACGAGGCATCCGAAAAGGGCAATGCCTTCATGTCCGCCTGTTGGCACTTCACTCGGTCGCCAAATCCGTGGATTGCGATCTTCTTCTTCAGTTCATCAAGAAACGCCACGTGTGCATCCACGCCGATGAGATGGGCTTTTGGGAGAGCACGCGCGAGATGCAGGGTGTGCAGGCCCGGACCACAGGCGATATCCAGAACCTAGATTGAACCTTTACGCCCAGTGACGTCGAGGGCCTGCAACGTGCACGATTCATTGCCCGGTGCTTGCCGGGGAAGGCCTTCGTGGATGCGGAAGAAGAGTTCGCGTCCGAAAGTGGCCAACGTCATTCCTGATTCGAGGCGCTGGAAACGGGGGCGTCATCCACCGACCACGGGTACTTTGCGTCCGGGCTGAGGAAGTGATCCATGAGGATGGCTTCAAAGAGGCGGAACGCGGCGGTCTTCGGATGGCTGGGTGAGGATGCGACACAGAAGTAGCGTGCTGGCATGTTCACGATCCCGGTGATGATGTCGAAGTCCTTGCGCAGGACGGTGAAGTCCGGATCGGGATTGTGCTGCAGATGAAAAGCGTCGCTGTTCTTGATCAGCGTGCGGATCAGGAACGGGCTATCGGTGACGTAGTGCGGCTGCATGATCAGCCCGTTGGCGGCATACCGCTGCGCCAGCTGGGAATAATGGGCTTCGATACTCTCAGGCACGAGCAGCGGATAACCGAACACGTCGCGTTCCGAAGGTTCGACCATCCGGGTGAGCGGATGGTCCTTGCGCACCATGCAGCCCGCGTGGAAGCGGCACAGCCGTGTCACTTCGAGTTCCCGGAAGCGTTCGAGATAGGCGGATCCGCCGACGATCGCGTTGAGCTCACCTGCAACGAGACGAGGGCAGAGCGTCTCCGCCGAACCGGTCACGATCTCCACGCGGATGGCGGGATGGTGTTTCGCGAGCGCCTTGAGCGGGCGGATGGCATTCTGGATGTCGGTTCCCGGGGCCGCGCCGATACGCAGCCTCCCGGTCACCGCTTCGACACCACTGCGCATCTCCGTCACCAGGTCGTCCACCTCACCGAGGATACGTTTCGCGTGCTGGATGAACCGTTGGCCGGCTTCGGTCAGCCGCATCCCCCGTGGTACCCGATGGAACAGCTGTACACCGAGTTCTTCTTCCACCTCGGCAATGCTGCGCGTGACGGCGGGCTGGGTCAGGCCCAGGGTCTCCGCGGCGATGGTGATCGCTTCGGCCCGGGCGACTTCAACGATGTAGCGCATCCGGCGCAGATCGAGGTGGTGCTTCATCTTCTGATATGAGTACCGCTTATTTGAAAAGATTATTCCTCTCGGGAAATAAATGGCAAGGGCTGGTGCCATGCCTAAATCAACAGAAAGTCCGGATTGCCTTGACCTACGCCATTGGCAGAGTCGGTTTTTACATGCCAAAAAGGCATGGCGTATGCCGAAAAAAGTAATTTGTTTTGGTGGGAAGAACAGCAGCAGTCTCACCTTCGGGAGGGAAGTGCAGGTACCGGGGTAGCCGGGTCCGGATGCTTCCCGGAGTCAGAACCTTGGGGAGAACACCATGAAGCAGCGTGCGCTGACGCTGGCCATTTTTATGCTGTCCGCGGGCTCAGTCATAACTTCGTTTGCAGCCGTCGCATTGGCGGAAGAAGCGCAGGACTCCGGCCGGCGCCAGATCGAAGAAATCACCGTCACCGCCGAAAAGGTGGAATCAACGGTTTCCGATACGTCCATTTCCATCACCGCGTTTGACGGTGCCATGCTTGAAGATTTCGGTCTGCAGGGCGCGGATGACCTGATGGATTTTACCCCGGCAACCACGCGGGATGAATACGACGTGCGCATCCGCGGGGTTGGCCGCAACTTCCGTGCGCTCGGTGGCGACCCCGGTGTGGCCACCTACTACAACGGCATCTACTCACCTGACTTCGGAATCGCCGCGTCAGAAAACGCGCTGTATGACATGGAACGCATCGAGGTACTGCGCGGTCCGCAGGGTACGTTGTACGGCCGCAACTCCGTGGGCGGCGCGATCAACTACGTCACCAAGAAGCCGAGCATGGAACCGGAAGCGGAAGTCCGCACCCAGTTCGGCCGGTTTGCCACCCAGGAATATTACGGGGTGCTGTCCGGGCCACTGCTCGAAGACCGTCTCGCAGCCCGCGTAACCGCGGTCAAACGAGATCGTAATGGTGCGCAGAAGGGCAAAGGGTACGCACCGGATGTGAACTCCATCGATGACCAGAACCTGGCGCTGGCACTGCAATGGGATATCACCGACACCTTCTCCTGGTACATCCGCGGCAATGAGCGCAAGTCGGACCGCCGGATCGGCAGCGGGCTCCTGATCAATGAAGGGATGGCACCCCAGCGGGGCATTCGCAGCACCAATCTGCCGGTGTTTGGCGTGACAACACGGGGTGGCACGGTCACCGCTGCAACCCCGGGGGCCCTGACGTTCTTCAACCCGCGAACCGGACAGAACGTCTATGCCACCAACAACCGCCCGGGCCTCGATCCCGTCGGGTTTCCCTATTCGCCAAACCCGGCGTTCGGTCGCAACCCTGACCAGATCCTCGGTGTGGGCAGCAGTTTCAAGAATCCGTCCAGGGGCACGCAGGTCAATGATGACGGCAACTGTGACCAGTTCCCGTACACGACCTGCAACAGCAACCACGAACTCTTCGACCACACCTCGGCCTCCAGCGAGATGAACTGGGAAATCAGCGACACCATGGCGCTGAAGTACCTGTACGGCTATCAGACGTTCGACTACACCTTCAACTCGGACATCGACTCCGTCGATTCGGATTTCAGCAAGTACCGGGCGACCGTACTCGAGAGCGTGTACAGCTACTCCCATGAACTGCAGCTGGACTGGGCGATCGGTGATCGGTGGACGGCGACTTCCGGCGTTTATTGGTTCAAGGAACAGCGCAACCAGGATTACAGCCTGGCCAACAGCACTGCACGGTTTGTCGAGCCAGCCAACTACGGTGCGCTGGATACCCGGGTAGGTTTCCTCGGCAACCGCAGCATCACGGATCTGTTGTTCGCGACGTCACCACTCGGTGCCAATACCCACGCGCGGTTGGGCTCCGCACCCGTCGGCACCAGCAACTTCGGTCGCTGGCTGGGGGATGCGCGAGGTGATATCTACGAACATCGCAACCAGGTCGACAATGAAGCCTTCGCGGTCTACACCCAGGGCACGTTCGAGTTCAACGAGCAGTTTGCCGTGGTCATGGGTCTGCGCTACGCGAAGGACAAGAAGGAGGCGGAAGAAGTCCGCGGCGGGTATTTCGAGCTCGACATCCCCTGGGCGGCAGGCTTCATGGGCTTCATTCCCGGCGGTACCTTCCCCAACGGCGGGCTTACGCTGCTCGGCGCGACCAATGTCTCCATGGGCGCGGCAACACGTACCGGCAATCCGGCGGATCCCTTGCGACCGGTGTGCGATATCACCGACGGTAGCTGCGCTCGCCCTCTGCGCCTCGCGGGCGGTGTACCCATCAGCTACAGCAGTAGCGTCAAAGGCAATGACTCCTGGGATGACGTCAACTTCCGGGTGAACCTCGACTGGACGCCAACCGATGACATATTGATGTATTTCTCTGTGACCACTGGTTACCGCGCCGGCGGCTACCAGCTGGGTGTGACCGATGCGCGTGACAACCCGCGGGACGAAGAAGGCCGGCCGCTGCCCGGTTCCGGCCTGGAACCTTTGACCTATGACAAGGAAACCATCACCGCCTATGAGATCGGCTACAAAGGCTTCTACTTTGATCGAACCGTGCAGCTCATTGCATCGATCTACCAGTACGACTACAAGGGCTACCAGGACCGTATCGACATCCTCGATGAAGTGCGCGGTCGGTCCGTTGACATCGTGATTAATGCCGCCAAGGCCGTCAATCGCGGCTTTGAGATGGAAGCGTTGTGGTATCCCACCGAGGAACTCACTCTCGGCGGGAACTACAGCTACACCGATACCTTCTACGACACGAAGTTCGTCCTGATCGATACCGGTAACCCAGAGTATCCGCTGTCGGTGTTCGGCGCAGTATCTCCCACCAACCCAAACAACGTTTTCCTGACCCGTGATGTGAAAGGCGATCAGCTCAAGGGCATCCCGAATCACAAGGCGACGGTCTGGGCAAACTACGATTATCCGACGGACATCGGCGTGTTTAGTGTACGTGGCGCGTACTCCTACACCGGGGACTACGTACAGCGCGGCATCAGATCGAAGTATGACCACTTGCCTGAACGGTGGCGCTTGGATTTGGGCGGTCAGTGGGTGTCACTGGATCGTGACTGGACCGTGCGTATATTCGTCGACAACGTCTTCGACGAAAAGAACCTGCGTTCCATCAGCACTGGTACCCAGGACAGCAACTTCCGCACCACCGGATCGGAACTGTATCCGCGCTACTACGGTGTGGACATCAAGTACCATTTCGGAGGTTGATACCACTCGCCTGAACATTCGGGCGTATCGAAAGGGCCGCAGCTGCGGCCCTTTCTTTTTGTTCAGCCCGGCTATTCAACTCGCGTTGTTCCGAACCTGTCGCTGCGCGTCTGTAAAGCGGCGACCGGAATCGGCATCATCCACCTTGAATCCCACCGGAGCGCACGATAATCATGACCACCCGCAAACGTGTGGCCTTCCAGCTGCCACGTCAGGCCCAGAACCAGACGGTCGAACAACGTTATGCGCTGGAGCTCGAAGCGCTAGCACCGATCGCCGACATTATCGAAGTGCGTGCGGACTCCCCGGCGGAGTTCGCGGCAGGCGTGAAAGACGTCGATGCCATCATCACCTCGTGGGGTCTGCGCATCGACGTCGAAGTGATCAGGGCGATGCAGCGCTGCGTGGTGATCGGTGTGGGCAGCGTAGGTGTAGACATGGTGGACATCGCCGCAGCGACGA
>VGVE01000103.1 GCA_016874135.1 Gammaproteobacteria bacterium | reverse complement strand
GGTTTCAGGTCAGGCTAACCCGTCCCGGTGCGAAATCAAACCGCGGTTTGATGGCCGAGCCGCCTCATTGCGGCTATCGTTAAACACGCGGCATGACGTCGTGAACCCTCAACCCGGAGCACGCCTGACCGATGGGTTTTCTGCAGGACGCGGTTCTCTTCATGACCGCAGCGCTGATCGTCGTTCCCCTCGGCAAGCGCCTCGGGCTTTCGCCGGTGCTTGGATATCTCGGTGCCGGTGTACTCATTGGGCCATGGGGCACAAACCTCATCGGCGACGCCCAAGGCGTATTGCACTTCGCTGAAATCGGCGTGGTGTTCCTCCTCTTCCTCATCGGCCTTGAACTGCAGCCCCGCAGACTCTGGGTGATGCGGCGTGAAGTTTTTGGTCTCGGCAGTGCCCAGGTGGTGCTCTCGACGCTGGTCTTCCTGGGAGCAGGGATTCTCGCCGGGTTCAACATCACCGAGAGCCTGTTCGCAGGTTTCGCGCTGGCACTCTCGAGCACGGCGTTCGTCCTGCAGCTGCTCGGCGAAACCCGCAAGCTGCAATCCCCTCATGGCAGGGCGTCGTTCGGTGTCCTGTTGTTCCAGGATGCAGCGGTGATTCCGGCGCTGGCCGCGATCTCGCTCTTTACCGTCGCAGCGGATGTTCCGCGTCCTGACCTCTTGCGCACGGGCCTCGTCATCGTCGCGCTCGCCATCGCCGGATTTTCACTGCGTCCGCTGCTGCGCTACTTCGCTCGCACTGGAATCGACGAACTCTTCGCCGCAGCCGGCCTCATGCTCGTGCTTGGCGCTGCCCTCGCGATGTCGTGGGCCGGGCTCAGCATGGGGCTCGGTGCATTCATCGCCGGCATGATGGTGGCTGAGTCGGAGTACCGTCATCAGATCGAAACCGACATTTTGCCCTTCAAGGGGTTGCTGCTCGGGCTCTTTTTCATCGCCGTCGGCATGTCGGCAAATCTCGGTGTTCTGACCGCTGAGCCACTGACTGTCATTGCCGCGACGCTTGGACTCGTTGCCACCAAAGCGCTGGTTCTGTATCCGCTGCTGCGCATCTTCAGGCTCAATCATGCGGAGTCTGTGCGTGGTGCCGTGCTCCTCTCGCAGGGTGGTGAATTCGCATTCGTGCTGCTGACGGCGGGTGTCAGCGCAGCGCTGCTGCCGGAATCCACCGCCGAGTTCATCATCCTGGTGGTCACGCTGTCGATGGTGACCACACCGCTGCTGTCCGGTCTTGTAGAACGTTTCCTTAACGACAAGCCCTCTGAACATCGGCCTTACGATTCTTTGCAGGGCCATGATCGGCCCGTTGTGATCGCAGGCTTTGGCCGCATCGGTCAGATCGTCGGACGTGTTCTTGGCATGCGGCATATCCCATTCATGGCGCTCGATGCCAACCCTGGACACGTGGACTTCCTGCGCCAGTTTGGCAATGAGGTCTATTTCGGTGATGCCACACGGCTGGACTCACTCAGAGCCGCGGGGCTCGGTACCGCCAAAGCACTGGTACTGACGATCGAAGACATCGAGGCGTCGGTGAAAATCGCCGAGACCGTCCGCAAGCAGTGGCCCGACGTGATGATTCTGGCGCGCGCCCGGAACCGGCATCACGAGATGTTCCTGCGAGAAGTCGGCGTGCACTACGTCATCCGCGAAACGCTGCTCTCGAGTCTCGAACTTTCCGAAGTGCTGCTCATGCACCTCGGTGTTAATCCCGCAACTGCTCGCGAGGAGATCACGGCTTTTCGTCTTCACGATGAAGAAATGCTGGAGCGACAGGCCGCGGTGGTGCATGACGAATCAGCCTTCCGGCAAACCAGCATGGAGGCGGAGGCAGAACTGCGCGGCCTTTTTACAGAGGATGATCTCTCGTCGCACAAGAAGGACTGAGGCTCAGGACTGCAGCACCGTCACCGCCAGTTCCGAGCCTGGCAATTCACTCGCGGCAACCAGCATGATGATGCACACAAACGCGATGATCGTAAGCAGATACCAGACCCCACAGAACACGATCCCGTAACGATCAAGCGGGGTCTTCTCGTCCTGTTGTATATCACGCCAGCCGAACAGCAGGTCGATCGCACCAAGGATCACGAAGAAGCTGAGCAGCGCGAGCCCGGACATGACGGCTACAGCGAAACACACCGCCGATGCCGCCAGAAAAGCCATGAACGCGACCCGACTGCGCCCCGAGAACACCAGCGCCTTGACCACTCGTCCACCATCAAGCGGCAGGATTGGCAGCAGGTTGAAGACGTTGACGAGTGCACTCATGGACGCGAGCAACCCAACCATGTGATTGGAAGTGATCAGGTAGGCGAGATAACAGATCACCGTCATTCCGAGGCCATATACCGGCCCCATCAGGGAGATGTAGACGTCCTGCCAGTGTGTTTTCGGGCTGTCCCCTACCGCGATGCCACCGACAAAGGGGATCAGATACATGCCCTTCGTGGGAATGCCAAACCGCCGCATCGCCCGCAGATGCCCCCACTCGTGAATCACCAAGACTGCAACCAGCGACAGCGCAAACGGCAGGCTGTAGAGGATCGTCCAGCCGGATACCGCCATACCAGCCAGCGCGACCTTGACGGCTTTGCCACTTTGAAAAATCTTGGATGCGAGCACGAGCCAAGGAACGAGGTGACTGCCGGCGCCTGATGAAGATTTTTCAGTCGCTTCTGTATTGGTTTGCCCGGCTGTCTGTTCCGCGATGGTTTTACTTGCACTTGTCCACTGCAGAAATTTTGGCATCCCCATTGGAGCGCTCGCAGCCAGCAGCTCCTCATCCCCCCGGCGCAGCACATAATCAACGCGCTCCCGGGTGATCACGAGATCAAACGACAGGCTCAACTCGCCATGTTCCCTGAAAACAAACCTGAAGGTGCTGCCGAAGCGAAAGCTGCGCTGGCGTACCACCTCCTGGCCGTCGATGCACAGGCATTCAAGTCCTGTCCATGAGGAGCCCAGGACCTCGAACGTACTGCCTTCGAACTCAAATCCAAACAGTTTGTACAACGACGGTTCCCTCGCCTGACTCGTTCGACTCAGCGCGAATGTTCAGCTTCAGCCCTGACAATTCTCAAGCCGCGAGAAACGGTCGCTCACCCTGAGTGGTCACCCGCCAACCGCTGCGCGTTTCCGGAAAGTAGTCCCAGCTCGCATGGTGCTGCACCGCCCGGTTGTCCCAGAACGTCACCGTGTCGGGTTCCCAGCGGATACGGCACTGGAACTCGACGCCACTGGCAATGTGATCGAACAACATCTTCAGCAGTGAGTCACTCTCATGCCGGGTGAGCCCCTTGATCTTCTCGGTGAACCCGCTGTTCACATAGAGTGCCGGCTTGCCCGTGACCGGATGGGTGCACACCACCGGATGGACATTGCGCGGGTATTCGTCCGGAGAGGTACTGCCATAGGCACCGCGGAATGGGAGATCACCGTTGTGCTGGGCGCTCAGCGTACGCAGGTAGTCCTGCATGGATTTCGACAGCGTTTCAAAGGCGCGATACATGCTGGAGTACGCGGTATCGCCGCCACAACTGGGTGTGACCTCGATACGCAGCATGGAGATGTGGGGCGGTTCGAGTTCACAGGACACATCCGTATGCCACGCCTCGCCAGCGGTGTACTTTGAATTGGCGTCCGTGTGGATACGCAGCGCTTCAGGGTACGTCTTGTCGGCATAGGCGGGATGAACGTGCAGTGGGCCTAGCCTCTTACCGAACGAAATCTGCTCAGGAACCGTCATGGCTTGATTACGTACTGCAACTACACCGCGCTCACCGATGAATCTCTTGAGGGCTTCGACCCCCGAATCATCCAGATCCAACAACCGGAAGCCACTCAGCATCGTGCCGATGTGACGATTGAGATCGAGCCTTTCCGTTCCAGCCGGTAAACCTTGCACACCCATTCTCACCACCTCCCCCGAGTTGAACCGCCGCAGCCCACGCAATCTGTTTAGGGCTCCGACACAGCAATTATGCACGCCTGCCGGAACTTTCCGAGCGGCGTATCCCGACCCTGTCAGCGCGGCGCCTTCTTTTCCAGTTTCCGCTGCAGGCTGCGGCGATGCATGCCGAGCGCCCGCGCCGCTGCGCTGATGTTGCCACCCTGTTCGGTCAGCACCCTCTGGATCTGCTCCCACTCAATCCGCCGGAGCCCGAGCGGACGAACCTCAAGCGCATCGCCCTCATCGCCCGGCAGATCTTCCATCGCCGCCAGCACTTCCCGCACACCAACCGGTTTGGCGAGAAGGTTATGGGCGCCGGCACGAATGGCCTGAACGGTTGCCGGGATGCTGGCGTAGCCAGTCAACATGATGAGTCGGGCTTGCGGCTGGTGTTCACAGAGCAGCCCAATCCGACCGATGGTACTGACCTCTCCGAGCATCAGGTCGAGAAGGATGCAGGTGTAGTCGGATTCGGCCACGGCGGTCGTGATGTCCGCTTCCTCATTGACCACCCGTACCGCGTAACCCCGGCGCTCAAGCGCACTGCCCAGCACCCGCGTAAAGACGAGATCGTCATCGATCAGCAGCACCCGCCCCTTCACGTTGCCGTCACCAGGAGCGGAACTTCAAGCCGTGCAACGCAACCGCGCTCCCCTCGAAAAAAATCCAGGCGGCCTTCGAGGCGTTCGAGGTTGGTCCGCAGGATCATCAGTCCGGCACCGTGCCCCTGTGGCTTGTCGGATCGGGGAACGGAATGCACCGCAGGCAACGGACCATTCCCCTGATCTTCCACTTCAAGTACCAGCAGGTGCTGCCTGAGCAGCGTGCGAAGGACAAGCCTCGTTTCTCCGATAACTCCGTTCGCATCCGCGCCGTTGTCGAGGAGCGTAACCAGTCCATGACCGATGGCCGGGTCGACAACCGCCGCGATGTCCGGGAGTGAGTTCTCAACACGCAAGTCACACTCCGGCCTGCGCGCATGCCACTGTCTGACAATCCGGTTCAGCAGCGGTTGAACGCTTTCTGTTTCAGGTTCGATGTCGGGCGATCCAGCCGACACGTGGGTGGATCGCAGGATTTCGTCCAGGCGCGACTTCACCACCGTCAGCTGCTCTCTGGCCAGGTCAATATCCGCACGGGACTGACCTGACGTTTCCATTTCATCCAGCAACACCGTCAGCGTAGACAGTGGTGTAGCCAGCGCATGTGCAGCACCAGCAGCAACTCCCGCCATGGCCACCAGCTGTTCGCTGCGAAGCTGTCGTTCCCGGAGCGCGGCAAGGGAACCGGCACGCTCACGGGTCACCGCTGCCAGCAGACCGAGAAAGACCAGGAGAACAACGGCACTGCCGAGGAAATTGAGCCACATACCAATCACATGAAAGTTGAAGCCTGCCTCGCCATGCACGTGCTGCGCGGCCAGTGGAACATGGAAAAACAGCAGCAGCGTATAGGCGCCGGCGGCAAAACCCGCGAGCAGGAGCGCACCCGGTATCCGCAGACTGAGAGCGCCGATTGCTATCGGGATAAGAAACAGCGAAACGAGCGGACTGGTGGCACCACCGGTGAAATACAGCATCGCCGCCAGCGTGGTGGTGGCCACCGTGAGCTGCAGCAGGATCCGTCCCTGACATTCCGTTTCCGCCGCGAGTGAACGGGTTTGCAGCCACGAAGCGGCGTTCCACAACAGGAAAGCACAGGCAATGAGAAACAGGGGTGTAACGGGCAACGTCACGCCCGCCAGCACGGCGATTCCGAGCGCCAGCATCTGTGCTGCTGATTCGAGCAAATGCAGGCCGATCACGGCCCGCAGCGTTCGCGGGCTCGCGGAGATCAGTTCACTGAACGAATCACTGCCTCGCCACCACGGTGCCATCGAAAGCGGTCCTTACCGACGAGCGCGATCCTGCTCAGAGTGCCCAGGTCGCTTTTGGGCTGCCCTTGGCTTCATGGCGTTTGCCTTTTGGCGGAGGCTCATCACGCAGATCATCACTGTGCACTGCCGCCAGCGCCCGCGCCTTGTCACCGGCTTCGAACGCCCGGGTGGTCACACAGAACTCCACCATGATCCCGTTCGGGTCCATCGCATAAACCGACGTACACCAGTGATGGTCCACTTCGGTGACCGGATAACCGGCATTCACCAGCCGTTCGCGTTTGGCATTGAGTTCATCCATGGAAGCGACGCCAAAGGCGATGTGATTCGACCAGCTCGGAAGACCGAGTCCAGCGGAAATGGAGGTGTTGAATTCCGCAAGCGAGGCATCACGGATATCCCAGAAGGCGATCATCGAACCGTCACCGGTGTCGTAGAAAAAGTGTTTTGCCCACTTGTCCGGGCCCATCTGGGCCTTTTCGACCCGAACCAGATCGAAACCCATGGCCTGCGAATAGAAAGTATGGGTCGCCGGCATGTCGCGGGTGGTGATGGCGAGGTGATGGTAGGGCATGGTGGGCTCCATTCAGACTGCGTTCGACGCCGCTGAGTCTACGCCGATACGACTTCGCATTCGAAGTTCGGGTTGCCGGGAACAACATGAGAACGGTCTGAATGCAGTTTGGGTGCGGTCAAACCGGTACACTCAGGGTCTTCAGTCTCCCGGTCATGAGACTCCTGCAATTACCGTACGCACTGGACGACTGTGTTCATCACCACGCAACAGGCCCACGGGTGAAATTCGAACCGCGTATTCCCAACTGGCGCAGCTACGTTCCGATTCTGGACACCCTCGCCACCTACACCCGGGCGCAGTGGCACGCAGACCTGGTTGCAGGGTTTGTTGTCGGGGTCATGACGGTTCCCCAGGCCATGGCCTACGCCTTCCTTGCCGGATTGCCACCGGAAGCCGGGCTCTATGCCTGCCTGCTGCCGATGCTCATCTACGCCCTGCTCGGTTCATCACGACACCTGGTGGTGGGTCCAGTGGCGGTGGCTGCACTCATGGTCGCCGCGGCGATTGGCGATGCGCAGCAACACTTCAGCGTCCCGGCAAGCCAGATCGCGGTGATCCTGTCCCTGGAAGTCGGGGTGATCCTGCTCCTCCTGCGCCTCTGGCAGATGGGCGGCCTCATCAACCTGCTGAGTCATCCGGTGATCAGCGGATTCATCAACGCCGCCGCGATCCTGATCATCTTCAGCCAGATCCCCGCCTTTACCGGCATGCCGCCCAAGGCCGGCGATCCGTTCGATCAGCTGTTGTGGTTCACGAGCCATCTCGACCAGATGCACGCTTTGCCTCTGGTCATCGGCCTCTTTTGCATCGGCGGAATCTGGTTCTTCCAGAACAGGCTCGTTCATACGCTCGCCCGCTTCGACTGGCACATCGAGCCGAATCACCTGGTCACCCGTCTCGGTCCTCTGGTTGTCCTGATGCTGGTCGCGATTCTGGTCTGGATCTTTGATCTGCATGAGACATTCGGCCTCGCAACCGTGGGGCACGTGCCCTACGGTTTGCCGGAGCTATCTGCACCGCCCTTCGATCCTGCGCTCTGGATGCATCTGCTCAGCAGCGCAGCGTTGATCGCGGTGGTCGCCTATGTGGAGAGCTATTCGATCGCGACGGGCGTTGCGGCGCGTGAACAGACCCGGATCAACTCCAACCAGGAACTTATCGCTCTCGGTTTTGCCAATCTCGGCGCCGCCTTTACGGCCGCCTATCCGGTCGCCGGCAGTTTCTCCCGCACCAGCGTCAACTACGATGCGGGCGCGCGTACGCCCCTGAGTTCAGTTGTTTGCGGCGTGGTCATTCTGGCTTCGCTGCTGGTGCTCACTCCGCTTTTCGCCTATCTGCCTGCTCCGGCACTCGCCGCGATCGTGGTGCTCTCGGTCCTGCGCCTCATCGACCTGCGCAGCATCGGCCGTCACTGGCGGATCTACCGGGAAGACGCCGTAACCTCGGTGTTGACCATGGTGACCGTACTGACGTTTGGCGTGGAAACAGGGCTGCTTACAGGCGTTGCCCTGTCAATCGCGTTCTTCATCCGTTCGTCGAGCCGGCCGGAAGTCAATGTGCTCGGCCGCGTGGGTGACAGCGAACACTTCCGCTCGGAAAAACGCTTTGAAGTGAAGCTTGTGCCCCACGTGGTCTGTGTTCGCGTGGATGAGAACATCTACTTTGCCAATGCCAACCAGATTGAAAGCAAGCTGATGAAAATCGTGCACCGGCGACCGGACACCCGTCACCTGCTGCTGGTGTTGAGCGCCGTCAACCGCCTGGATGTCACCGGACTGGAAACCCTGTTCCGCCTGAATCGAAATCTCGACACGCGTGGTATCACCCTCTCGCTCGCTGAAGTGAAGGGGCCGGTGATGGAACAGTTCGAGGCCACCAATCTCAAAGACGTGCTGACCGGCAGTGTGTTTCTCTCGACGGACGTCGGCATGCGTGCACTTGAATGGCAAAACCAGCACATCGAGGCACACGACCCTGCATCAACTACACCTGACAGCCATCACGGAGCATCCGGATGATCAATCCAGAACAGCAGAAATTACGCATCCGCAAACTTCATGAACTGCACGCCGCACCGCAGAGTTTTGTCATCGCCAACGCCTTCGATGCGGGTTCCGCCCGAATCCTGCAAGGCCTTGGATTCGCGGCACTCGCGACATCGAGCGGTGCCGCTGCCGGCGTGCTCGGCCGCCTCGACGGATCAATCAACCGCGATGAATCGCTGGATCAGGCCGAAGCCATCGCCGCAGCGATAGAGATTCCGGTTTCAGCCGATCTCGAGCGGGGCTTTGGTGACACACCGGAAGCCGTTGCCGCAACCATTCGCGAAGCCATCGCGCGGGGACTCGCCGGCGCGTCCATTGAAGACGCAACCATCGATCCGGCCACCCCGCTCTACGGATTTTCACAAGCCGTCGAACGGATCGAAGCGGCCGTGGAAGCAGCGCAGAAGAGCGGCACCGGATTCATGGTGACTGCGCGAACCGAAAACTACCTGCGCGGCAACCCTGACCTCGACGATACGATCCTGCGTCTCCAGGCATTTGAAAAGGCTGGCGCGGATGTTCTCTTTGCGCCTGGGCTCCCAACGCTGGAGGCGGTGCGCACCGTATGCGCATCGGTTTCCCGACCCGTTAACTTCATGGCAGGAATTCCCGGACGATCGTTCAGCGTGGCAGAACTCAGCGCGGCAGGTGTGAAACGCATCAGCCTGGCATCTTCCCTGCACACTGCGGCCATGAGCGCGGTGGTGGCAGCGGCCGAAGAAGTGCTCCAGCAGGGAACATTCGGTTATCTCGATCACATGGCACCGGCAGCGAAGGTTCGCGGCGCCTGGAAACGATCGTAAGGCTGGTTCGCCCGCACTATCGCGGTTAAATTCCTGCCCAACAAAAAAGTCTGTTGCTACTCACTGCAAAAACGGGGGATGAGACATGAAACTCGGCTTGATGCTCGGCTACTCCGGTGCCGACCTGAAAATTCCAGTCGAAGATGTACAGCTTGCTGAGCGACTGGGATACGACTCGGTGTGGACAGCGGAAGCCTACGGCTCCGACGCCATCACCCCGCTCGCCTACCTCGCCGCCCGCACGGAACGCATCAGGCTTGGCACCGCAGTCATTCAACTCGCGGGACGTACACCGGCCAACGCAGCGATGGCGTTCGCAACGCTGGACGCCATTGCTGGCGGCAACCGCGCCATCTGCGGCATTGGCGTTTCCGGCCCGCAGATCGTTGAAGGCTGGTATGGGCAGCCGTGGGGCAAACCGTACTACCGTATCCGCGACTACGTGCAGATCATGAAAAAGATCTGGGCCCGGGAAGAACCGGTAACCCACGATGGCAAAGAAATCAGCCTGCCCTATACAGGCCCCGGCGCGATGGGGGTAGGCAAGCCGCTCAAATCCATCCTGCACATGAACCCGAATATTCCGATTTTCCTCGGCACCGGCATGGAGTCGACGGTCAAACTGACGGCGGAGATCGCTGACGGCTGGCTTCCGCTCGGTTTCGTTCCCGGCACCGCGCCACTCTACGATCCCTGGATCGAAGAGGGGCTGGCCCGTGCCGGCAAGCCTTCGGGCTCCTTCGAGAAGCAGGCGATGACCCAGGTCATCGTCACCGATGACGTCAAGTTTGCACTCGACAAACTCAAACCCGGCATTGCGCTCTACGTCGGCGGCATGGGCCACAAGAGCATCAACTTCCACAAGGAGATGATGGTGCGTCGCGGTTTTGGAGATGCCGCCAACCGCATCCAGGAACTCTTCCTTGCCAAACGCAAGGCGGAGGCGATTGCCGCCGTGCCGGATGAGTTTGTCGACAGCGGCGCGCTCGTCGGACCCGCAGCGCGTATCAAGGAGAAGTTCCGCGCCTGGGAAGACAGCGGCGCAACGGGGCTGACCATATCCGGCAACGCCGAAGCCATTCGCATCATGGCGGAAGCAGCGCGGCTTAACTTTGCGCGGGAGTGAGTGCACTGCACCCCATAAACCGGCTCCTCTTCGAGCCCTTGTTGAATGCGCGCCGTAGTTTCAAGCGCTGACGGCGCCGTTCTCGCAGATCACCTGCAGCCCACACCTGGGCCTGACGAGATCCTTGTGCGGGTGCATGCCGCAGCGCTCAATCGCGCGGATCTCGCCATGCTGCGTGGGGGCAGCCATGGTCGGACCGGAGGTATGGGACTACCGCTGGGGCTCGAATGGGCGGGCGAGATTGTCTCCATCGGCGCCAAAGTCGCGGGATGGAAAACCGGAGACCGCGTCATGGCGACCGGTGGTGGGGCTTATGCCGAGTACGCGCTTGGATCACCACAGCGCATGCTGACCATCCCTTCAGGGATGAGTTTCGAGACCGCGGCAACACTGCCGGTCGCACTCAACACGATGCACGATGCCATCATCACCAACGGCGAGTTCAAGGCGGGACAGTCCATCCTGATCCAGGGCGCAAGCTCAGGCGTCGGGCTGCTGGCGCAGCAGATCGCAAAACATGCGGGCGCCGGACTCGTACTCGGTTCTTCCACCAACCCGGAACGACGCACAAGGCTCACTGAGTTCGGCGCTGATCTTGCCATCGACACCAGCGATCCCGACTGGGTGAAGCAGGTGCTCGCCGCAACCGATGGCAAGGGTGTCGATCTGATCATCGACCAACTCTCTGGCACTTTCGCCAACGGCAATCTTCAGGCGACCCGAATCGGCGGGCGGATCGTCAACGTTGGCCGCCTCGCCGGCGACAACGCGCCGTTCAATTTTGACCTGCATGCACTGCGGCGGATCAACTACGTGGGTGTGACGTTCAGAACTCGCTCGGCGGAAGAAGTGGCGCGCATCGTCAGTCTTGTCAAACGGGATCTTTACGCCGCGATGGCGGAAGGCAAGCTGTCACTGCCTGTTGACCGTGTGTTTCCGCTCGAGGAAACCGCGGAGGCGTTGAAACGAATGCGGCGGAACGAACACTTCGGGAAGATTGTCATAACGATGACCGGGGCCTGATCCCATGCCACAGTTCCAGATTCCCGTCGAACTCGATTACCTCGCGATCTTCGCCTGGGCGCTGGCGGGTGCCATCCTGGGCCTGCGCAGACACCTCGATCTGATTGGCGTGATCGTGATCGCCACGGTTTCATCGGTAGGAGGCGGGCTGATCCGCGATGGCATCCTGCTGCAACGTACTCCGCCGGTGCTGACAGAATTCTGGTATCTGCCGCTGATCGCCCTCGCCTCGTTGTTGGCGATTCTTTTCAGGAAGCGGGTGGAAACGTCGGCGACGGTGGAACGCACCGTCAGTGCCATTGACGGTCTCGCGACCCCGGCGTTTGCAGTCGTCGGCATGCAATTGGCGCTACAGGCAGAGATCCACTGGCCGGGTGTGATGCTGGTAGGTTGTATCAGTGGTGCGGGGGGTGGCCTGATCCGGGACATCATGCTGGGCGAAGTCCCGGAGGTGCTCAAACCTGGACACTATTTCGTGATCCCGCTGATCCTCATCTGTGCGCTGTTCCTCCTGGCCACACAGCAGTTCCTGGTTGATTCCGTCATCGCAGCGGCGGTTGCGGTGACACTGTTCTTCATCTTTCGGGTATTGACGTTGCGGTTCGACTGGCGAACACGCCCCGTGTCGAAGCGCCCCTCGAACTAACCTCCAAGGCACGTAGCTCCAGCCACGACGTTTTTCTCAAGACACTCAAACAGGTTCCGCGATGAACACCGGAATGACCCGGCTGGTTTTCCCCTGATACTCAATATACGGTGGATACGCCTCAGCACCCGCTGCCCATAGGCGCGCGCGTTCCGGATCAGCAGTGACCTCACGCACACGCATCTTCGTTACAGCCACACCATCGCGGATTTCTACATCCGGATTCGC
>VGVE01000102.1 GCA_016874135.1 Gammaproteobacteria bacterium | reverse complement strand
CGTGGCATTCGTGTTTCGGTGCTGTGTCCTCAGGCGGTGCGAACACCGATGACGGCAGGTGGCCCGGGCGTCGCCGGCGTGGATGGCATGCTTGAGACCGATGATGTGGCAGAGGCTGTGGTACAGACGCTTCGCGACGAACGGTTTCTGGTGCTGCCTCACCCGGAAGTGGCCGAGTACATCAAACGGAAGACGTCCGACTATGATCGCTGGCTGACCGGCATGCGGCGCCTTCAGGCACAGTTCGGCAAGGCAGTCTGACGAGAACCTCTCACCCAGAGAGGGAATGGTCCTGATCAGGCGGACAACTGATCCTGTGCCACGTTCGGAAAACCATCGAGCAGCGAACTTTCCGCACTGACCGAATTGACGGTACGGAAACGGTCATCATGACGAAAGTTGTAGATGATGCGACGACAGGTCTGTGGGTTCGACGCTTGCGCCAGCTGGGCAACCAGAAGCGCCGCAACCACGTCGGCATAAAATTGTGTGGGGTAGGATCCGAGCGGATGGCCTTCACGCGTTTTTACACGCCAGCCGTTGCGCGCAGCAAACGTACGGCCCGAGCGTTCGTGCTCGGTCGCGTACTCCCCTTCACGCGCGACACTTGTCATCGTCTACTTCGACCCTTGGTACTGCACCGCCGTCACTGCGAGCGGACAACCAGTATAACTGCTCCCACCACCGAGACACACCTCGTTGGAGGTGGTCTTGAGAATCAAACTGCTCTGCCGGACTCGGTGCTGAGCTCGGTGTAGGGTTCCGGGGAATGTCTCCCGGCACTTCCCGTGCCGCATGCCCAACGGCCGCTTCAAAACATTCAGCGCCACAACTGCGGATATTCAACGCAGATGAAGCGTATTCAGCAGAGTGCAGCGACTGCCCTCCTCGCCAGCACCTTGACGAGGTGGGCACGGTATTCCGCAGATGCATGCAGGTCACTGTTGAAACCGGCATCGGGAATTTCGACTGCATCCAGCGCCTCGGGTGTGAATGAACGATTGAGGGCATCTTCCAGCGCGGTGGCTCTGAACGCGCAGGGTCCAGCGCCCGTCACGCCGACGCGCACACGCCCGCCAAAGTCCGCAACCATCACGCCAGCTACCGCATAGCGGGACGCGGGATTGGGGAACTTCCGATAGGCTGCCCGCTTTGGGATCGGGAACTCGATCGCCGTGATGAGCTCAACAGGTTCCAGGGCCGTTTCAAACAGGTCCCGGAAAAAACTATCACCCGTGATGGTGCGACCGCTCGTGATTACGCGCGCGCCGAGCCCGACTACAGCCGCCGGATAGTCGGCAGCTGGGTCACTGTTGGCGACTGAACCACCCAGGGTGCCGCGGTTGCGAACCTGGTTGTCACCGATCTGTGCGGCAAGGTAACCCAGCGCAGGAATCGCGCGTTGCAGTTCCGCGGATGCGACCACTTCACCATGTCGCGTGAATGCGCCGATGCGGACATGATCGGCGCGCACTTCAATGCCCGTAAGACCTGTCACCCGGGAAAGGTCGATCAGATCGGTAGGTGATGCCAGACGCTGCTTCATGGTGGGAATCAACGTCATCCCGCCGGACAGGTAGGACGGATCATCCGCTGCCGCGAAGATCGCCATGGCCTCGTCGATGGTTGATGGACGGTGGTGTTTGAATCGATACATGACAGGTGCTCAGTCCGTTACCTTGTTATCGCCTGCTGCCCGCTCATGCGACCCTTCTCTGTGGCAAGCCCTGCAGAATCCGCCACACCTTCTCCGGTGTGGCCGGCATCGCCACCTCTTCGACTCCGAGCGCATCCGTGACTGCGTTCATCACCGCAGCCGGTGAACCGATCGCACCCGCCTCACCACAGCCCTTCACACCGAGCGGATTGTGAGTGCAATGCGTGACCGTGGTGTCGACTACAAAGTCCGGCACGTCATCCGCGCGCGGTAGGCAATAGTCCATCATCGAACCGGTCAACAACTGACCCTGTGCATCGTAGAGGCCAATCTCCAGCAGGGCCTGGCCGATGCCCTGCGCCACACCGCCATGAACCTGACCGTGCACGATCAACGGATTGATGATGCGGCCGAAGTCATCGACCGCGACAAAATTGACCACACGCACCACACCGGTTTCGACATCGATCTCGACTTCAGCGATGTGAGTCCCTGCCGGGTAGGTGAAATTCTGCGGGTCATAGAATGCCTTCTCTGAAAAGCCAGGCTCGAGATCCTCCGGGTAGTTGCCCGGCACATAGGCCGCGAAGGCGACTTCCTGGATTGACATGCTGCGGTTCGAGTCACGCAGGGAATAGCGGCCGGCTGCAAAATCCACGGCGTCGACCGAACCTTCCATCAGATGTGCCGCGATCCGTCGACCTTTGGCGATGATCTTTTCTGAAGCCTTGACCAGTGCTGAACCTCCGACCGCGAGAGAGCGGGATCCGTAAGTGCCGAGGCCGAACTCCACGCGTCCCGTGTCACCGTGTACCACTTCAACTGCTTCGAATGGCACGCCCAGACGATCTGAAACCACCTGTGCAAACGTCGTTTCGTGGCCTTGCCCGTGGGAATGCGCACCCGTGAAAACCGTAACCGAACCGGTGGGATTCATACGAACTTCACCACTCTCGTAGAGCCCCACACCGGCACCGAGCGCTATCGCGAGTTTGGAGGGTGCAAGCCCGCATGCTTCGATGTAACAGGCCATGCCGATGCCACGCCGCTTGCCGCGCGATTCGGACAGCCGGCGCCGCGCCGGAAACGCCGCGTAGTCGATCAGTGAAAGTGCCTTGTCGAGGCTCTTCTCGTAGTCACCGATGTCGTACACCAGCGCCACTGGTGTCTGATAGGGAAACTGTTCCGGCCGGATCATGTTCTGTCGTCGCAGATCTGCCGGATCCTTGCGCAGTTCACGCGCAGCGTTCTCCACGATCCGTTCAATGACATAGGTTGCTTCCGGGCGACCTGCGCCCCGATAGGCATCCACTGGCGCCGTATTGGTGAAAACACCTTGCACCTCAACGTGAATGTTAGGTGTCAGGTATTGACCTGCGAGCAAGGTGCCGTAGAGGTAAGTCGGCACCGAGGAGCCGAACGTCGACAGATAGGCACCGAGGTTCGCGACCGTGTGCACCTTCAGGGCGACGAAGTTACCTGCTGCATCCGTGCCGAGTTCCGCATGAGTCAGATGATCACGACCGTGGGCATCCGCAAGGAAGGCTTCGCTGCGGTCAGCGGTCCACTTGACCGGGCGGCGAATACGTCTTGCCGCCCAGATCACCGCTGTCTCTTCGCTGTAAATGAAGATCTTTGAACCAAATCCACCGCCGACATCGGGCGCAATGACACGCAGCTTGTGTTCCGGCGCAACGTTCACGAAGGCTGACAGCACGAGTCGTTCGAGATGCGGATTCTGGCTGGTGGTGTAGAGTGTATGATCCCCGGTTGCCACGTCGTACACGCCGAGCGCGGCGCGTGGCTCGATGGCATTCGGAATGAGGCGATTGTTGGTCAGATCAAGCCGGGTAATGTGCGTGGCCGCGGCCAGTGCTGCATCCGTTGCGGCGCGATCACCGAGTTCCCACTCATACGCCAGATTGCCGGTGATCTCCGTGTGAATGATCGCCGAGTCTGTTGCAGTGGCCAGATCTATCACCGCCGGCAGCTCTTCGTACTCCACAGCAACCGCCTCCGCACCATGGCGCGCCGCCTCGAGTGTTTCACCGAGCACGATGGCCACCGGTTCGCCGGCGTAGTTCACCTTATCAACGGCCAGTGGCGGGTGCGGCGGAGATCGCATGTCAGTGCCATCTTTCTGCTTCACCATCCAGCCACAGGGCAAGCTGCCGACGCCATCTGCCTGCATCTGCGAACCATTCAGCACGGCGATTACGCCCGCCGCGGATTCAGCATCTGCCGCGTCGATGCCGAGGATGCGCGCATGCGCGTAGGGGGAACGAACGAAACAGGCATAGACCTGACCGTCTTGCCGAAGGTCGTCGGTATACCGACCGTTGCCAGTGATGAAGCGCGCGTCTTCACGACGCAGTACCGCAGCGCCGATGCCTGTACCAGAGGTGGTCCCGATTGCAGTCACATCGCCCCCTTCTGCTCTTGTACCGGTTTCTGTTTTCTGGCGTTCGTGTTCTTGTTGCCGGCTATGAGACTTTGGCAGTCATTTTTTCGGCAGCCGACAAAACGGCCCGAACGATATTGTGATAACCGGTGCAGCGGCAGAAGTTGCCTTCGAGCCCTTCGCGCACTGAAGCATTGTCGAGCTTAGGGTTGTGTTCGACGAGGTCGATGGCTGCCATGATCATGCCGGGCGTACAGAAACCGCACTGCAACGCATGGCACTCCCGGAACGCGGCCTGCATCGGATGCAGATCATCCGGCGCACCGATACCCTCGATCGTGGTCACGGCACAGCCATCCACCTGACCCGCAAGCACGGTACAACTTTTTACGGCACGCCCATCGAGATGCACCGTGCAGGCACCACACTGGCTGGTATCACAGCCGACATGGGTGCCAGTGAGGCGAAGTCGCTCGCGAAGAATGTCGACGAGCAAAGTGTTTTCGGGCACATCCACCTCGCGGTGAGTCCCATTGACCTTTAGCGTGATCTGCATGTTGTCCCCTTCCCTGGCCGCATTGAAGAACCTCGGGGGCGCTGACGTCAATAGTCGTAGCCGCGCCAGAACTGGCGCAATCGTTTGCGCAAAGACGGTGCCTTACAACGCCAGCAGCATGGCCAGCACAAAGATGCCGAACACCACGGCCCAGACTTTCCACTGGTCACTGCCCTCAAAACGCTCCTGCACATGGTCTGACCCGGCGGCCGAATCCATCGGACGCGAGATTGCCTCACCGGCACCCGTGTTAAGCGGAGCTCCGGCCACACCGACGTCTGCTCCGACCTCTGAACTGACCTCTGAACTGATACAGGTGCTGAGCGCAGAAAAAAATTCATCGGCCATCTTTCGCGTAGCCGCGTCGACAAGTCGCGACCCGACCTGCGCAAGTTTGCCACCGATGGATGCTTCGACCTGATACGTGAGGCGCGTCTGCTGCCGGCCCATCGCCTCCAGGTGGACGCGCGCACCGCCTTTGCCAAATCCTGCCGGCCCGCCTTTCACCTGACCATCAATCCGGTAACTGCGCGGCGCTTCAATGTCTGCGAGGTCAAGCGCCACATCGAAGGTCGCACTCACCGGCCCGACCTTCGCTTTCACCTTGGCACTGAACCGGGTGTCATCCTGTTTTTCCATGGACTGACAGCCAGGGATGCACCGGGCGAGCACCACGGGATCATTGAGCGCCTGCCACACCACATCCTGTGACGCCGGCACCACATACTCGCCCCTCTGGTCCACGCTCAAAATCTCCAAGTCCGACGATTGACGATATTCCGCGAGTATCGGCCCCAAAAAGCAACGATTACTCGGACACTCCTCGCGTCGATTCCAGACGATTCCTGGTTGATACACTAACAAACAGCAGCTTACGGAGTCTTATTGCCTAGTAACTCACATCCTGTGGAAAAAACTTGCGTTCTATAATGTAAATCGAGTTGCCCTCCTCCCGGCATAGGTAGAGAATGAAAGCGGGTTTGACCCTGATGCTTTCGGCCACCCGGCCGGTAGCCACTGATGGCGAATGGCCAAGGAAACAACCAACCCTTCGAGACAGGTCAAATGGACAACCAGACTTCCCAGACTTCGGTAAACACAGCGGTTCAGGATGCTCCGCAGGAGTTGCTCATGCGCGGGCTTCTTCGCGCCTACTATTGGATGGACGAAAGCCTACAAAACGGACTTGAACGCGCCGGGTATGTGCCCCGCACCCGCACCCAGACGATGATTCTGATCAACGTCGCCAATGGCACCGCCCGCGCGGCAGAGCTGGCCCGCGTTCTTGGTATCAGTCGTCAGGCCATCCAGCAACAGATAAATGATCTGGAGCAGGACGACATCGTCACCCAGATCCCTGATCCCAACGACAAACGCGCCAATCGAATTGTCTTCAGCGAGCGCGGCGCCCGGCTGATCCAAACCGCCATGGGTACACTGCGGGAAGCTGAACAGGTTCTGGTGATGCGAATCGGCTATGACGCACTCGAGTCCATTCGCCGTGCCCTGTCGCTCGACTGGGGTCGGATCGTAGGGGACAAACGCGCTCCCGGCCGAAAGCGCTCGGTCGGCTGATTGCCGACCAGACCCAAGGAGCCTGCGCGGTAGCCGATCAACGGGCTGCAGCGCAGACCCCGAGCGCCGACACGGTTCCGTCGGCCCATTCCCCGGTTCATCCGATTGTAGTGGTCCGCACCTCCCGCGGCGCCTAGGCTGCCTTCCTGTCAGCAAACAGGAACAGTCATGAGCTACAACTTCCATACCCGCCGTCCCTACATCCTGCGTCTGCATCCGGCGATTCTTATTGCCGCACTGGTCATCGCCTTTTTCTGCAGTAAGGCACGGGCGGATGAACTGAGCATTACCCTCGAGGGGCTGCAGACCGCAGAGGGCAAGCTAATGGTGATGGTGGGCGATGCTGCGGCCTTTGATGGCAAAGGCCCGGCCGCTGCACAGTTCATCCTTCCGGCACGACAAGGCACCATAAAACTCACCACCGATGCACTGCCCGCAGGCGACTATGCAATCCGGGTGATGCACGACGTCAACGACAACGGTGAGCTCGACAGCAATCTGGTTGGTATGCCGAAAGAACCCTGGGGCATGTCGAACAACGCCCGCGGCAACTTTGGGCCACCGAAATTCGAAGACGCCCGTTTTGCACTCAAGGAGCGCGCAGAACAGACCATCCGGGTCGAGAAGTAATCAACGGGAGAAGTGAGATGGGGAACCGCCGCGACTTTCTCAAACGCGTACTGGTCAGTTACGCGCTGACGTCGTTCTTCTGCCTGTCCATCGCGATTCTGCTGGCGCCGCTCGCGCTCACTGAGAGCTTCAACACCACGCTGATCATTTCGTTCTGCATTGGCCTCAGCATCAATACCGCCGGGCTGTTGGGTGATCGCCTGTGCCGGTGGGAATCCTGGTACCTTGCGCCGATCCTGATCACGTGCAGCGGTTTGGGATTCGGCCTCATCATCGCCGGACAGTTGGTGATGGGTGACACCTGGTTCTTCTTTTCCAGCGACTACAGCAGTCTCATCGCCGGTATTTTTTTTGGTGTCGTCGGGTTCCTCGTGTTCAGCACCCGTGAGCAGCTGCTCAATACCCGCATGCAACTCGCGGAAGCTGAAGCAGCGCGTATCGCCCAGGAACGACGCACACTCGAAACCGAACTCAAGCTGCTGCAAGCACAGATCGAACCCCACTTCCTGTTCAATACCCTCGGCAACATCGCGAGCCTCATCCGTGACAATCCGGACGGGGCAGAGAGCACATTGCACAATCTCTCCCGACTGCTGCGCGCCTCCTTGAAGCGTACCCGCAATGAAACCAATACCCTTGCCGAAGAACTCGAGATCATCACCGCCTATCTCGACATTCAGAAAGTGCGCATGGGTGACCGGCTGGACATCGCACTCATCATCCCCGACAACCTGAAGGCGCAGCCCCTTCCTCCTCTCCTGCTGCAACCGCTGGTTGAGAACGCCGTGATCCATGGGCTCGATCCCAAACTCGAAGGTGGCGGGATCGGTATCGAGGCAACCGTCGAAGGGGACCAGACCGTCATCCGCGTCGCCGACACCGGGCTCGGTTTTCGCACGGTTTCGAGCGGCAACGGCGTTGGGCTTCGCAACGTGCGCGAACGCCTGGCAGCCCTGTACGGCACCGCTGCATCGCTGGAACTGCTGGAAAATCCCTCCGGAGGTATCACCGCTGAACTCAGGCTGCCGGGTTCACAACAATGACCACGGCCATCATCGCCGATGATGAGGTCAATCTCGCGAAGCATCTCGGCGACCTGCTCAAACGCGTATGGCCGGACCTTGAACTGCTTGGCACCGCACACAACGGTGTCGAAGCCCTCGCACTGATCGCTCGCACCACGCCGGACATCGCCTTTCTCGACATCCGCATGCCGGGTCTTACCGGGCTTGACGTGGCCCGCTCTGTTCCCGCGGGTACTCGTGTGGTCTTCGTCACCGCCTATGACCAGTATGCCGTCGACGCCTTCGCTGCTGCCGCCACCGACTATCTGCTCAAACCGGTGAGCGAAGAACGACTGCGACAGAGCATCAGCCGCCTGAACGTACAGACGCCTTTACAGGCGGATCGTCTCGCCGAATTGCTGGATCGTTTCGCTGCGCAGACGAAACCCGAACGACTGCAATGGCTGCGGGTCGGCCATGGTGAGACGACTCGGCTGGTTGCCGTCGATGACGTGCTCTATTTCCAGAGCGACAGCAAGTACACAACGGTAGTGACGGCGGATCGTGAACAGGTGGTCAGATTGTCCATCAAGGAACTCGAAGACCAGCTTGATCCCGAACACTTCTGGCGAGTGCACCGGGCAATCATTGTCAACGTGCGCGCGATCCTCGAAGCCAAACGCGATCTGCGTGGCCGATACGCTCTCCGAATTCGCGGCCGCAGTGAAGAGCTGCGCACCAGCGAAGCCTACGCGCACCTCTTCCGCCACATGTAGATTCCGCCGCATCTTCTGGTTTAACTTCGCGGACCCTGCTCGCAGCGAGAAACCGGTTTTTCCCATGACCGAAACGCCCAACGTCATCGTGGTTCTGCTCGACAGCCTCAACCGGCACATGCTCGGCGCCTGGGGTGGTACTGAGTTCGACACGCCGCACATCGACCGGTTCGCCCGCACGGCCATGTGTTTCGACAACCACTTCGTTGGCTCGCTCCCCTGCATGCCAGCGCGCCATGACATTCTGGTTGGGGCACTCGATTTCCTTTGGCGCCCGTGGGGATCCATCGAACTCTGGGAAGAAGCGATCACCGTGCCCCTGCGCAAAGCCGGGGTCACGACGATGCTGGTATCCGATCATCCCCATCTCTTCGAGTCAGGTGGCGAGAACTACCACACGGAGTTTCGCGGCTGGGAATACCTCCGGGGCCACGAAAACGATCCGTGGAAAACCCGCGCGGATCCGAGCTGGGTCGGCGCACCGGCATTACCCGCCCAGAATCCACGCGGACAGTACTATCGGGAGAATCGCACCTGGTTTCGCGATGAGCTGGATTTCCCGGGTCCACGCACGATGAACACCGCCGCCAGCTGGCTCGACCAGAATGCCGGCGGGCATCAACGGTTCATGCTGTTCATCGACGAGTTCGATCCGCACGAACCCTTCGATACACCAGCGCCCTGGGCCAATGCTTACGATCCGGACTGGAACGACGAACTCATCATCTGGCCACCCTACAGCGTCGGTACTGTTGCGCGTGGCGTGCTGACCAAACGCCAGGCGCGCCACGTAAGAGCCAACTATGGTAGCAAGCTCTCCATGATCGATCACTGGTTCGGTCGATTACTCGATGCCATCGACCGTAACGGTCTCGGCAACAACACCGCAGTGATCGTCTGTACCGATCATGGTCACTATCTCGGTGAGCGCGACATCTTCGGCAAACCCGGTGTGCCGCACTACGAAGCGCTCGGCCACACGCCGCTCATGATCCGCTTGCCGGGAAATCCACCGGGTCGCTGCAATGCGCTCACCACCAACGTGGACATCAACGCGACGCTCTATGCGCTCTTTGGTCTGTCACCGCGTCACGTCACCCATGGTGAGTCGCTGCTGCCTCTCATAACAGGCGAACGGAAACAGGTGCGCGACTGGGTGCTCGCCGGGGTCTGGGGACGCTGGGTCCACATTCACGACGGTCGCCACAAATATGCACGCGGCCCGGTGAACGCGGACAACATGCCGCTCTCGATGTGGTCGAACCGCTGGTCGACCATGCCCATCGTGCCGGAGCACATCCTCGACCTGCCGAAGCCTGATCGCCGCGCGTTCCTCGACTTCATGCCGGGTTCGGATGTGCCCGTCATTCGTCAGCCGTTCGCGTCAGGTGATGCACTGCCGTTCTGGGCGATGGGGCATCGCACAGGTGAACACCACCTCTATGACCTGCAGAATGATCCGGATGAAACGCAGAACCGCATGGGTGACGTACAGGAATCGCGCATGATCGAGTCCCTGCATGCAGCGTTGACGTCGATCAACGCGCCTGCAGACCAGTTCCAGCGACTCGGTATCAGTTGAACGAGAGACCCGAGAGGAAACACATGCGTGAACATACACCCGGTCCTGGATCGAGCCGGCGACAATCTCTACACCTGCGATCCGGTCTTCGGGCAGTTGCTGCAGCTCTATCTGCCGACATCACTGTTCACCCATCTCGAGCCTCACCTCGAACGCATGGGCGCGCTGGCCGGTGGTGTAATCGATGAACTGGCGCTGATTGCCGATAAACATCCGCCAGAACTTTCGCATCGTTCGCGCGTCGGGATCGACCAGCAGGAGATCATCAAACATCCCGCCTATGTTGAGCTGGAGCGGATCGCTTTTTCCGAATACGGTCTTGCCGCCATGTCCCATCGGCCCGGCGTACTGGACTGGCCCGAAGTCATGCCACCTCTCGTCAAGTACGCGCTCACCTATCTATTCGTGCAGGCGGAGTTCGAGTTGTGTTGCCCGCTGTCAATGACGGACTCCCTGACGAGAACGTTACGCAAGTTTGGCAGCACTGATCTCATACGCCGCTATCTGCCACGTCTCACCACCCAGGACTTCGACGAGCTGTACCAGGGTGCCATGTTCATGACAGAACAGGGCGCCGGATCGGACGTCTCTGCCACCGCTGTTCGCGCCGAACCCAGTGCGGATGGAACCTACTGGCTCTACGGCGACAAGTGGTTCTACTCCAACCCCGACGCGAACCTCGCCATGGTGTTGGCCCGCATTGACGACGCGTCGCCCGGACTTTCAGGTGTATCCCTGTTCCTTCTGCCACGACGGCTCGATGACGGGTCGATGAACAGCTACCGCATCATCCGTCTCAAGGAAAAACTCGGCACCCGCTCCATGGCGAGCGGCGAAATTCGCTTCGACGGCGCCACCGCTTTTCTCAACGGTCAGGCTGGCCGTGGTTTCAACATGATGGCGGACATGATCAACAACTCGCGCCTGTCGAATGGCATGCGTGCTGCGGGTCTGATGCGTCGTGCGACTACGGAAGCAATCTATGTCGCCACCCACCGGGAGGCCTTCGGCAAGCGACTCATCGATCTGCCTTTGATGCAGCATCAGCTGGTGAAGCTCTTGGTTCCGACCGAACAGGCACGGACCATGGTGTTGCAAACAGCAGAGGCACTGCGGCGCGCGGATTCCGGTGACAATGAGTTCGCGCCTTTGGCCCGTATTCTCACGCCGCTCATCAAGTTCCGCGCCTGCCGCGACGCCCGCAGGGTCACCGGGGACGCGATGGAGGTGCGTGGTGGTTGCGGATACATCGAAGAATGGAGCGACCCACGCCTGGTTCGCGATGCACATCTCGGTTCAATCTGGGAAGGCACGAGCAACATCGTCGCCCTCGATGTGGTGCGGGCCATGCGTCGTGATGCGACACTGCCTGCGGTAGAGCGCCACCTCAATTCCCTGCTCGAATCCATGCTACGGGAAACCATCGCCGTGGATGCAATCCGATCAGTGGTGCAGCGGACTCTCAACACAGCCCGGCAGGTGGCAGAATACGGTACCGACAACCAGGCACGACAGATCGCGACAGCGCTCTACGCGGCGGTGACATCGGTAGCGATGGCTTTCGAAGCGATCCAGATCCGCTCGCCGGTCCGCATGGCGCTGGCGCAGATGGTGATCCGTCACCGGTTGATGGCGCGGGATCCGCTGCAAGTGGATTCCTAAGACGATCAGTGGACCCGTGTGGTGCTGGGACTGAGCGAATCCCCCACCGATGTATCGGGTGTGAATCTGCTATCGCGGATCACTGCGTAACGCCTGCTCGAATACATCGTCCTTCACGAAGAGCTGTTGGAATCGAACCCAACCATCGCGCGCAGTCGGTGACATCGGTTCGGACTGCACCACCTGCCATCCGAATTCCGCGAGCTCTTGGACTACCCAGGCATAGCGGTACCAGGACATGAGCCACGGATCCACCGCCGTGCCTCCATATCCTTCCTGGAACGCGGCGACATCGAAAACCGGTCGCGGCAACTGGGTCACTTCCTTTGACAGCAGGAACATCAGGTCACGTTCCTTCGGCGCCAGTTTGCATTCATCCCAATCGATGATGCGCAAATCCCCGGATGGTTCGATCAACACATTGGCGAGGTGGATGTCAGCGTGACACGGGACAATCGCTCCCATTCGGTTCGAAGCGAACTTACCCAGATCCGCGCACCGCTCCGTCACTTTTGAAATCCGCGCTTTTTTGTCGTGCCAGAATTGTGTGAATTGCCGGCGAATCGTATCCGGAAACGTCTCGACTTCAATTTGTTCGGCCAACGCACCCAGTTGTTCGGCCTCTGGTGGCTCAAACGTCTCAACCCGCATCAGCGAACCAAGATGATCGGGAACTTCAACCGAATGGAGGTGATGCAAGAGCTCACCAAGCCGGTACGACTGGGAACGACC
>VGVE01000101.1 GCA_016874135.1 Gammaproteobacteria bacterium | reverse complement strand
TCTGCGTAACAGCAGCAGCATGGCCGTGGCGCCGTGTGATGTGCGCGGCAAGGTGCTCGGCGATTGGAAAGCGGGTACGGCTGCCGTGTTGAGCAATCCTGCCGACATCGTGCGTGCCCACGCAGCACTGCGGCGCAAGTATGGCTGGCTGATGTGGCTCTTTGATGTGGGCTCGCGCCTCGGCGGCAAGTTCAACAAGCGCGCCTATGTTTCTTTTCATGTTGTTTCTGCGGTTAGCCCTGAATGAGTGCGACCGTTCTCTTCGCTATTCTCTTTACTGTTCTCTTCACTCCTCTCTTCGCAAGGACTTGTGTCCGCCGCCGGCCGGATGACCGCGATGCCTGAGCGGCTCGGTATCGGTATCGATTTCGGTACCACCAATTCGGTTGCGGCCATTTTCGACGGCGAAGTGGTCACGCTGGTGCATCTCGAAACACGTGATCCGGTCATGCCGTCGGCAACCTACATCGATTCAGCCTTGCAGACGGATACGGGTAAACGGGCTATTGAGCGTTATATCGCCGACAACACCAGCCGTACCGTCGAACTGATTCCCGAGATCATCTCGGAATCCAGCCAGTTCGTTGAACACCACGATGAGGAAAATCCGGCGCCGGTTGAAACCGTCACCCAGCAGTTCTACGGCCAACCGCTCACCGACAGCGGCCTGCCAGGCCGGCTCTTTCGTGGGACCAAGCGCCTCCTCGGTGATGAACGGGTGCGACGTTTGTTGGTGTTTGATCATCCATTCCGCCTCGTCGCACTGATCACCCCCATTCTGCTGCGCATCCGCAAATCGATCGAAGAAAAAACCGGGGTGATCGCGTCGGCGCATCTGGGCCATCCAGTGAACTTTGAAGGGCGCGACAAATTCCGCAACCAGCTCGCGCTCTCCCGACTGTCGGAAGCCTATCGTTATGCGGGCGTCCACAAACAGAGTTTTTATCCTGAGCCGATCGCGGCGGCGGCGAGTTACCTGCAAACGGGAAACATCAGTGGCGAAACGCTGCTCACGGTCGACTTTGGTGGTGGCACGCTGGATCTCTGCGTGCTCCGTCGGCAAGGTACCGACTTTGATGTGATGTCGACCCACGGAATTGCACTGGGTGGGGACCATATCGATCAGCGCATGTTCCGGGAGTTACTGTTCCCCCTGCTCGGAAAGGGCGAGATGTGGCGGCGACGGGGCATGGATCGGGAGATCGAGACTCGCTTCCCGTTTGAAGACTACGAGGATCTGCTGGTGAACTGGGCGGTAACCTATACGCTGAACCAGAACCGCTACACGACACCGGTGATGGACTACATCACCCAGGGCGGACCGGCCGTACCGAAGTTCAAACGCCTGAAGGAAATCGTCAAACAGAACGCGAGTTACCTCGTCTTCCAGAAACTCAAGGATCTGAAAGCCGCGTTGTCGGAATCAGAGGCTGCGGTCCTCGATATCCCTGAGCTCGATATCGAACTTGAGCTCAGCCGCAGCCAGTTTGAATCGATGATCACCGATCAGCTCAAGCAGGTTGAGCAGGTGGTGGATGAAACAGTAAACATGGCGGGGCTGCGTTACAACGATATCGATGTGGTGTTGCGCACTGGGGGTTCCAGTCTCATTCCGGCAGTAACCCGTATCCTCGAAGCGCGGTTCCCTGGAAGGGTCGACCTGCATGATCCGTTCACCAGTGTTGCGGCGGGGCTTGCGATCGCGAACTTTCGCGGACTGACGTTCACGCACTGACATCGGTTGCTGGTGGCGCCCGCATCAGATTTCCGGCGGACCCACCCAGGTCGGATCAAGAGTCGTGAAGAACGACTTCAGGATGCGGTAGGTCAAACCCCACACGAAGTGCCCGCCGGCAAGGCGGTAGCCATTAAAAACCGTCATGTTGCCGAGCACCGGTCGCTTTTCGGTATCGTGCAGTTCGTTGCGCGCCATACGAGACAGAGGCGCCCATACAACATCCGCCACTTCATGGTTTGGCGTGAATCGTGGATCCCCATCGATTTCGAAGATGTGCGGCGCGATCAGCATATCGAGCACGCGCCCACGTGGTTGAGCTCGCTCGTGGTTCAGTGCGCCGAGCCAGCGGGCTGAACCGAGATCAAGACCGGTTTCTTCGAGGGTCTCGCGCATTGCGGCTTCTTTAAGGCCCGCATCATCCGGATCGCGATGTCCGCCCGGAAAAGCCATATGTCCGGACCAGGGATCCCCAGCCTTGATGGCCCGCTGGATGAAGAGCGCCTGCGGGTGTCCCTGATGCTCCCGCAAGACGATGGCGACGGCTGCTTGCCGCGTCGCTTCGCCTGGAACAATGAACGTCGGTTTGTGGCTGCTGAGACGTTCCCGGATGTCGGCAAGTTCGAACAAACGCTTGAATTCCTGTTAACCAGTTCCGAGCATGATATCAGTGGTAGTAGTCTGATTCGTCTGGCCGGTTCTGACTGCCAGAGCACTGTTGTAGATTGTCGATTGGCAGGCAGCAAAAAACTGTGCGCCAAACGCATTCCAACATCGAGAGGGAGCAGCCCGATGTCGCATTCCGAGGATCTAAGAAGGGAAAGTGATCGATGCTGACCCCAACCAGTCTTCTGAAGGTGGTTCTGTCCATTGTGCTCGTTGCCGCAGTCGCTGCGTGTGGTGGCGGCGGAGGAGGGAGCAGTTCTCCGCCTCCCATTGCGACGCCTCCACCACCGCCTCCCGCCACTGGATTCGACGCGGGCCAGTTCCAGCCGTCATCACAGTTCAAGAACCTGTGTGCGGCGCCACGTGCCGGTACCTCCGATCGTGCCGGTACTACAGGCGATGAAAACAACTGGCTGCGCTCCTGGAGCAACGAGCTCTATCTCTGGTACGACGAGATCCGTGACCAGAACCCAGGCAACTTCACCACGCCGGCCTACTTTGATGTTCTGAAAACCGAACAGCTGTCCGGTTCAGGCCGACCCAAAGACCGGTTTCATTTCACCTACACCACGGAAGAATGGAACCGGCTGTCCAACTCGGGTATCGCTGCGGGTTATGGCGCCAAGCTGGTCGTTGTTTCTGGCAGCCCGCCTAGGGAAATCGTTGTGGCCTATGTCACGCAGGGTACAGCCGCCGCGACGGCGGGTCTCGTTCGCGGCACTCGCATCATCTCCGTGGACGGTGTCGATGTAGCCAGCGGCAGCGATACGACGACCCTGAACAATGGTCTCTTCCCGAGCGCCGCCGGTCAGCCGCATCGATTTCAGGTGCGTGATCCGGGAACGAACACCATGCGTGATATCAGCATGATCTCCGCCGAAGTCACCATGGATCCGGTGGATATCGTCAGTACCATAACCAACAACGGCGAACAGGTAGGCTATATCCACTTCAATGATCACAACCGTCCGTCAGAAGCGAAGCTCGTTAATGCGTTCAGAACTCTGCGTGATCAGAGGGTGAACGACCTGGTACTCGATCTCCGTTACAACGGTGGCGGATTCCTCGACATCGCCAATGAAACCGCGTTCATGATCGCCGGCGTGGCGGCGCAAGGCCGGATCTTTGAAGAGCTCCGCTTCAACCGCAAACACACGGTCACCAACCCAGTGACGAGGGAACGACTAGAACCGGATCGTTTTCATGAAACGACTCAGGGCTTTTCTGTCTCGTCGGGTCAGGCGCTGCCGACACTTGATCTCCGGCGCGTTTTTGTGCTGACAACCGCACGCACGTGCTCTGCCAGTGAGTCGATCATCAACGGGCTGCGTGGCATCGGCATCGAAGTTGTGCAAATCGGTGGCAATACCTGCGGTAAACCCTATGGCTTCTATCCCACGGACAACTGCGGGACGACGTATTTTTCGATCCAGTTCCAGGGCGTCAATGCGACGGGATTCGGTGATTTCACCGATGGGTTCGGCCGAAACAGTGGTGCAGTGACGCTGCCGGGCTGCAGTGCTTCGGATGATTTCTCAAGACCACTGGGTGATCCCACCGAGCGTTTGCTCAATGCGGCGCTGGTTTATCAGGACACCGGCGTTTGTCCGGTCGGCTTGCAAGCTGCGGAAGATGACGAGCAGGGTATTGCCTTCCGGCGTGATGATGTTCCGGATGGTCTTGAACTGGTGGAGCCATTCTTCCCCGGTGCAATACACTGACGGCTTCGCCAATTCCGGAGCCGGCCATTTCAGAAGTCACCCGTTCCAGTGCTCACCACTGTTTTGTCTGTGGTGAGTACAACCCCATCGGGCTGCATGTGCACTTCCGTCTGGTGGACGAGGTGTGTCTCGCCGAGTTCACGCCAGATGAACGGCATATGGGCTATCCCCGAGTCACCCACGGCGGCATCATCTTTTCGCTGCTGGACGACGTGATGGCGAACTGGTGGTTCCTCAAAGGTACCAACTGCTTTACCGCCAAAGCCGAAGTGCGCTATCGGGAGCAGCTGGCGATCCACACCCCCGTACGTCTCGAAGGGCGTTGCGTAAAACAAAAAGGCCGGCTGGCCATCATTGAAGGGCGCGTGGTGCGGATCGCGGATGAGGTGACCGTTGCGGAAAGCACCGGTCACCTCATGGCGTGGGAAAAGAGCTGAGTCAGGCCAAGGCAGTCTCTGGCGTGCTCATGCAGGCGCGTACTGGCTCAAGCGGGATAGTGTCGTCCCAGCCACTCCAGTATTGCCGCGTTGGTTTCAAGCGGTCGTTCCTGCTGGATCCAGTGGCCACACGGAAAGGTGACGGTTTCGAGATCAGCGACCACGTCGCCTAATGTGTCTGACTTTCGCACCATGTCGTATTCGCCGTAGATCATCAGCGCCGGCTGGGAAACTCTCTCCGGGACGCGCCCCAGAATTTCCCAGTTACGGGCGAAGTTGCGATACCAGTTGATACCAGGCGTGAAGGTATTGCGTTCAAAACCCTGCACGAAAACGTCGAGGTCCGCGTCGCTCATCAACGGATCTCCTGGCATGTCGGTGCGGTTGGCGATGCTGATCATCGGCATTCCGGGTTCGATTTTCGGCGCGGGATGTCGCCATTGATTGGTGCGATAGAGGTTGCGCAGGAACTGCCGCGTGTTCTTCCCGAAAGCCGCATCCGCAACCCCAAGCTGGCGGTTGAAATGCACGATGTAAAAGTCGTCGCCCAGCGCCTTTTCCCAGAATGTCACCCAGTCGATGTGATAACGCTGCAGGTAAGGCACGCTGAGATTGATCACCGCCTCGACCCTGTCTGGATGGAGAACGCTCATCGCCCAGACCACGATCGCACCCCAGTCGTGACCAACAAAGGCCGCCTTTTCATGGCCGTAGTGATCGAGCAGCCCGATCAGATCGCCGCAGAGGTGTTCGATGTCGTAGTCGGTGACCTCTTTCGGTGCGGTGCTCTGACCATAACCACGCTGGTTCGGCACGATGCAGTGATAACCCGCCTTGGCGAGGGGTTCGATCTGATGTCGCCATGAGTAGGCGTGCTCCGGCCATCCATGACAGAGCACAACAGGGCGTCCTGTGCCTTGCGAAAAAACTTCGAGCTCAACGCCGTTGGTCGGGATCAGCGCGGGGGAAGGGAAACGCATGGTGGATTCCGGGTTGAATGATGTTCCGGATGATACGTGACTTACACGTCTCTGCGGTGCGCTCGCACAGCCACATCGACGTGCTCATGGATAGTGGGTTTCCGGTTTCCACTTCTGAAGAACCAACCCAGGGAGAAACACATGCGAGAACTTGATACCGCCGAGATGCGCCAGACGGCAGGCGGCCAACTGCTGCTGACCGGATGGGCGCCGTGGCCGCAACTGCAGGCAGAAAGAGAGGCGAGCCAACCGCAGGTCGCGCCGAACCAGATGTACGCAGCTGATCGCCGGCACATGTACGACTTCGCGCGTCACGTTGACGTACCGAGGCCGTACCTTTTCGGTCACTGAAGTTCTGATCGGCGTCAGAAGCCTGAGCTGACAGCTTCGTAGGCAATCAACGGCCTGTACGCCCGGCAGCCTTGCCCTCACAATCCCGAGGACATTCAACGGTTCACGGAGAGAGGGCAATGCCGGCAATCGATCGTGACAAGCTCACGCACTACATCAAACTGGTCGGCGGATCCGTAGCCGCAGGATTCAACTGTGCCATCAGTGCGGTGGGGGATCGGCTTGGCCTCTACAAGGTACTGGTTGAACACGGTCCACTGAACAGCGATGAGATGGCGGATAAAACCAGCCTCTCGGAACGCTGGTTGCGTGAGTGGTTGCGGCATCAGCGGGCGGTGGGCCATATCGACTGGGACAGCGCAGCTGACAGGTTTTCCATTTGTCCGGAAGCGGCGATGGTGCTCGCCAATCCGCAAAGTCCGGCGTTTCTGGCTGGCGGCTTTGATGCGGTGTTGGCGGCAGCACCCGCTGTACCCAAGGTTGCTGAGGCGTTTCGCACCGGCACAGGCATGTCCTATGACGATCACGGCGCCGGTTGCGCCTGTGGAATCGAACGACTCTCCGCGTACAGCAAGAAGACCGCTCTGGTGAAGGACGTGTTGCCGCTGATCGGTGGCCTCGGTGAATCACTTGCGAAAGGCGCGCGTGTGGCTGATGTGGGTTGTGGTGGTGCGCTTTCCACTCTCGCCATGGCTCGGGCGTTTCCGGCATCCGAGTTTGTCGGTTACGAAATCTCCGAACATGCGCTGGCACGGGCGCGAGCCAATCTTGCGGAAAGCGGGCTCAAGAACGTACGTTTCGCCAATGCGGCAGAAGAGCCGTTGCCCGGAAAAGCAACCTACGATTTCGTTACGACGTTTGATGTCATTCACGACACGCCTTATCCGGATCAGCTGATCAGCGCCATCCGGGCTTCGCTCAAGCCTGACGGCCTCTGGCTTTGTGAAGACATCCGCAGCTATCCGACGTTCCAGGAAAATCTTGAAAAGCAGCCCCTCTCGGCGATGTTGTACGGCTTTTCCATTCTCGTGTGCATGTCGTCCGGGCTATCGGCTCCCGGAGGCGCCGGTCTCGGCACACTTGGCTTTTCCGAACCTGTGGCGAGAGCCATGACCGCAGCCGGCGGATTCACGCGGTTTGAACGCCTCGACTACGACAACCCGTTCAACAGCTATTATCTGGTGCGACCCTGATCTCGGCCGTTGAAATGGCGGGGTGTGCCCTGAAGATGGGGCGCGACTCGAGGAGATGAACGTGCGGGAGAACGATACGCACAGTCTCGGTGTGGGTTATGTGCTCTGGATATTCGGATTCCTCGGCTCACACCGCTTCTACTTCGGCAGGCCGCTCAGTGGCACGATTTACTTCTTTACGCTCGGACTCCTGCTGATCGGCTGGATCATCGATCTCTTCCTCATGTCGAAGCTCGAGGCAGAAGCGGAGCGTCGTTATGTTTCAGGAGAAAAGAACTACACTCTCGCCTGGGTTTTCCTGGTCTTTCTTGGAATATTCGGCGTCCACCGCTTTTATCTGGGCAGGATCTGGACGGGGCTTTTGTATCTCCTGACCGTCGGACTCTTCGGCATCGGCATCCTGTACGACTTCTGGATGCTTAACGCGCGGATCAGCGAAAAGAACCAGGAACTGTCATTGGCAAGCAGAAGTGCTGGATCAAGAGGTGCGGCATGAACACATCCCATCTGGACCGGAGCAGTGCGCTGACTCCCACGCGTCGACAGCTCCTGCTCGGAGCGGGAGTGGCTGCAGCCGCTGCAGCCGGTTCACGTTGGTTGGTACCCGAAGTGCAGGCGATGCCGCATCGGCAGCTGGTCAGCGAATTCCGGCGGAGCTTGTCGCGAGACCAGATCGAGGCGATATTCCTGCCTTTCGATCACCCGTCCCGGCAGATCGTCAACACGATCGCGATCCGCAAATCGCCGCACATCGGCACGCTCCTCAACGCGGAGCAGATACCTTACGCGTGGCGCCTCTGGTCAACGATGCAATCCGAAGCGGGCAAGCCACGTTTCATCGAGCCGCTCAAGGCCGAAGCGGGAGGGCTCGATGGCTGTGTGCTGAGCATCTATGGTGATCCGGATGATGGTCCCTGCCAGTCGGTCATCAGCGGCGGCCATCTTGACCTGCGGGCTGGCGACCAGCTTCATGGTGGCTTCGGAGACGGCGTCGCCTGGGGACACCAGATCGGCAATCATCAGTTGCGGGTGCCGGGCAATGTCTGGGCGCACCACAGCGATGCCCTCAATCGACTGGTGGCGCTTCTTGAACCTGAGCAGCTGAGCCGGGCCATTTGCGGCAATCCTCCCAACGAGCTGCTTCTGCAGGTGCAGTCCGCCGGCGGGCAGTTCGAAGGCTTGGCCGTGCGTGCCATGAGTGAGGCTCAGCAGACGGTATTCTGTGAGTTGATCACCACGGTGATCGCCTCGTTTACACCTGAGCACGCGAAGACAGCGATGGATGATATCACCGCGAACGGCAGCTTTGAGGATCTGCATGTTGCGTTGTACCGGGACTTTGGGTTCTATGGCGACGGGCTGAAGTTCAGCGATCAGCCGGAACGTGATGGTCAGCTACCTTACTTCCAGGTCTGGCGGATTGAAGGTCCCGGGATGATCCTGCACTTTCAGGGTTGGCCCCACGTGCATGCGTACCTGCGTCTTTCACGTGAGCCGCGTCGGCAGCACGTGGGCGAAGCGCTGGGGGAAGTCACCGCGCTGGTTGAAGGTGAACGGGTACGAACGTTCATGGAAACGGCCATGCAGCAGCCGTTTGCCGCTGAGGGTGGATTCATGCCGGGGCTCCTGCCGGCCCGTTTCGTTCCGGGACCTGTAACCACTGGCACGCTTTACAGCTTCGATCCGTTCGCGAACCAGGTGGTGATCGCGCATGTCCGGGGTGATCAGCTGAGGGGAACACTGCAGGAGCGTTTCGGCGGAACAGATCCGTCAGGGACGTATCGGCTGGCGACCATCGACTACGCGCTTGAGGAATACGCTGATGAATTTGGAACCATCGAGCGTGTTGAAAACACTGGGATGTTGCTGCGCGATGTGTTGATCGATCATGCGAGGTCGGGTGCGCTCCGTCAGCTCAGCGCTTGAGTCTTTTCAGGTTGCTGACTGAATCGTATTGATAGCGAACGCCGCGAACAGACAGGCGAAAATAGCGATCACCGCTGCCAGTACCTTGCCTGCATGACCGCGCCATCCGGAACGCTGCGATGCATACCACCACAACCACACCGGGGTGCCCACCAACGCGAGCGGAAAGTTCAGGCCAAACCCGTAACCGCCGATGAAAAAGCGTTGCGCGGAATCAAAGGTCAACAACATCACACCGCCTGCAAACGCCACCATCAGATCGCGCTGCAGGCCCTCAAGGCGGGTGAGGCGTGTTTCGGCGAGCGGGATCCACCATGCGACAAATGCGACCGGTCCAACGAGCCCAACTCCGAGCCCCAGAGTGATCAGCGGCGAGCGCGATGCCAGGCGGGTCAACACCAATATGAGCAGTGCGGCCGCCGCAATCAGCGCAATGAGAAGTGTTGCATGACCGACATCGCCAGCAGCAAGCCACGTGAGTGCTCGGCCGGCGCCGGGTTCCACCTTCACCTGTGACGCAAGGAAAATCCCTGCACCTGCCAGTGCCAGTCCCGCGATGATCACCGCAAATCCCTCATGAGGTAGCCAATGGGTCAACAGGAACGCGAGTGCTGCGGCGATAACCAGACCAAACACTGCGCCGGAGTCGCCGAAAATCACAAAACCGGCGACACATCCCCCAAGCGCCGCGGTGGAAACCACAAGCCACAGGAATGGCGATGTGAACCGGTAGGGTAGGTGTGCACCCGCGAGTGCGATCAAAGCGCCACCACAGAATGCGAGTAACCACCGCGGCAGATTGGCATCCGTGGAATACGGGGCGACCTCTCCCGCAGACAGCCGGAACTGCAGGCTCATTGCGAAGAACAGGATCAGCAGGCCAGCCAGGATAGCGCCCGCGGTGCGAAGCGTTTGGCGGGTTGAGAGCATCATCGGTGTTATCCCCGGGATTCCTGCCGAGCTTATCGCTGGGCAAGCCGCTGGTACACTGCGGCTCCTTCGATTCTCAAGCAAGGACTGGCCGTGGCAACCGATGCGTCCACATCCCACAAATCACCGCCCGGATTTGGCTTCGACACACTGTCTGTGCATGCCGGCCAGGCGCCGGATCCCGCCACCGGCGCCCGCGCCACGCCGATCTACCAGAGTGCATCGTTCGTGTTTACGGATACCGATCAGGCGGTCGGACTCTTCAACATTGAACGGGCTGGGCACGTCTATTCACGTCTCTCCAATCCAACCAATGCCGTGCTCGAAGAACGGATTGCGGCGCTGGACGGTGGTGTGGGCGCGATCGCCGCGGCGAGCGGACAGGCAGCGATGCATCTCGCCATCGCCACGCTGTGCAGTGCCGGCGACCATATTGTTGCCTCGCGTTCGATCTATGGCGGAACACACAACCTTCTCGAGTACACCCTGCCACGGTTTGGTATCGAAACCACGTTCGTAGATCCGCGGGATGTTGATGCCTTTGTCAGTGCCATTCGCCCCAGAACGCGCTTGGTGTTTGGCGAGATCCTCGGCAATCCCGGTCTCGAAGTGCTCGATATCCCGCGCCTGGCTGAAGCGGTACATCGCAAAGGTGTGCCGCTGCTGGTGGATGCCACTTTCGCAACACCGTTTCTGTTCAAACCGCTGGATCATGGCGCAGATCTGGTGGTGCACTCTGCGACCAAGTTTCTCAGCGGTCATGGCGTGGTGATTGGCGGATTGTTAGTGGACGGTGGCACGTTTGACTGGGAACAGAATGACCGCTCTCCGACGCTTACCCGCCCGTATGCGGGTTTTCACGATCTGGTGTTTGCGGAAGAGTTCGGTCCGTCAGCGCTGCTCATGCGTGCTCGCAAGGAAGGCATGCGCGACTTCGGCGCCTGCATGGCTCCCATGACGGCCTTCCAGATTCTGCAGGGCATCGAAACGCTGCCGCTGCGCATGGCCCGACATGTCGACAATGCGATGGCAGTAGCGGCGTTTCTGCAAAAGAGTGCGGTGGTTGAGTCGGTCAACTATCCGGGTCTCGCTTCACATCCCGATCACGCCCTCGCTTCCCGACTGCTGCCGCGTGGTGCTGGTGCTGTACTCAGTTTCGAAATTCGCGGTGGGCGTGAGGCGGGTCGCATGTTCATCGAGCGGCTCGAACTCTTCAGTCACCTCGTCAATGTGGGTGATGCGAAGTCCCTCGTCATTCATCCGGCGAGTACCACCCATCACCGCATGGATGCGCAGGCGCTGAAGGCCGCAGGCATCGGTGAAGGGCTCATCCGGCTCAGCATTGGTCTTGAAGATCCCTGGGATCTCATGGAAGACCTTGGCAGAGCGCTGCGCGCAGTAGAACGAGCAGGAGGAAAGTGAAATGCGTGTGTCTGTCGACGGCGCTGAAGTTTACGTTGGACAGGGCAGCGGACACGGCACTGGCACGGCGATTCTGCTGCTGCACGGTGCCGGGATGGATCACACCGTGTGGACGTTACCGGCGCGGCATTTCGCGAGGCACGGGTTTCAGGTGATTGCGCCGGACCTGCCGGGGCATGGTCGATCCGCAGGCGCGGCGCTGGATTCCGTGCCTGCACTTGCAGCGTGGGGATGGCGGCTGCTCGATCAGCTTGGAATCCGCAACGCGATCGTGTTCGGCCACAGCATGGGTTCGCTCATCGCGAGCGCCATGGCAGCGTCGGCCCCGGAGCGGATGCGCGCACTCGGCCTTCTTGGTACGTCAGAACCGATGCGAGTGTCCGATCCTTTGTTGAACGCAGCCGCAGACAACCATCCCGCGGCGTTCGATATGGCCAATACCTGGAGCCACAGTGCCCGCGGGCGTCTCGGCGGCAATCCCCAGCCCGGTATGTGGATTCTCGCCGCCGGCCGACGGCTGCTCGATCGCAATCGGCCGGGGGTTTACGCCGCCGACCTCAATGCCTGCAATCGTTTTGATCCGGCCACGCTGACGCCGCCGCTGTCTTGCCCTGTTCTGGTGATCGCAGGTGAAGCCGATCAGATGACACCGATAAAAGCCGGGCTCGCAGTGGCCGGGCGGCATACCCAATGCAACGTAGTCCGGTTATCAGGCTGCGGGCATTCCATGCTCGGCGAAAAGCCGAATGAGGTGCTGGAGGCGATGCGTGGACTGGTCGGCAGGGTAGGCTCCCCCGGGTAGGTCATCCCGCAGAAGATGTCGCGCTGATACGACTAAACGGTGGTAAACGCTTGCTTGAACCTCCGGATATTCCTTCGCAAGAACTGATCGAAGCGGTACAGGACACGTATTCGATCCATGTGGCCTCAATCCGGTTTCTACCGGTAGGGCTGGACCCGAGATCCTCAGTGTTTCGCGTCCGGTTTAAATCTGGGGCGGATGCGCTTCTGAAGATCAAAGAGGGGGGCTTTGCTCCGGCCGCATTGCGCCTGCCGCATTGGCTCCATGCCGGCGGCAGAGAGGAGTTTGTCGCGCCGCTTTCCGGAAAGGGAGGGTCTCTCAAATTCAATGTAGGCACCAGCGTCGAGGCAGCGCTGTACCCTTGGGTGGAAGGACCCCGTGCACTCAATGGAGGGCGGGATCGTTCCCAGTCGTACCGGCTTGGTGAGCTCTTG
>VGVE01000100.1 GCA_016874135.1 Gammaproteobacteria bacterium | reverse complement strand
TCACGGCGATGAATAGGGCCAGGACCGCACCGGCGCCCGCTGCATACCATGGCAGGACGTTCCGTTCGACGTGACTGCGCAGAAACCACGCCCGCGATCCGTTGGCTGTGAGTTGTACTGCGCCGCGCAGGATCATGGCGGCGGCGACAGGTAAGGTCGTCGCGAGAACCGCCATGAGAATCATGCCGCCGGCCATGCCGAGGATTCCCGACAGAACCGAGGTGGCGAAAGCGGTAGCGAGGATGGCTGTGTACAACATGGCGTGCATCATGGAGAAAGGCTTTACATGAATACAGCGAATGGTTGGAATGTGTGCATCAACCATTAGGAATAAATAATGCTGGAGAACCTTGAGACCCTGGTGACGCTCTCCAAAACCGGCACGATGATGGAAACGGCGACGGTGCTGAAGATCTCCCAGTCGGCAGTGAGCAAGCGAATCGCCAGTCTCGAAGCGTTCTATGAGCGGCCTTTGATCGAGCGGGAAGGCCGCCGGGTGGTGCTGACCCACCACGGAACCAAACTGGTAGAACGGGTAACGCCATTGATCTCGGACCTGCGCAGTGTCTTTCTCGAAGACAACACCCTGCGCAAAGGCAAACTCATCATGGGGGTATCGGAGGCCATTCTCGCCAGCTGGGGACCAAAGCTGTTCGCATCGGTTGCGCGGGAGATGCCGGAAGTGGAATTCGAGTTCCATGCACAGCGTTCGCCGGTGGTGCTGGACCGTTTGCGTTCCGGTGAATACATGGTCGGGCTCTGTACGGGCAGCTATGACGCCGAGTCTGATCTGCAAAGCGAAGTGATCCGGCTGGAACCGATGGTCATCATCCCGAGCGCACGCAAGCCGCTGAAGTACCACGTTGGCGAGCCGCTGTCGGTGATTACTATCGAGTCCCGTTCTGGTGCCTGGCGGTCAATCGAAGACGACATGAAGCGTCTGCGCCTGCACCGGGCGGTTTCCCTTGAATCGTTTTTTTCCGTGGCGCAGATGGCGCTGGCGGGATTTGGCCATGGTCTCGTACCCGCCGGTGTGGCGCGAACGCTGGGGGTCAAAACCAGTGAAGTCATACCGCTCGATGCTGACGGTCTCAACCGGCCGGTTCGCTTCGTGGCCCGCAAGTCGATGTTCTCGCGGCCGCTGGTGCAGAATTTTTATGCACTGGTGAAGGCAAGGGCGCAGTCGGTTTGAGCTGGAGCCGCTTCGGCTTGAGCCGTGTAGACTGGTTGGGCATCAATCAACGGTATTCCCAACGTGACTCCAATCCTGCATCACTATCCGCCGTCGCTTTTCTCGGAAAAAATCCGTGTGCTCTTTGGTTACCTGCGCCTCGAGTGGCAGTCGGTCATCATACCGCCGATCATGCCGCGGCCGTTCCTGATGCCCTTGTCCGGCGGCTATCGCAAGACACCGATCATGCAGATTGGTGCCAACGTCTACTGCGATACCCAGGTGATCTGTCGCGCGCTGGCACGTATTGCCGGCAACTCAACGCTTTATGCCGCAGGTTTTCCGGCGGAACGTGTGGCGCAATGGGCGGATTCGGATCTCTTCAGAACGGTGGTTGCGCTGAACTTTCGCGAATCCGCGATCACCGCGCAGATGTCGCAGCTATCCCCGGAAGCGGTAGCGGCCTTTCAGAAAGACCGCGCCGAGCTCTCCGCCGGTGCACCAATTGTGGGGGTGCCGCCAACGGCTGCTGAAGCGCACTTCCAGGAGTACCTGCAGTCGCTCGAGAGTTCCCTCGAAGGCGGTTTCCTGTTCGGCGAAGTGCCGAGTATTGCCGATTTCAGCGTCTATCACTGCCTGTGGTTCGTGGATGGCAATCCGGTGAACAAGTCGATGCTTGCGGACTGGCCGAACGTTCGCGACTACATGGAACGCGTGCGCCGTTTTGGCCATGGCCGGTTTACTGAACTGTCGGCTGAAGCTGCCCACGGGATCGGCAAACGCGCGGAACCGGTACCGCCGGACCATGCGCGGGTGGACGCGCGGCTCGCGCTCACCCTGAAAGCGGGACAGAACGTGGCTGTCAGCGCCACCGACTACGGACGCAACCCAATAGCCGGTTCGCTTATCAAATGGACGGCTGAGGAGATCGTGATCCTGCGTAAGGATGCTGAAGTCGGCAACATCATGGTGCACTTCCCGAACACCGGGTTCAGCGTGTCTGCAGCCTGACCCCGATCTCTCACCCCAAGAAAGAAGAAGGGCCGCCATCGAATGATGGCGGCCCTCGTGGTTACGGCGCGAACCTCAGAAACGTGTACGAGCGGTGATGCCGTACATGCGAGGGGTGCCGGCCATGGAGTGTCAGCTGCCGGTCTGGGAAACCGAGTCAAACGTCAGCGGCAGATACTCCTTGTCGAAGATGTTGTTACCCCAGAGGGTCACTGCGAATGTCTCGCTGGCGTTACGCAATCCGATCTGGGCGTTGAACAGGTTGTAGGTCCCCTGGACTTTCTGAGGATCCGCATCGGAACCGGTGTTGTGCCGCGAACGGATCATCCAGTTCAGGTTCACGGTACACTACCAGTCACCCGCGAGCTCCTGGTCGATCAAGAGGCCTGTGCTCCCCTGCCACAGAGGTGAGTTGGTGAGTTGGCGACCCTCGAGATTGGTCGGGCCACCAAACGCCGCAGTCGCGTTCACGATCGGGGTGCTGTCGGTGTAGCTCGAATCCGCGTAGGTCACTCCACCGGTCAGCATGATGCCTTCGCTGACCAGCCAAGTGTATTCCACCTCAATCCCTTTGGACTCGACCTCGGGTACGTTCTGTACCACGAAGAATGCGCGGGTGAAGGTGTTGAGCTGGAAGTCTTCGTACTTCGAGAAGAACAGCGCGGTATTCAGCATGAGGGTTCCATCCAGCCACTCGCTCTTCAGGCCGAGCTCCACGCTTTCAACCGTTTCATCTTCGAATTCACGGCCATCACCGGTTATGACACCGGCCGGGTTGATCTTGAAAGCAGTCGGATCGAGGTTGAAACCACCGGCCTTGTAACCGTTGGCGAAGCTGAGGTAGGTGCTCGTGTCTTCGTGGAACAGCCAGGAAAGTTTGATGGTTCCTGACAGGTTGTCTTCACTGCGCTTGCCGGAGTAGCCGGCGTTGTTGCAGAACGTTGCGATGGGCAGCTGCGCACATGGCCAGTTGTTGTCGGCGACACCCGCAGTACCGGTTTCATTGATAACCGGGCCGCCTTCCTTGTCTTCTTCGGTGTAACGCAGGCCAAAGTTCAGGTCCCACTGATCACTGATGTGCCAGGTATTGTTGGTGTAAACCGCCGAGGAGTCCGCTTCCTGGTTGAAGCGTGCGGACAGGCCATCTCCATCACGAAGCAGGTTGGCCACAGCCGGATTACGCAGCAGAAGCGAGAAGTAGGCCGGACCCTGGCTTGCGAGCACCAGGAAGCGGCCCTGGTTCTTGATGTCTTCGCCGGACACATAGCCCCCGACAATCCAGTCAAATCGCTCGGTGCCACCAACGAGGCGAAGCTCCTGGCTCCAGTTGTCGAAACTTTCAACGGTATTGCCCTCGTGATAGATATCAACGTTGGTGAAGTCCACATCCTGGCCACGTTTTACATCGAACTCGCGGATGCCGGTGATCGAGACCAATTCGGCAAAACCGAGATCCCAGTTCATTTCCAGCGCCACGACCACGTCCTCGATCTTCTCGAAAGCTTCGTGGTTGGTGCCAACACGGTGGTCTCTGTATTCCGTCGTATCGCCACCCAGCGCGGGCAATGCAGCGCCGGTAGGGCTAGCGATCTTGAAGGTCGCGGGGCAGCAGGATTCGTCGCGGTCCAGCCAGTCGACGATCAAGCGGGCGCTGAAGGTGTCGGTTGGCTCGAACAGGAGTTGGCCTTTGAGTGCGACCCGATCACGGCTGTCAAAATCGTCGTTGCTGCGAACGTCTTCCATCCAGCCGTCACGTTTGTTGAAAACGCCGGCCAGGCGGAACGCTAGCTTTTCATCGATGATCGGACCGGTCACCGAGCCATCTGCACGGATGCCTTTGCAGTTGCTATAGCCGACTGCAGCGGTGCCGCCAAACTAGTACTCAGGCCTGTTGGAGATCACGTGTACGGCGCCCGCAGACGTGTTCTTGCCGAACAGTGTCCCTCGTGGACCGCGCAGGACTTCGATGCGTTGTACGTCGATCAGTTCGTTCAGTCCCTGCCCGGAGCGGCTGCGGTAAATCCCGTCTGTGAAGAAACCGACGGCAGCTTCAAGACCGACGTTGTTGCCGGTTGTGCCTACACCACGAATGCGCATCGTGCCGCCGTTGGTGGTGCTGTTGGACGTGTTGATCTGCAGGCTCGGTGAGACCTGCTGCAGCTGGTTGATGTCGTTGATGCCGCGGTTCTGGAGGTCTTCGCCTTGGAGAGCGCTGACGGCGATAGAAATATCCTGAATCGACTCTTCCCTCTTGGTGGCGGTGACGACAATTTCTTCAATTGCGGCTCTCTCGGCTGCGAGTAACGGGCACGGGGGTGGCAAAAAGGCCCGCCAGAGCCGTTGCCATTGCGCCTTTGAACGCAGCTCTTTTCGAGATAGCGCTTAACTGTTGCAGCATGGATGTCTCCTGTTTTGGCGTGGACACACCTCGCAAAACCGCCACAATGACACTAGTTGATGCGATTTGTTGCGAGATGTTTCGACATTCAATCGTGTAGAGCAGGATGAAGCAAACGGATTATTCGCCGGTAATACAGCCAGCGCTAAGACAGTCAGGGTGTGGAAGATGCTGCCAACGCCTGGCCACAGATCTTGCCGAGGTACTGCACCCAAGCCGGATGGTCGTTGAGGCAAGGAATCAAGGTGAGGGACTCGCCGCCGGCATCGAGAAATGTCTTGCGACCGGTGATCGCAATCTCTTCGAGCGTCTCCAGGTTGTCAGCCACAAATGCAGGACAGACCACTGCCAGATTTTTCACACCTTTCGCCGGCAATTCACGCAGGGTGGTATCCGTGTACGGCGCAAGCCATGGGAGGCGACCAAGACGGGATTGGTAACTCAGTCCCCAGCGTGAGGTGTTGAGGCCAAGCTTCTCCGCCAGCAGTCGTGACGTCACGCGGGTCTGGTGGCGATAACACGTCGCATGTGCTGCAGATGCCGTCTCGCAGCAGTTCTCGTTCTTGAGACAGTGGCCGCCTGTTGGGTCCGCTCGGACCATGTGTCTTTCCGGCAGACCGTGGTAACTCATCAACAGCAGATCAAAACCGTCGGGGAGATGCTCGCGTGTGACCGTGGCCAATGCGGCCAGGTAGTCAGGGTGATCGAAAAAAGGTGGCAGCTCGATCAGCGGAATCGAGTTGGCAGCTTCACGCGCAATCTCGAGCGCTGTGGTGGTGGTGGAATCTGCGTGTTGAGGGTAGAGGGGCACCACCAGAATGCGTTCCACTTCCTGCCGGCTGAGTGTTTCCATAGCGGCCTCGATGGACGGTTCGCCATAGCGCATGCCGAGTTCAACCGGCACGGACATCATCTCGGCAAGTGCATCCCGCAAACGTGCACCGTACTGGAGCAAAGGCGAGCCGTATCCGGTTTGATCTTCGCTCCGCCAGATCTGCGCATAGGCGTGTGCGCTTCGTCGGGGACGGGTGGGCAGGATGAAAAGCGAGACGATCAAACGACGAACAGCCCATGGAACGTCGAGAACATAGGGATCCATCAGGAATTCATCGAGGTATCTGCGGATGTCGGCAACCTCCGGCGAGGCCGGAGAGCCAAGATTGATGAGCAGGATTCCGTCGCGTGTTGTGGCCAGAACAATTCCTTGGTGGCTGCGGGGCGGTGCGATAGTATCCCCCGCCCCCAAACCTGTCATGAGTACCGCTGTCGTGAGTATCGCTGCCGCCATTGTGGATTACGACGCAGGCAACCTGCGTAGCGTGCAGCGGGCGTGTCACGAGGTTGGTCTTGAAGCAGAGATCGTTGGTGATCCGGATTTGCTCCGTCGCGCCGACCGGGTGATCTTCCCCGGTGTCGGTGCGGCCGGGGCGGCGATGCAAAGTCTCAGCCGACGCGGACTCGGCGCGGCCCTCAAGGAGATCATCGCCCGAGGCACCCCGACACTCGGCATCTGTCTCGGTCTACAGATCTCGCTGCAATACTCCGAAGAAAATGATACCAGGACACTTGGCCTGTTCGAAGGTGAGGTGCGTCGTTTCCAACTCACCGATCGGGCCCTCAAGGTGCCACACATGGGCTGGAACGAAGTGCGCGGCATCAAGCCGCATCCCTTGCTGGCAGGGCTCGAAGCCGGTGATGAGTATTATTATGTACACGCTTATTTCCCGGCACCGGCGGACCGGAACATTGTTTACGCGGTGTCCGACTACGAGCAGGAGTTCGCCTGTGCACTCGGTCGCGACAATTATTTCGCCACCCAGTTCCATCCAGAGAAGAGTGGTCGGGTTGGGCTCAGACTGCTGCGTGCTTTCGCGGGTTGGGAGGGAACGTGCTGAGCAAGCGGGTTATCGCATGCCTCGACGTACGTGATGGCAAACTTGCCAAGAGCGTGAAGTTTGTCGATACCAAAGACATCGGTGATCCGGTGCACAAAGCCCGTGAGTACTATGAAGACGGGCTCGATGAGCTGGTGTTCTATGACATCACTGCATCTAGTGATCGCCGCGGCATCATGCTTGATGTGGTGGAACGGGTTGCCGAGCAGGTGTTCATCCCTTTGTCAGTGGGTGGTGGCGTACGCACCGTGGCGGATGCCACGGATCTGCGCCTGGCTGGTGCTGAGAAAATCAATGTCAATTCCGCGGCGGTGCAGCGCCCGGCGCTGATCAGTGAATGTGCGGAAGCCATTGGCAACCAGAATGTGGTGTTGTCCATGGATGTCCTGCGTGTTCCGGTCAGCGAACGCATCCCGTCGGGTTATGAAATCGTCATTAATGGTGGGCGCAAGCCAATGGGCATTGATGCGCTGTGGTGGGCGAAAGAAGGTGAACGCCTCGGCGCCGGAGAACTCGTGGTGAACTCCATCGATGCCGATGGCACGCGGGACGGTTACGAGCTCACCCTAACCGCACGGATCTCGAAATCCGTGCGTATTCCTGTTATTGCCAGCGGTGGTGCCGGCAAACCGGAACACCTGCATGATGTGCTCACCACCGGTGCAGCGGATGCGGCACTCGTGGCTTCGATGGTGCATTACGGCGATTACAAGGTGAGCCAGCTCAAACAGTATCTCCATGGACGTGGCGACAAAGTGCGCTTGTCCTGGTAACCGTTGCAGGAGATTCACTCGTCATGAAAGCCGTCCAGGTTCAGGGCAACTCACTCGTATGGGCGGATACGGAGCGTCCCGCTCTCGGCCCTGGCCAGGTGCGTATTGCTGTTCACGCCACTGCAGTGAACCGCGCTGATCTGGTTCAGAGGCAAGGTGGCTATCCACCACCACCCGGTGCGAGTCCGATCCTCGGCCTCGAGTGTGCCGGTGAAGTGATCGAAGTGGATGAGCATGTGCAGCGTGTCCGTCCCGGCGACCGGGTGTGTGCGCTGCTTGCTGGTGGCGGTTATGCCGAAGAGGTGGTGGTCGCTGCAGGGCAGGTGTTGAATATCCCGAAAGGGCTTTCTTTCATCGAAGCCGCATCGATTCCGGAAGTGTTTGCGACGGCGTATCTCAATCTCTACATGGAGGGTGGTCTCAAGACCGGCGAGCGGGTACTCCTGCATGCCGGCGCGTCCGGTGTGGGCACGGCGGCGATCCAGCTCTGCAAGAACACCCACAACCCTACGTTCGTAACGGTGAGTGGGCAGCGCAAGATCGAAGCGTGTGTGGCGCTCGGGGCTGATGTTGGCCACGACCGCGCAGCGGGGTCGTTTATTGCCGCGGTTCAGGCATGGGCCGGTAGTGGCGGTGTGCAGGTCATCCTGGATCCGGTTGCTGCAACGTACTTCGTTGACAACCTCAAGGTGTTGTCACTGGATGGACGTCTGCTGCTTATCGGCATGATGGGCGGCACCATCGTTGAAGCCAATCTCGGGATGATCCTGATGAAGCGCATCAAGGTCATTGGCAGCACACTGCGGGCGCGCAGCATTGCCGCCAAATCCCTGATCATGGATAGCCTTGAGCGGGATGTGTGGCCGGCGTTCGCGAGCGGTCGGATCAAGGCGATCGTCGAAGCGGTTATTCCGCTGCCTGAAGCGGAGAAGGCACACACGTTGATCGCAGGCAATGACAGCATCGGCAAGGTGGTGCTGGAACTTCGCCGCTGAGACCAATCGTTGGGATTTATCTGTCCTGCAAATCGTCCTGGTAAAACGACAGGATGTGACCGTCAACATCGCGTAATTCCGCTGACCAACCGCCCGGAGCTTCGATTACGGGTGTAACGATCTCCATGCCTGCAGCTGCTAGTCGATCAACCATCGCGTCAATACCGCCGTTGGCGAGCCCAAACACGACCTGCGGTGTGGCGCCAGGCGACGGATCCCCGGCCAGGAAAACAAACTCGACGTCACCTGGCAGACGAGCCAGCAGGAAGCCGTTCTCAAAGTCTTCGACTTCGAAAGTCAGACCCAGGGTTTACACATAGAAGCGATGTGCGCGGGCAACATCTCGCACATAAAAGAAAACACCGACGTTCTTGATTTGTCCGTTCAGCACCTCTTTGGGCTCCATGAAAATTTAGGCATAGGTTTACTGGGGCGGCTTCTGAAACACAAGGCCTTCGACGTATGCCGGTAGAGTTGCGGGCGGCAAGCTAGAGGTTGAAGATCGGAAACACGTCTGCATGCGTTGGGTCCTCTATCCGAATTGTAGTGGTCAACTGTTTCAGGACACGGTGTTAAGTTTTTCTTCAGCCACAGCGGGCGATGTGCCGTCATTGAACTGATGTGGGCGCAGCCAGATGTCGCGGGAATCACGCAGCGAGGCGAGGTAGTCAGCACCGGATCTGAGCGTCATGAAGATTCCTTAACCCTGGCAGCGGGGACCAATCAGGACTGGGCAAAGCCGCGATATCCGTCAGCGGCAATGGCGTCACACTTCTTCCGGTACCGAGGCGAACCGCCGGCGTAGGCGAGGAAGGTGCGCTTCTTCTCCGGCAGGTTCTGGTTCACACCCATGAACCAGCTGTCAGTGGTAGCAATCAGCGTGAGGTCCACCATCTCGTAGACATGCCGGGTCCAGTCCTCGGCAGCAGGCACTGTGGCTTCGATGCGTGTGGTCCCGCGTTCACGGGCGTGGATCATGAATTCGGTCACCCAATCGACGTTTTGTTCGATGCACCGGGGAATGTTGCAGAAGCCTGCAGCGTTGTGCGGACCAACGATGGTGAACATGTTCGGAAAGCCCGGGGTCTGCAGGCCGAGCAGCGTAGTGGGCCCGTCAGCCCAGGCCTCCTTGAGCAGTTGACCACCTGCACCTTCGAAACGAATGCGGTCAAATGAACCGCGTACCGCATCGAAGCCGGTAGCATAGATAATGATGTCGATGGGGATCGTTCGCCGGCTTGTTTGAATGCCTTGCGGAACGATACGCAGGATCGGTTCCTCGTGGAGATCGATCAGCTCGACGTTGGCCTGGTTGTAAACCTCGTAGTAACCGCTCTCCATCGGTACGCGGCGCGTGCCGAAGCCGTGATTTTTGGGCACCAGTTTTTCTGCAACCTTGGGATCCTTCACGCGCTCGCGGATCTTGCGGCGCATATATGCACTCGCCAGTACATTGGCTTCCGCATTGGTGCCGATGTCCGCGAAGTTACCGAGCCAGATGCCGAATCCGGGTTCGTAGTACTTTTTTTCCCAGAATGTTTCGCGTTCTTCGGCACTGACCTCAAGGGCGAGGCGCGGGTCCGAGTTGTGAATAAAGGAACCGGTTGAAACAGCACAGGTCGCGAAGATCTGGTCATAGCTCACCTTGATCTGCTGTTGCTCCTCCGGCGTGATTGGACGATTACCGAGCGGAGCGCAGTAATTCGGTGTGCGCTGGAACACGGTGAGATGACCAACGGTCTTCGCTACTTCGGTGATGGTCTGCACGCCCGTTGCGCCGGTGCCAATGACGGCGACGCGCTTGCCTGTAAATGAAACCGGATGGTGTGGCCAGGTGGCGGTGTGGAAGGCGTCGCCCTTGAAACTTTCTCTACCGGGGAAACTCGGAGGCGTGGGTTCAGACAGTGGGCCGAGGCAGGTGACAAGCCAGGTGCCGGTCGCGGTAGTGCCATCTTCGGCGATAAGCGTCCATTGGCGTGTCGCCTCGTTCCACGTCGCCGAAGCAATGCGGCAGTTGAAGGTGAAATCACGCCGCAGATCGAATTTGTCGGCGACGTAGCCGCAATAACGCAGCGTTTCCGGCTGGGCTGCGAAGTGTTCGCTCCACTCCCACTCCTCAAGCAGTTCTTTCGACCACGAATAACCGTAGCTGTAACTCTCAGAATCGAAACGGGCACCGGGGTAGCGGTTCCAGTACCACACGCCGCCGACGTCTGAACCCGCTTCGAAACCGTGCACGGTGAAACCCAGATCGCGCATGCGTTTGAGTTGATACATGCCGGAGAGGCCGGCGCCAATAATCAGGACGTCGTAGGTGGTGTTCATTGGGAGATGGTATTCGGTTGTCGGTTACTGAGGTATCGGGAGTTCCGTCCTGTACACCACCTGCTTCAGGGAAAAGCTCGACTGGATGTTGGCGACGGCACCGATGGTCGTGAGTTTGGACGAGAGGAAGACCTCGTAGGCATCAAGGTCCGGCACCACCACTCGCAGGAGATAGTCGGAAGTACCGGTCATGAGGTAACACTCCATCACCTCTGGGCACGTCTGGATATGCGCCTCGAAATCCTGGATGGCTTCGCGGCCCTGGGAGCGCAATGACACGTTGACGAACACACTGATCGGCAGGCCGACTTTGCGCGGGTCCAACAGCGTCGCGTAGCTGCGGATGATTCCTTCGGATTCGAGGTGGCGAACCCGGCGAAGACACGGAGAGGGGGACAGGTGTACGCGCTCAGCGAGTTCGGCGTTGGTCAGGCGGCCGTCTTGCTGAAGGTGGTGGAGGATTTCCCGGTCGGTGTGGTCCAAGGTTGGGATTGGCATTGACAGTCAATGGATGCTCTTTTTTAGCAATAGTATGCCGGATAAGGAGCTGTTGTGAGCTGAAAAAGCAATATTGCGAGGACAGACCTCGATCAAAATAGGCTCCCGAATCTCGATGTGAATCGCGGGAGACCCGGACATACCTCGGCCGATCAAGCCCCCCATAAGAACGAGGTGTGTCCGAGGTCGATCTCCCTACACGGCTAAAAAACGAGGTGCGTCCGTGTTTCCAAGACGGAGTTAGCGCATGCAACCCATCGAAGACGACATCCGCGAGTGGCGCCACGCGCTTGCCGACATTGCCCGCCACTGGGGCAAGGACGGCGTTCAACAAGTCCTGGCGGCCCTTCATGACGAGGCGGGCCGGGCGGGTGCGACCTTGCAGAGCGCACCGCTCAACACCCCGTACATCAACACCATTCCGCCCGATGAACAGCCCGTATACCCGGGCGACATCGAGATCGAAAAACGCATCGAGAACATCAACCGCTGGAACGCCATGGCTATGGTGCTGCAGGCGGCGGATCGGAATGTCGGTGTGGGTGGGCATATCGCCACCTACGCCTCCTGCGCGACGATGTTGGAGGTCGGCTTCAACCATTTCTTCCGCGCAGGTGATGGCAGCGAACCGGCGGATCTCGTTCTGCCGCAACCTCACGCCGCACCCGGTGTCTACGCCCGCGCCATGCTCGAAGGCCGGTTGAATGAAACCCGCCTTGCCAACTATCGACAGGAGCTTGGCAAGGGCGGTGGTTTGCCTGCGTATCCGCATCCGCGGTCGATGCCTTCCTTCTGGCAACTCCCGAATGCATCCATGGGCCTGTCAACGCCTACCGCGATTTACCAGGCGCGCTTTGCAAAGTACTTGGAGAACCGCGGGCTCAAGCCCCGCACGGATGCAAAGGTCTGGTGTTTCATCGGTGATGGTGAGTCCGATGAACCCGAGGTACTCGGCACCATCAACATGGCGAGCCGCGAGCGCCTCGACAATCTGATTCTGGTGGTGAACTGCAATCTGCAACGACTCGATGGCCCAGTGCGAGGGAACGGCAAGATCATCCAGGAACTGGAACGTACATTTCGGGGAGCAGACTGGGAGGTGATCAAGGTGATCTGGGGCAGCGGCTGGGACGGGCTGCTGGCACAGGATCACGAAGGGGCGCTGAAACGGCGCATGGAGCAGTGCCTCGATGGTGACTATCAACGGTATTCGGTGCTGCCTGGAAAAGTGCAGCGCGAACACTGGGTCGAAGGCAATCCGGTGCTCGAACGCCTCATGAACTCGCTCACCGATGAAGAGGTGCGCGAGATCAAGCGCGGCGGACAGGATGCGAAAAAAATCTACGCCGCCTATGCCCGGGCGATCGCGATCACAGGCAAGCCGGTGGTGATCCTCATCAAGACGGTGAAAGGTGATGGCATCGCCACAGCGCAAGGCACCAACACGGCGCACCAGAAGAAAAATTTCTCCGCGGATGAGCGGGTGACACTGGCCCGCTCTCTTGGCATTCCGCTCGAGGACGAAGCGGCCAGACATGCAGCCTTCTACAACCCCGCGGTGGACAGCGCGGAAAACCGCTACATCCACGAGCGCCGCAGAGCTCTGGGTGGCTACCTGCCGAAACGCGAGGTGAGTTGCCCGGTGGTCGCGGCTCCCGATATCGGTGTGTTCGAAACTTTGTTGAGACCGGCAACGGACCG
>VGVE01000099.1 GCA_016874135.1 Gammaproteobacteria bacterium | reverse complement strand
ACCGGCGTTCGTGCCGCGAAGGCGTGTGTGGTTCCGATGGCGTCAACATGAACGGCAAGAATGGTCTCGCCTGCATTACCCCGGTTTCGGAAGTTGCCAAGGGTGGCAAGCTGATCCTGCGTCCGCTTCCCGGTCTCCCGGTGGTGCGCGATCTCGTGGTCGACATGACCCAGTTCTACCGTCAGTACCGCAAGATCGATCCGTTCCTCATCAACGACAAACCACCGCCGGCACAGGAGCGACTGCAGACACCGGAAGACCGCGAAAAACTCGACGGTCTTTACGAATGCATTCTCTGCGCTTGCTGTTCTACGGCTTGTCCGTCCTTCTGGTGGAACCCGGACAAGTTCATTGGTCCGGCCGGCCTCCTGCAGGCTTACCGGTTCCTGGCGGATTCGCGTGACACCGCAACTGCCGAACGTCTGGCTAAACTGGACGATCCCTTCAGCGTGTTCCGCTGCCGCGGCATCATGAACTGTGTCAGTGTCTGTCCGAAGGGCCTTAACCCGACCCGGGCGATTGGCAAGATCCGGACGATGCTAATGCAGCAGGGGACTTGACCGCTTCCCATCGAGGCCGGCTTCTGGACGAGTCGACCTTCGACCAGTGATCGCTGGCTCGCATTGGCCTTGAACAATGCGGGCAAAATGGTTGTAGACACTGAGGCAGACGCTTTGGATTCATACAACGAACGCATGCGGCGCAGCTCGCATCTGGCGGGTACCAACTCGGCGTACATCGAGGCGATGTACGAGGCCTATCTCACCGATCCCAACGCGATAGCTCCGCAGTGGCGTGCTTATTTCAATCAGCTGCCTCACGTGGAAACCGCCGTGCAGGGGGAAACCCCGCATGGTGCAGTGATCTCCCATTTCGAGCGGATCGGCCGCAACCGCCTCAAAGCGCGACCAGAAAAAGTTTCTGCAGACATCCAGAGTACGCACGAGATCAAGCAGATGCGCCTCGCGGATCTCATCGCAGCCTGGCGTCGCCGCGGTCACATGAAGGCGAACCTCGATCCACTCGGGCTCATGTCACGCCCGGACATGCCCATCCTCGACATCCGCTATCACGGCCTCACGCCGGCGGACTACGACGAGATTTTTGACACCGGTACGCTGGAGCACAGTGAACACCGGGCGAGCCTGCGCGAGATCATCGCCGTGCTCGAGGCCACCTACTCAGGCTCCGTTGGCAGCGAGTTCATGCACATCGTCAACGCCGGTGAGCAGATGTGGGTGCAACAGCGACTCGAACGTGTTCGCGCTAAACCGGTGTATTCCGCCGCCGAAAAACGCATGTTGCTGGAACGGCTCACCGCCGCTGAAGGACTCGAGAAGTACCTGCACAGCCGTTACCCCGGAACCAAGCGGTTCGGGCTGGAAGGGCTGGAGAGCCTGATCCCCTGCCTGCATGCGATGTTGCAGCGGCTCGGTGGTCATGGTGTGCGTGAGGCGGTGATCGGCATGGCGCACCGCGGGCGCCTTAACGTTCTCGTTAACATCTTCGGCAAAAACCCGGCCCTACTCTTCGCCGAATTCGACGGCAAGGTTTCGCCGAGCCAGGGCAGTGGTGATGTGAAGTATCACCAGGGTTTCTCCACCAACATCATGACGCCGGGTGGCGAGATGCATCTCGCGCTAGCGTTCAACCCGTCACACCTTGAAATCGTTGCGCCAGTGGTTGAGGGATCGGTGCGCGCCCGTCAGGATCGGATGGGTGATCACGACGGCGCAGGCGTGGTGCCCATCATCGTGCATGGTGATGCGGCTTTCGCCGGCCAGGGTGTGGTGATGGAAACTTTCCAGATGTCGCGCACCCGTGGTTATCGGACCGGGGGCACCATCCACATCATCGTCAACAACCAGATTGGCTTCACCACGCACGAACAGATCGATGCCCGTTCGACGGACTACTGCACCGAGGTTGCGAAGATGGTGCAGGCGCCAATTTTCCATGTGAATGCGGATGATCCGGAAGCGGTTCTTTTTGTTACCCGTCTCGCTGCCGACTATCGGCAGGAATTCCACAAGGATGTGGTCATCGATCTCATCGGCTACCGGCGCCGTGGACACAATGAAGCGGAAGAGCCGGCAAAAACTCAGCCGATCATGTACCAGAAGATCGCCAAACATCCGACCACCCGCACGCTGTATCTCGACAAGCTCGTGGGTGAAGACGTGATCTCACGGGCAGACGGGGATGCGATGGCCGAACACTACCGTAGCCTGCTGGAGTCCGGTGAGGGTGCGGCGCTCGCAATCGTGCGGGATGCACAATCCACCCTATCCATCGACTGGCAGAAGTATCTGGGCCATAACTGGAAGTCCGCCGCCGACACACGAGTCAGCGAAAGCGTTCTACGGGAACTGAATACCCGCATGGAAACGCTCCCAGAGTCATTCGTGCTGCACAACCAGGTGAAGAAGATTTTCGAAGACCGGCACCGCATGGCGGCGGGCGCAATGCCCCTTAACTGGGGCTTTGCGGAAGTGATGGCGTACGCGACGCTCCTGTATCAGGACGTTCCAGTCCGCCTCACCGGTCAGGATGTGGGTGTCGGTACGTTCAGTCATCGCCATGCGGTCGTTCATAACCAGAAGAATGGCGCGCGTCACTGCGTGCTTGATGGAATCGTCGAGTTTGATCGATTCGACATCTATGACTCGCTGCTGTCGGAAGAAGCGGTGCTCGCGTTTGAGTACGGTTATGCCACCAGCACGCCGGGTTCGCTGGTCATATGGGAAGCGCAGTTCGGTGACTTTGCCAACGGCGCGCAGGTGGTGATCGATCAGTTCCTGTCATCCGGTGAGACCAAGTGGGGGCGGTTGTGTGGCCTCACCATGCTATTGCCCCATGGTCAGGAAGGCGCCGGGCCTGAACACTCTTCAGGTCGTGTGGAGCGTTACCTGCAGCTCTGTGCCGAACACAACATGCAGGTCTGTGTTCCGAGCACGCCAGCGCAGGTTTTCCACATGCTCAGGCGGCAGGCCTTGCGTCCCTGGCGCAGCCCGCTGATTGCCTTCACACCCAAGAGCCTGCTACGCCACAAGCTGGCCGTCAGTACCCTGGACGAATTGGCCGAAGGCCGATTCCAGAATGTGATCGGCGAGATCGATGCACACGATCCGGACGCCATCTCGCGGGTGGTGATGTGCAGCGGCAAGGTCTACTACGAGCTGCTGGACGCACGGCGCGAAGCGAAAGCGGAACACGTGGCGATCATCCGTATCGAGCAGCTTTATCCGTTCCCCGAAGGTGAGCTGGCCGACGTCATCACGCCGTACCGGAACATCGAAGATGTGGTGTGGTGCCAGGAGGAGCCGATGAACCAGGGCGCCTGGTATTCAAGCCAGCACCACATGCGGCATGTGGTACTCGAACACGATCAAAACCTGTATCTCACCTATGCCGGCCGTGGGCCACATGCCGCGCCGGCACCTGGATATCCAAGCTTGTTTAACGAGCAGCAGCGTCGACTCGTCAGTGATGCGCTCTTCGGGGTGGAAGCCTGATGGTTTCCCGATACACCACGCTGCGAACCCAATGCCCCTGAACCGGAGCTGCTGACATGGACATCAAAGCCCCTTCATTCCCTGAATCCGTGAGCGAGGGCACCATCGGAGCCTGGCACGTATCCGTGGGCCAATTTGTCAAACGCGACACGTTGCTGGTCGAGATCGAAACCGACAAAGTCGTGATGGAAGTTGTCGCGCTGGCGGATGGTGTGCTCAGGGCGATCAACAAGGAGACCGGTGCAACGGTCCTCAGTGATGAAGTCATCGGCGTGTTTGAGGAAGGTGCCGGTGCTGCATCGGCACAACCGGCCGCCCCAGTTGCGAGTGGTGCACCTGCGGCGTCAGAACAACCCGAGTCATTGGCGATGTCCGGTCCTGCGGCGCGCAAGCTCGCCGACGAAATGGGCATTGATATCGCCGATGTCAAAGGCAGTGGCCGCGACGGACGGATCACCAAGGAAGATGTCGCAAGGGTCGCTGCCGCCAAACAGTCGGAAGTTCCGATTGCATCAGCGTTGCCGGACCCCGGAGCGAGCGGAACGGCAGATGACACCGTCGCCACGGGCGAGCGGGTGGAGCGACGGGTTCCCATGACGCGACTGCGCGCCAGCATCGCCAAACGTCTGGTTGAAGCGCAGCACAACGCCGCGATGCTGACGACCTTCAACGAAGTCGACATGACTGCGGTTGCTGCGCTGCGGCGCAAATTCGGTGATGAATTCCAGAAGGCCCACAACGGTACCAAGCTCGGCTTCATGAGCTTTTTTGTGCGGGCCAGTGTTGAAGCGCTTAAGCGGTTCCCGTCCGTCAATGCCAGCATCGACGGCAATGACATCGTCTATCACGGCTATTTCGATATCGGTGTTGCGGTGTCGACAGAACGTGGCCTGGTGGTACCCATCGTCCGTGATGCCGACGCCCTGTCCCTGGCGCAGATCGAGGATCAGATCGGTGACTACGGTACCCGCGCCCGGGCGGGAAAACTCGCCATCGAGGACATGCAGGGTGGCACGTTCACCATTTCCAACGGTGGCATCTTCGGCTCCCTGTTATCAACGCCGATCCTTAACCCGCCGCAGACCGGGATTCTTGGCATGCACAAGATCCAAGAGCGTCCCGTCGTCATCGACGGGCAGATCGTGATACGGCCGATGATGTATCTGGCACTTTCCTATGACCATCGCTTGATCGATGGCCGCGAAGCGGTAGGCTTCCTCGTCACCATCAAGAACCTCCTGGAAGACCCGGCCCGGATCCTGCTGGAACTCTGAGCGGATCCGTGAGGCGCTTTTCCAAGTCATTGCAGTTCAAGAATTTCCAGCCTGGAGCAAGGCATGAGTGAACAGTACGACGTGATCGTCATTGGTGCAGGCCCGGCAGGGTATGCCGCAGCCATCCGCGCGGCGCAGCTCGGCATGAGCACAGCCTGCATCGATAAATCCATTGGCAAGGATGGCAAGCCGGTACTCGGTGGCACCTGCCTCAACTGGGGGTGTATTCCTTCCAAGGCATTGCTCGACGCGAGCCACAAATTCCATGACGCCAAACACGGCTTCGCCGCAATGGGCGTGAAGGTGAGTGGTGTCGAAATCGATGTGCCAGCGATGATTGCCCGCAAAGACCAGGTGGTTACCGGGCTTACCCAGGGAATCCAGGGGCTCTTCAAGGGCAACGGTGTGACCCACCTCGCCGGTCGCGGCAAACTGCTCAAGGATCGCAAGGTTGAGTTCACTGCCAACGATGGCGCGGTTTCGGTGCTGCAAGCGAAGAACGTGATCGTGGCGGCTGGCTCCGTCCCGGTTCAAATCCCGCCAGCACCGCTGACCGAAGGCTTCATCGTGGATTCAACGGGTGCCCTCGAGTTCCAGTCCGTGCCACAACGCCTTGGGGTGATTGGTGCCGGGGTCATCGGGCTTGAACTCGGCAGTGTCTGGAACAGGCTTGGCGCCCAGGTCGTGGTGCTCGAAGCCCTGAAAGAGTTTCTGCCGATGGCAGATGAGCGGGTGAGTCGGGACGCTGAAAAAATCCTTCGCAAACAAGGGCTCGACATCCGCCTAGGCTATCTTGTCACGAGCGCCAAGGTGGTCAATGGCGCAGTGGAAGTCGCCTTCAAGACACCGGATGGAGAACAGTCGGTTACGGTGGACAAACTGATCGTCGCTGTTGGCCGCCGCCCGGCAACCCAGAATCTCTTGAGTGCCGATTGTGGTGTGAATCTCGATGAGCGCGGGTTCCTCTACGTGAACGATGTCTGCGAAACGGATGTGCCTGGTGTCTATGCGGTCGGCGACGTGGTGCGTGGCCCGATGCTGGCCCACAAAGGTACCGAAGAAGGAGTGATGGTCGCGGACCGTATCGCGGGCCACAAACCCATGGTCAACTACGATTGCATCCCTTCAGTGATTTACACCCATCCGGAGATTGCCTGGGTTGGAAAAACCGAGCAGGAGGTCAAGGCGGGTGGTGATGCTTACAACGTCGGGCAGTTTCCATTCGCTGCTTCCGGTCGGGCACTCGCGGCCAATGATACGGAGGGCTTTGTCAAGGTAATTGCTGATGCCGCTACAGACCGTATCCTGGGCATCCACGTGCTTGGGCCGCAGGCTTCCGAAATTGTTGCCCAGGCGGTGATATCGATGGAGTTCGACGGCAGCGCCGAAGATCTTGGCCTCACCATGTTCGCGCATCCGTCGTTGTCGGAAGCCCTGCATGAAGCCGCTCTCGGTGTCGCCGGGCATGCGATCCACATGGTGAATCGCAAGAAGAAGTAAGTGAAGAAGTAACCGGCCTGACGGGTGAGGCGAGGGGCGTCACCCGTCACGCATTCTCTACTACAAACAGACAATAGGAAATTCCTTTTCCATGAATCTACACGAGTACCAGGCGAAGCAGCTCTTTGCCGAATATGGGTTGCCGGTTTCTACCGGTTACGCTGTTGATACCGCGGCGCAAGCTGTGGAAGCGGCGAAGAAGATTGGCGGCAACCGGTGGGTCTGCAAGGTGCAGGTGCATGCCGGCGGTCGCGGCAAGGCCGGCGGTGTAAAACTCGCCGATTCCTTCGATGAGGTGAAAGCGTTTGCGGATAAATGGGTCGGCAAACGGCTGGTGACCATTCAAACCACTGCGGAAGGCCAGCCGGTTTCGAAGATCTACGTCGAGAGCTGCACCGATATCGCCCGGGAGCTGTATCTGAGTGCCGTCGTCGATCGAGGTTCACGGCGCGTGGTGTTCATGGCCTCCACCGAAGGTGGCGTGGAGATCGAGAAGGTCGCCGAAGAAACGCCAGAGAAGATCCTGCGTGAAACCATCGACCCGTATGTGGGTCCACAGCCTTATCAGGGCCGTCGGCTTGCGTTCAAGCTTGGCCTCAAAGGCGACCAGATCAAGCAGTTCACCAACGTGTTCATGGGCTTGTCGAAACTCTTCCACGAATGTGATTGTTCACTGCTTGAAGTCAATCCGTTGGTGATCACCGAACAGGGCAATGTGCATTGCCTCGATGCCAAGGTGAACATCGATGGTAATGCGCTCTATCGGCAGAAGCGGGTTGCAGCGATACAGGATCCGTCGCAGGAAGACGAACGTGAAGCACAGGCCGCTGAACACAACCTCAACTATGTGGCCCTGGAAGGAAACATCGGCTGCATGGTGAACGGTGCCGGATTGGCGATGGGCACCATGGATCTGGTGAAGCTGTATGGCGGTCAGCCCGCGAATTTCCTCGACGTCGGTGGTGGCGCCACGAAGGCGACAGTGACAGAAGCCTTCAAGATCATTTTGTCGGACCAGGCAGTGAAGGCTGTTTTGATCAACATCTTCGGCGGCATCGTCAGCTGCGTAACCATTGCCGATGGCATCATCGGTGCTGTGCAGGACGTGGGCGTGAAAGTACCCGTCGTAGTGCGGTTCGAAGGCAACAACTCCGATGCGGGACGCGCGCGTCTCAAGGAGAGTGGGCTCAATATCATTCCCGCCAACTCGCTTCGGGAAGCGGCGGAAAAAGTGGTCGCAGCGGCGGGGGGCAAATAAGTGAGCATTCTGGTCAACAAAGACACGAAAGTGATCTGTCAGGGATTCACCGGATCCCAGGGCACGCTGCACAGCGAACAGGCGCTGGCCTATGGCACCAAACTCGTCGGCGGCGTCACACCTGGCAAAGGTGGCACGAAACATCTGGGTCTGCCGGTGTTCGACACGGTCTCCGATGCGGTGAAGTCAACCGGCGCAACCGCGTCAGTCATCTATGTGCCGGCCCCCGTGGCCAAAGACGGCATCCTCGAAGCGCTCGACGCAGGCATCAAGCTGATCGTCTGCATTACCGAGGGCATTCCGACTCTCGACATGCTGTCGGTGAAAGCGCGGCTGGATGTTTCCGATGCGCGGCTCATCGGACCAAACTGCCCGGGGGTGATCACGCCCGGTGAGTGCAAGATCGGCATCATGCCGGGTCACATCCATCTGCCTGGCAAGGTCGGCATCGTCTCGCGCTCCGGCACGCTCACCTATGAAGCAGTCAAACAGACCACGGATAAGGGTTATGGCCAGAGCACCTGCGTCGGGATTGGTGGCGATCCGATTCCGGGCAGCCACTTCATCGACATTCTGAGACTTTTCCAGGATGACCCGAAGACCGAAGCCATCGTGATGGTGGGCGAAATCGGCGGCAATGCTGAAGAAGACGCCGCAGCGTTCATCAAGCAGTATGTCAAGAAGCCGGTGGTGGGCTATATCGCCGGCGTCACTGCGCCTCCCGGAAAACGCATGGGTCATGCCGGTGCCATCATTGCCGGTGGCAAGGGAACGGCGAAGGAGAAGTTTGCAGCGCTGCAGGCAGCTGGCGTTCGTACCGTGGACAGCCTCGCCAAGATCGGCGATGCACTTGCCGAGGTGACGGGCTGGGCCTGAGTCACGCCCGTCCCGGAGCGTCTATCGATTGTGTAAGCGAACCCCGGTGCAGACCAGGGGTTTGCCACCCGTTGAGAAGGCCTCAGCTATGGGGAGTGGCGTCAGCGAGTTCCACTGATCGTTTCCCAGCGGCGTAGGCGGTGAGCTATGGGTTGTCGATTTGCCCCACGAGGTCACTGGTGACGTCACGCACACAGTTGCGGGTGTCGCTCATGGACCGTGACTCGAAGTACGTCGGGCAATGTTCCCTGGCTGTTTTTTCGATACGCGAATGCAGATCAGCGACGCGCTGTGAAGTTGAGAGATCGGCAGAAGAATAGCTCAGGCTGTAGCTCGAATATTCCTTCTGATCGGCGTAGCCGCTGATGGACAAACCGGTGGCGAGAGTCAGGGTGAGAAGTACGGTGCTGAATCGTTTCATTACTGCTTGCTCCACGGCGCTCGTCGTGGCCAGGCGCGGGCAACAAAAAACGTGAACTCAATTGGGCGCGGACAGCGGCGGCATCCCTCCGGTGAAGAGGCCATGAGCTGCAGGCTGAGGGTTGAATTTTGTGACCCGAAGCCTCACTTCATCGAGCGGAATCGCCGCACACGGGTGCAGCAGCAGCCGATCAACAGGGGATAAGCCCATGGCAGAAACAGCCGAGACATTTGGATTCCAGACCGAAGCGAAACAGCTCCTGAAGCTGATGATCCACTCGCTGTATTCGAACCGGGAGATCTTCCTGCGCGAACTGATATCGAATGCTTCGGACGCCATCGACAAACTGCGTTTCCAGGCCATCGGCAATCCGGCGCTGATCAGTGATGACAGCGACTTCCACATTGATGTGACCTTCGACAGCGAAGCCAATACCCTGACCATCGCCGACAACGGCATCGGCATGACACGAGCCGAGGTCATCGATCACCTCGGCACCATCGCCAAGTCCGGAACTGCGGAATTCCTTTCGAAACTCTCGGGCGACCAGAAAAAAGACACGGCGCTGATCGGCCAGTTCGGTGTGGGTTTCTACAGCGCCTTCATCGTGGCCGATGAAGTGGAAGTGATCACGCGCGCTGCGGGTCAACCGGACGCTGTGTGCTGGAAGTCCAAAGGCGAAGATCAGTTCTCGGTGGACGCGAGTGAGCGCGCGGGGAGAGGCACCTCTGTCATTCTGCACCTGAAGTCCGAATCGAAAGAGTTCGCTGATGGCTATCGCCTGCGCACCATCGTACGGCGGTATTCCGATCACATCGCCGTTCCCGTGCGGATGCTCGAAGAGAAGGTCGATTCGGGCGAAAAAGGAGAAGAAAAAGAGGAGACCGAAGCCCCGAAGTTCGAAGTGGTGAATCAGGCGAAAGCCCTGTGGACCCGATCACGTACGGACATCAAGGACGAGGAATACAAGGAGTTCTACAAACACGTCAGCCATGATTTTGAAGAACCACTGACCTGGAGCCACAACCGGGTTGAGGGCAAGCTCGAATACACGAGTCTGCTCTTCCTGCCCAAGAGGGCACCTTACGACCTGTGGAACCGTGAAGCGCCGCGAGGGCTCAAGCTCTACGTGCAGCGAGTTTTCATCATAGATGAAGCGGAGCAGTTCCTACCGTTGTACCTGCGTTTCGTGAAAGGTGTCGTCGACTCGAACGACCTGCCTCTCAACGTCTCCCGCGAAATCCTGCAACAGGATGAGCGCGTAACCACGATCAAGAACGCGCTCACCAAGCGGATTCTGTCGACGTTGTCGACCCTGGCCGAAAAGGAACCGGAGAACTACCAGGCGTTCTGGAACGAGTTTGGCGAAGTGATGAAAGAGGGTGCCGGAGAAGACTTCGCCAACCGTGAAGCGTTATCGGGCTTGTTGCGGTTTGCAACCACCAAAGGAGACGGTGAGAAGAAGACCGTTGGACTCGATGCCTACCTCGAACGCAAGGCAGAGGGCCAGGACAAGATCTACTATGTGGTGGCCGAATCGTTTGCCCATGCCGCCAATTCGCCGCATATCGAAGTCCTGAAAGAGAAGGGTATCGAAGTGCTGCTGATGTTCGATCGTATCGATGAGTGGCTGATGACGAATTTACGCGACTACAAGGACGTGCAGTTCCAGGATGCGATGCGCGCTGACCTCGCCGTACCCGGGGATAAAAAAAACGACGCGAAGCAGGCGGATGAAGCAAACAAATCCCTGTCGGACCGCATCAAGGCGGTTCTGAGTGACAAGGTGGAAGATGTGCGTGTGTCTCATCGACTCTTGAAGTCTCCGGCCTGCCTCGTGCTCGGCCAGTTCGCGATGGGCGCGCAGATGCGGCGCATCTTCGCAGCCTCCGGCCAATCCATGCCGGAATCCAAACCGATCTTTGAATACAACCCGGAGCATCCACTTATCAAGCGGCTGGACGCGGAGAGTGACGAAGATCGCTTCGGCGACCTGACCCTGATCCTCTTCGATCAGGCGGCACTCGCGGAAGGCGAAGCGCCGGCAGATGCCGCCGGCTACGTGCATCGGTTGAATGAGCTGTTACTCGATCTACTGAAGGGGTAGCCGCAAGGCATGATCCGAAAACTGATCTGTACCTTGACGCCGCCGGTTCTGGCGGCGTTTATGCTTGTCCTGCTTGCGCCAGTGTTTGCCGCTGACATTGGCGGCGCTTCTGATCCCATAAAGTTTGAGCGGTATCCCCAGTCGATGATTGTTTCCTGGTCAGCGGACCCAAAGCCGCAGGCGCATGAGTTCATCGTCTCCCATGTGGAAAAAATCCGGCGGGAATTGAGGGTTGAGGATCAGGTGCGTGTGAATGCACGGGAAATCCGTGCCATTTATGAAATGCCCGCCGGCGCGCCGCTTGATGATGTGACCCGTCACTATGCCAGTACCCTGGCGGCCGACGACGTGCTGTTCTCATGCCGGGGGCGGGACTGTGGTCGCAGCGCCCAGTGGGCGAACCAGGTGTTTGGTGAAGCGAGGCTCTTGGGGCCGGATGCAGGCCAATTCTATTTGGCGGGCAAACGCGCGGAAGGACTCTTGTCGCTCTATGTTATTGAACGCGGCAACCGGCGCATCAACGTGCTCGTGCGGCTGCTTGTCACGAATGACGACGTGGCCATTCAGTCGGGATCACGGATCGTCGAAGCGCTGGGCAGCAGAGGCCATGTGATCGTCAACGGCGTATTGCCCAACGTGGACGGCACGCTGCCGTCGCGGACCAAAGGGATTCTGGAGTCGATCCGGCCTCATCTTGAAAAGCTGCGCGAAAAAGACGTTTACGTGGTGTGCCATCTCTATGCGCCGGGCGAGGTGAGCAGCGGGATCAAGAAGTCCCAGAACTGTGCGGAGCAGGTGGTTAGCCTACTGGCGTTGTCAGCCGGTCCAACCCTCGTACCATTTGGCGCCGGGCCTTTGTTGCCACGTACTACGGGTCGTGTTGGGCGGGTCGAACTGATTTTGCCGCATCGCCGTGCACGTGAGTGAGTTTCGTATCGCCCCCGATCTGTGCCGCAGTTTCTAGCCTTGAAAGTCAGTGAGCTGATCGAGACGACGTACGCCCGATTCGAATCGGCTGATCTGTTTTACGGTCACGGCACCGATAACCCCTAGGATGAAGCCGTAGCGCTTGCGCTGGGCGTTACCGGGTTTGAAGAAAGTGAATCCGCCTTCGATTGCGATGTTGATCCAACCGCAACCGAATCTGTTCGGTCCATGGCTAGTCGAAGGATCACCGAGCGCGTGCCATTGCCCTACCTGCTTGGTAGGTGTTTCTTCGCCGGATATTCGTTCATTGTTCGGCCTGGCGTGATCATTCCGCGGTCACCCATCGCTGAACTCATTCGTAACCGGTTTGAGCCATGGATCCGGCGCGCTCCCCGTCGTGTGCTTGATCTCTGTTGTAGCGGCGGGTGTATCGGTATCGCCGCTGCTCTTGAGTTCCCCGATGCGGAAGTGGTGCTGGTCGATATTGATGACAACGCGCTAGATCTGGCTCGCGAGAACGTTGCGCTGCATGAGCTCGAGCAGCGTGTGCAGGTGGTACGCGGCGACCTGTATAGAAATGTCGACGGCCGGTTTGATCTCATCCTCACCAATCCGCCGTATGTCGATGCTGCGGATCTGCGTTCAATGCCTGCGGAACACCGACATGAGCCTGCGTTGGCGCTCGATGGCGGTGCTGATGGTCTCGCGATCGTCGGACGGATCATTGAAGGGGCGCCGATGCGTCTCAATCCGGGTGGCGTGCTGATCGGTGAAGTGGGTGGAAGTACACCAGCGTTGTCGCGCTTGTTTCCGAAGGCGCCGTTTATCTGGGTTGAACTCGAGTGGGGCGGGGAAGGGGAGTTAGAGGTGGCCTCACTTCTTTGGACAGCAGAATCCGCAAAGTAAGTGGATTCGCTGCAATGTAGCGTTTTCCACGGATCGGGTGCTGGCCCTTCTAA
>VGVE01000098.1 GCA_016874135.1 Gammaproteobacteria bacterium | reverse complement strand
GCACCGACTCCAGATACTCCGGAGTCGCCTGTGGCAGCAGGTGTGGGCCGAGTGATGCCGTCGTCAGTTCCACAACCTGCGTGATACGTACATCGCCGATCTGCCAGTTCAGCATTCGGTTTACTCTCCTGCCTGTTCATTCATCCAAGGCGATCATCGATCCGATTGCAAACTAACTGCAAACCGCGCAAACATCCATCATCGGTCCATAACACAGCAGCGCATATCCTGAGGGGGAAGAACCATGAAAATCGGCGACGTCGCCATCGACAAACTGGGACACGTAGCGGTTCTTGAAATCCAGCGGCCACCCAACAATTTTTTCGACGTCGATCTTATCAATGCGCTGGGTGATGCGTTTGAAGCCATGGATCGGGACCCGGAGGTCCGGGTGCTGGTACTGGCCGCACAAGGCAAGAACTTTTGCGCCGGCGCCAATTTCGGAGACCGCTCCGAACAGGCAAAACGTGCTGCCCGCACGGAAGAAAGTGGCAACCCGCTCTATACCGCTGCAGTACGGCTGTTTGCCTGCAAGAAGCCGGTGATCGCCGCGGTACATGGTGCTGCGGTGGGTGGCGGGTTTGGTCTCGCAGTGATGCCGGACTTTCGCATCGTGACACCGGACGCCCGCTTCACTGCCAACTTCGTAAAGCTGGGTTTCCATCCCGGCTTTGCGCTGACACTGACGCTGGCGAAGCTGATCGGCCAGCAGAAAGCCAACCTCATGTTCCTGACCGGGCAGCGTGTCGATGGCGAAACCGCTTTCAAGTGGGGCCTCGCCGATCGCATCACGACACCGGAAAAACTGCGCGAAGATGCCATCGCATTCGCCAATGAAATAGCCGAGAACGCACCGCTCGCCCTCCTCAGCGTGCGCGCGACGCTGCGTGGCGATATTGCCGCGCTGGCGAAACAGCAGACTGATCACGAGTACATCGAGCAGTATCGACTGCAGCAAACGGAAGATCACCGGGAAGGTGTGCGCGCCGTGGCGGAGCGCAGACCGGGGAACTTCAAGGGTCGTTGACCGGGATCTAACGACGGCTGTCTGGGGCAGCAAGGCCAGCTGCAGCATCAGGCCTGGCTGGTTCTTCCCCCGCCTATCTGCGCACGGATCGCGAGATGGGCGGTTTCATCCAGCTGGAACCGTCCGAAGAGCCAGGCCCCGAACGTGCAGAAAACCAAGGGCGCGCCTCCGTAGAGACCGAGCATCGCGAGCTTGACCTCGAGTGTTTGTACCTGATTCGGGACGAAGGCGGAAAACTCCAGCACGAATCCGGTGAGAAGGAGAATGACGCCAAGCGCACTCTTGTTCACGAAGTTCCACGCTGCGTAGTAGGACCCTTCCTTGCGTTGCCCGGTTTTGAGTTCATCAAAGTCGACCACGTCACTCTGCACGGACGGTCCGGTCGAACCTCCACCGGCAGCGCTGAACCCTGCCAGAAATGCAAACGCCATGATCCAGGCAAGGCGAGCCTCAACCGAATCAAACAGCAGCATTCCGAACATGGCACCAAACGAAACACCGGTACCCACCATCGAGATGCGCCACGCGTGGATCTTGCCCCACCGACGTGACAGGGAAAGCCACACCGGCACCCCGAGCGATGAGGTAATCATGTAGCAAAGAATGATCACCGGAGCCCATTGTGATGCACCAACGATGTACGCCGTGACGTAGAGCGTGAGCGCCCCGATCGCCGAAGTGCCGATGTTCTCGATGAACCACACAGTGTAAAGCAGTCGTGCATGCGGATTCGCGAGTACGTCCTTGATCGCCTGGAAGGGACCTGACGTATTCGGATGTTCAAAGTCTGTTCGTTCCCTGAGTTTTACCACCGCATAAAGAATCAGCGCTGCCATCACCACCGCAGCGATCCAGGACTGCAGCGCCGAAATCTGCCGCACTTCTGCCTCGCTGCTGGCTTCGGCACCAATCAGGAACTGCATGCTGACCAGAGCCAGTATGGAGCCGACGGTATAGAGCGAATGCCGTATGCCGAAAAGCCGTGTGCGCTCGTGATAGTCGCTGGACAGTTCAGCGCCAAGGGAGAGATGAGGTACGAAAAAAAGCGTCAGCGCCGTATAGAAGCCGATGATCGCCACCGCCATCCAGGCCGTGAGTGCTGCACCACTTAACGATTCCGGTGGGGAAAACACCATGATGAAGGTGATGCCGACGGGAATGGCACTCGCCAGACACCAGGACCGGCGGCGCCCAAGGGATGATCGGGTTCGGTCGCTCAGATAACCGGCGAGCGGATCAGAAACCGCATCCCAGATTCTCGATGCGCTGAAGATGAGGCCCATGACTACAGGCGCAATCAGCAGCACATCGGTCGCGAATTTCATGACATAGAGCGACAGCAGGAGAGACATGTAGCCCATGCCCACCGCTGGCGCGCCATAGGCCAGCACAACACTCCACGGTGTGCGGCTGGAAGTACCACCCACTGTCTGGGTCGACACGTTACTGCTCCTCAGGATCAGGCGTTCTTGATCGTCAGCCCGCCATCCACGGGGAGCGTGGCGCCGGTCATGAATCCGGATGCCGGCAGGCAGAAGTTGAGCGTGCCATGTGCGACTTCTTCCGGATCCGCATAGCGCTTGAGTGCAACTCTGCGCCGTGCATATTCCTGTTTGTTTTCTTCCGAAATCCCCGCCGTCATACCGGTGCGGATCGGACCTGGGCAGATACAGTTCACAGTAATGCCTTCCGGGCCAAGCTCCACCGCCAACGAACGTGTAAGACCGATCACTCCGGTCTTGGCGGCGGTGTAGGGACTGCCGAACTTGGTGGCACCAAGGCCTTCAGTGGAAGCGATGTTCACGATGCGTGGATGTGCGGCTTTGCGCAGGTACGGCAAGGCAGCCCGGATGGTCGCTGTGTGCGCAGTGAGGAGGACTGCGAGCGTTTTATCCCACGCCGCCTCGTAGTCCGCACCGTCGATTGCCGTGAAGATCGAAATTCCGGCGTTGTTCACCAAAATGTCGATGCCACCAAAGTGGGCCGCGATCTGTTCGAACACTGCCTTGATAGCGGCACGATTGGAAAGGTCCAGCGTCCAGCCTTTGACCTCATGCCTCGCTGACTCGATCTCACCGACAACCCGTGCGAGGGGCGCTGCGTTCAGGTCGATACAGGCCACCTTGGCCCCTTCATCAGCGAAGAGCTTTGCGGTCGCTTCACCCATCCCACTGGCCGCGCCGGTGACGATTGCGACCTTGCCTTCGATTGAACGGCTCAGTTTGCTCAGTTTCATTCAGATGTCTCCAAAAGGTTTGTCGCCATACATCGCCTTCGCAAATGCATCCAGGTTCGGACCACGCCGCAAATGATGTCCACCGTCCACCGCGAGGTTTACGCCGGTAATCCAGGCACTTTCCGGGCCACAAAGAAATCGCACAGCATTGGCGATGTCATCGGTAACACCGGTCCGGCCGAGCGGCATGCATTCGAGATAGTCTTGGTGAACGGCTTCTGTGGCGAACAGGCCCTGGGCGATGTCGGTATCCACAAGTCCCGGGCACACGCTGTTCACCCGCACCTTCACCACACCCATTTCATCCGCGGTGTTGCGGACCAGCATGTCGATGCCAGCTTTGGCCACACAGTAGGTGCTCATGAAGCGATGGGTTCGAAGGCCCGCAATCGAGGAGATGGCACACATGGCGCCACCACCTGCTGCGACGATGGCGGCGCCTGCATACTTGAACGTGTAGAACGTGCCATCGAGGTTCGTTTGCATGACCCGACGCCATTCATCCGCGCTCGTCCTGACCACAGCGCCGAGCGCGCCTGTACCGGCATTGGCAACTGCAATGGTGAGCGGAGCCCAGGTTTTGGCCTGATCAATCGCAGCAGCGACTGCCTTTTGATCACCGACGTCTCCGGCGAAATAACGGGCTTCGCCGAGCGAACTGAGTTCTGCAACCGCTCGTTTCAGTTTTTCTTCGTCGCGGCCCATCAGCGTGACGCGGGCTCCATCCCGGAGAAAAGCGCGTGCGCAACCAAGCCCGATTCCACTGCCGCCACCGGTTATGACGGCGTGTTGTCCCTTGAGCGCGCTCATGCTGCGACTCCGAGCGGCCGTGCCGGAGAAAAGCCGACTTTCATCGATTCAAACCCCAAAACAAAGTTGCCGTGACGATACGGACACGGTGATTCATCCAGCAGGTGAACATCCGGAAGACGCTTCAGTAGCTGTTCAAACATCACCCTTATTTCAAGACGCGCCAGATTTGCACCGAGGCAGAAATGGCGGCCATAGCCACCAAACGCAAGATGATGATTGGGATCACGATGGATGTTGAATTCATCCGGCTGATCAAAAGCCGATTCGTCGCGGTTGCCGCTTTCATACAGCAGAAGCAGCTTGTCACCGCGCGAGATTTTTTGGCCAGCCAGAACCGTATCGGCGGTTGCCGTACGATTCATGTTCTTGACTGGTGTGGTCCAGCGCAGCATTTCTTCGATCGCAACCGGCAGCTGTTCCGGATGACCCACCAGTTCGCGGTACAAGTGCGGTCGTCGCAGCAGCGCTTCCATGCCCCCAGAAATGGTATGGCGTGTGGTTTCGTCACCACCTACGAGAATCAGCATCGCTTCGTGCATCAGTTCGACGTGGGAGAGCTTCGCGCCGTTGATCTTGACGTGCACGATGGCGCTGATCAGATCATCACCGGGTTCACTGCGGCGCTTTTCGAACCAGAAGGTGATGTACTCGTTCCACGCATTCGCCGCTTCAACGACCTTCTGCAGGTGTTCCGGCGGCATGTCCTGCAGCCCGGTTGCAAAGAGATCCGACCAGTGCAGGAGCTTTTCATAGTCTTCGTCAGGCACGCCCAACATCCGACCGATGAGCATCATTGGCAAAGGGGTCGCGATTTCCTTCACAAAGTCCGCTTCTCCCCGTTCGATAACACGATCGATGATCAGATCGGCTGAGGCACGGGCGAACGCCTCGTGGGAGCGGACCGCCTGGGGCGTGAAGCGGCGACGGATAATCCCGCGTCGCGCCATGTGATCCGGCTCATCGTGATTGATCATCGATGGCACCGGCGGCGAATCTGGCCGAGAAGAGTTACCGGAGCAGAACAGGATCTGGTCCGACGCTACTTCACGGATGTGTTCGTAACTTGCGATACCCCACAACCCGGCGCCACCATCCCAGGTGCGCGCTGCTGCATCGAAATAGACCGGCGCGTGCTGACGCATCCAGCGGAACCGCTCGAACGGATCAGCGTGAAACTCCGGGTGCAGGAGACGAATGTCCTCCCGCGTTGGATGATCCGGCATGACCGTGACCTGCTTCCCCTCTTTGTCCGGGAGGTTAACATCAAAGCCACAGGCGGCGAACTTCCACAATCCCGCTGGGTCGACTAACGGAAGTTCCAGACAACTGAAGGGCTGGGTGACAGGAGAAAAAACCATGAGTGAATTCGTCGAGAACCTTCCAGCCGTGTTTGCGACCTTCGGACCGGTGTAATCCCGCCGCATGTTCGGTGGTCATGGCGTCTACCACGATGGCCTCATGTTCGGTCTCGTGGCTGACGGAGCGCTGTACCTCAAGGCTGACGCCACGACTGTGCATGAATTTGAATCCTGCGGCCTCGAGCCGTTCATCTACGTCAAAGACAGCAAGCCCATGAAGATGTCCTACTTCCTCGCGCCGGAAGAGATCTACGACGATCTCGACTCCGCCCGGGAATGGGCGGCGCGCGCTTTTGCCGCAGCGACACGGGCGAAGAAGGTCGCAGGCAAAACACCAAAGAAGCCAAAGGCGCCTGCAAGGAGAAAATCGCCAGGTCGCTGACTGCAACCGATGTAGGTGATGACAAAGGCACTCGGTCATATCACGCCGCATCGTTTTTCGCTGGTACGATACGAGGCGGGGGGAATCCGTCGTGAGCACACCACAACTCAATGCCATCGGTGAGGCACTTGCCGCCTACCTGCAAACGTCGTGGCGCGCGGATGTCACCTGCGCGGGCATTAGCCAGATTCCTGGCGGCGCATCACGTGAGACCTACCGAGTACGTCTTCTCGTCAAAGGCGAAGCGCAGGGTGTCATCCTGCGCCGCGATCCGCCATCAAGCCTGATCGATACGGAGCGCGCCCATGAGTTCAACACTTATCGCGCGGTGTTCGGGACCGGTGTTCCGGTGCCCGAGCCATTGCTTCTCGAAGAGGATAATCCCGGCGCGTTGGCACGCCCTTTTTCCCTGACCCGTGAAGTTCCGGGGTGTGAGTCTTCTCCAGCCCTGCTCACCACTCCACCTTTTGTTCAGTACCGCAGCCGGATTGCGGAGCAGAAGTGGACCATCCTCGGGCAACTCGCTGCGCTCGATATCAATAACGTGGATCTCGCATTCATGGAGCGACCAGACCACCCGGCCTTGCATGAACTCGAGTACTGGGCTTCTGTCATCGCCAAAGACTCGCTGCATCCCCAACCGGTCGCCGACGCTGCGATCCGCCACTTGCGGCGGACATTGCCGGCGAAACCGAAAAAGCTCGCGCTGGTACACGGCGACTATCGGTCAGGGAACTTCCTCTACGACACCTCAGGACAGATCCACGCCGTACTCGACTGGGAGATGGCACACATCGGTGACCCCCTCGAAGACCTCGCCTGGTCATTGGACCCGCTCTGGTGCTGGCCAGAAAAACAGCTGGCCGGAAACCTGCTCCCTCGCCGTGACGCAACAAGGATCTGGGAGCAGGCGAGCGGCTTGGAGTTGGACCGCGAAGCCTTCCGCTGGTGGCAGATCTTCGCCTCGGTGAAAGCGCTCGCCATCTGGATTTCTTCTGCTGAGAACTATGTCAACGGCGCCACCAAGGAACCGATCCTCGCCTACGCGGGCTGGCCTCTGATCGACCGGCAAAACCGCATTCTGCTGGACCGGCTGCAACCGGAATCGCAGCACCAGTACGCAGAGGCACTGCTGTGATTCCGGAACCAGGTCGCGCACTCACGGATCTTGCCATGCGGTTGCTGTTCAACGTGGCGCCGCAAGCTGCAAACACCTTTGCTGCCGCAGATGCGGGCCTCGTCGGCCAGCTTATCATGACCCTCGGCCAGGAATTCGAACGCGCCGTATCAACCCGCATGCAGGACATCGACGAGATGAAGGCCCTGCTTGGTGATGCACCGGGCACGGTGGATCGACGGGCGTTCCTTGCACAGCAGCCGGCGTCACTGCACCTGCGCGACGTGAACGTCGTGCACGATGCCGGTATGCGCCTCATCAGCGCCTGGCACGCGGAAGTCGAAATCACGGACGATCAGGCTAATCGCCGCATCTGGACTTTCCTTCGCAATCACAGCGAAAGGCACAGGTTTGATTGACTGCAAACTGACACACAAGAGGAGCTATTCACCATGCCCATGATCGTTGTTGCCGCCCAGCTGGACTTTGCCGACCAAGCGTCACGGGATGCCGCGGTGCGTGATTGTGGTCCAATCCAGAAAGCCACGCGCGATGATGAAGCGGGGTGCCAGGCGTATTGTTTCGCAGCAGATCCCTGCATGCCTAACCGTATCCAGGTCTATGAACTCTGGGACGATGGCCCGACCCTCGCGGCCCACTTCAAACATCCCAACTACGCGGCGATGGTGGTTGCCTTGCGTAAACACGCCATTACCGGCAGCTGGAACCAGATGTACCTGGTCACGGATCACGAGCCGGTGTACGGGCCAGAAGGTCAGGCGCGCGAGACATTCTTTGGTGGCAAGGCCTGATCCACGGTATTGATCCCGGAGGGCGGCTTCGGAGCGCATGTCGCCTGGCAGGACTATCCTCAGTACCGGGTGGCCCAAGGAGGATTCAAACGATGTGTCGATTCGTGCTGTATCTCGGTCCGAAGATTCCCGTGAGCAGTCTCGTCACGGATCCACACCACTCGATGATCCGCCAGAGCTTCAAGGCCAAGGAGCGGTCTGAGCCGCTCAATGGCGATGGCTTCGGAGTGGCCTGGTATGCCAGGGACTATTCAAACGAGCCCGCGGTTTTTCGTGACATTTCCCCGGCCTGGAACAACCAGAACCTGCTCAACATCGCGCGGGTGGTATCGAGCGACTGCATCCTGGCGCACGTCCGTGCCGCCTCACCGGGGTTACCAGTGTCGCAGCTGAACTGCCACCCTTTCGTGTGGCGCAACATCACCTTCATGCACAACGGCGAACTCGATGGTTTCGCAGACATGAGGCGCAAGATTCTGGCGCGGCTCTCGGAGCAATCATTCCGCTGGATCAAGGGTTCCACAGACTCGGAACACATCTTTGCGCTCTTCATCGACAACTATCTGACGACGGATGATTCGGAAGAACCGCTGGAACGCCTGAAACTTGCCATGCATTCCACCCTCGGCGAACTGCGGATTCTCGCTTCCGAACTCGGCCGGGAAACGGATTCGCACCTTAACCTCGCCGTCTCTGATGGCGACAGCGCCATCGTTACACGGGTCGCGTACCACAGTAGCCCGCAGTCGCTCTACATGATCGGAGGTCGACAATACGAGTGCCAGGACGGTGTATGTGTGATGCAACCAGGCGGCAGCAGCGCCGTACTGGTTGCTTCTGAACCACTCTCGGATGAACCCGGATGGACGTCGATCCAGGCCAACCACATGGTGGTGATTCCGCCGAGCCGTATGCCGGAACACGTCCCGCTCTGATCACCGGGTTGGCCGTGGGCCGCCGGCCCAAGGCGGAGCTGGTTGGTTAGCCCGCGATTCGATTGGTGACGTAAGCGGAGAGCCCCGACACCGCAATCCGTTCCTGTTGCATGCTGTCACGGTCACGCACAGTCACGGTGTCGTCCTTTTCGATGGTGTCGAAGTCGACCGTGACACAGAGCGGCGTGCCGACTTCGTCGTGACGACGATAACCCTTGCCGATATTGCCCGTGTCTTCGAACAGAATGCGTCCGAGGCCGAGTTTTTGCAGCATCTGCTTGATCGCAACGGCCTTGTTCATGATGCCTTCGTGATTGCGCTTGAGGGGCAACACCGCGACCTTGATTGGTGCAAGGTGTGGCTTGAATCCCATAACGATGCGTTCGGTACCGTTCTCCAGCTTTTCTACTCGGTAGGCTTCATTCATCACCGCGAGTACCCCCCGGTCCACACCAGCGGAAGGCTCGATCACGTAAGGCACCACCCACTTCTTGCTCTCGATGTCCTGGATTGCAAGCCGTGTGTTCGAATCCACATTGGCCATCACCTTGGCACGCAGGCTCAGTTCATCCTGGTTCTTGGAGTGGGAACCCAGGTCGAAGTCCGTGCGATTGGCGATACCCTCCAGTTCTTCGAGCCCATGCGGGAAGCGGTACATCACGTCGACGGTTGCCTTCGAATAATGCGAGAGGTCCTTTTCAGGTACGTAATAGAGTTCAAGCCGATCCCGTGGCACTCCTTGTTGCACCCACCAGTCGAGTCGCGCTTCGACCCAGGTGCGATGCCATTCTTCATCGGTGCCGGGCGGAACGAAAAACTCGAGTTCCATCTGCTCGAACTCCCGAACCCGGAAGACAAAGTTGCGGGGCGTAATCTCGTTCCGGAACGCCTTGCCGATCTGTGCAATCCCGAACGGCGGGCGGCGTGAGGTGGAATCCACCACGTTCTTGAAGTTGGTGAAGATCGCCTGCGCCGTTTCCGGTCGCAGATAGGCGAAGCTCGAACCATCGTCCACAGGACCGATGCCGGTCTTGAACATCAGATTGAAAGGCCGCGGCTCGGTGAGATCTTTTGACCCGCATCCCGGGCACTTGGCTTCCTTCAGATGATCCGCCCGCCACCGCGACTTGCAGTTCCGGCAGTCCACCAGCGGGTCCGAAAAGGTCGCCTCATGACCGGAGTACCGCAGTATCTTCTGGTTGGTGATGATTGCAGCGTCGAGACCTTCGATGTCATCACGCTCATAAACCATCGCTCGCCACCAGGCGGCCTTCAGGTTGTTCTTCAGCTCCACACCCAGGGGGCCATAGTCGTAGATCCCCTGCAGACCACCGTAGATGTCGGCGGACTGAAAGACGAACCCGCGACGTTTCGACAGCGCGACGAGTTCTTCCATGCTGGATGCTGTCACTTCGATGTCCCGTTGATGGTGGAAAGGCGGCGGCACTATACCCGAACCGGAACCGGAAGCGGGTTGACAGACTCACGTCACCAGTCCTTACAAAGTGCATACCAAAGCGGCGGTATTCCGGCACATCGCAATCGCCTTGCCAACATTGTGAACTACGTCTTACAAGCCGCCACAATACGCCACCAACATGGCGGGCACCCCTCTGCTTCAATGGCTGGCAGGAAAAAGGACATCAAACCGGACCGCAATCATGAGATCTGAAGATCCCCGCGAGAGCACCAAGCGGTATTTTCGCGCCGATAAGCGCATTATTGTAATGAACGGCCAGTGGTTCTACTCGACCCGTGAAGGCGAGCGGGGCCCTTTTCCCACCCAGAAAAAGGCTGAGTCTGAGGTCAAGCGCTTCAAGGAAGAGATGAGCGATCTGCAGAACTTCCAAAAAAACCGGGAGACCGCAACCAAGAACTCTGCGTTGCAGCTGCAGGGTGTGCCGGTGCCGACACGGGATCGCGGGAAGGTCATCCGCTCCCGTCGCGAATCGGTCTCCCAGACCAAGCTGCGCGAAGTTTTGATCTGATCTCCTCGGTACTCATCAGGTAATGGGCCGGACTCGTTCGGCCCTTCCTCTCCACCCACCTTCCGCTTTGCTCCGTTTCGCTGGTCCCCGCAGACCGCCGCAGCCGCTGGAAATCCGCTAATCTTGACGCCCTGACCACCCGGCAGGTCGCGGCCTCAGCGGACGTGATCAGCAAAGACAAAAGAAGGGGGAGAACCATGACCAAAGTTCGCCTGCTGCCGCAGGATGAGTACATGCACCCGCTTGAAGCTGCAGCCAACTTCAACGAGAGCATGTACTTCAACGTGTTTGATCGTGCCCACAATCTCGGTGGGTGGTTCCGCCTCGCGAACCGACCCAATGAAGGCCGAGGTGAGATGACCTGCTGTATCTACCTGCCCGACGGTCGTGTGGGCTTCATGTTCAAGCGCCCCGAGCGGCGAGACAATGATGCGTTTGATGGCGGCGGCATGAAGTTCTCGGTGGTCGAGCCGTTCTGGGAACTCGCTCTCACCTATCGCGGCAAGCTCTGCCTGCTCGACAACCCGCAGGACATGAGTGACCCCTCGACAGCGTTTCGCAAGAACCCTTCAGTGGAGGCCGCAATCGATCTCAACTTCATGGGTATCTCGCCGATGTTTGGCGGCGAGCCGGTGAACGATGACGGCTCCCAAATTCAGCAAAAGGCAGAAGAGGGTTTTGCCCGCGGCCACTACGAACAACACATGCGGGGTCGAGGCACGATTCGGATCGGAACGGAGATCTATCCCATCGATGGCCTCGGTCTTCGTGATCACTCCTGGGGACCACGCTTCTGGCAGAGCATCTACTGGTATAGGTGGCTGCCCATGGCATTCGATGAGAACTTCGCGATGATGGTGTCCATCGTTTGTCGCAATGCCGGGGAAATGCACGCAGGCGGCATGGTTCTTCGCGATGGTCAGTATGTGATGATTCGCGATGCGAAAATCAGCGCTGGGTACGATGAAAACCACTGCCAGACGACGCTGGATGTTAAGGTACGCACCGATGAGCGCGAATACCACGTCACCGGAAAGGTGAAGTCGCTCATACCCCTGCGCAATCGACGGCAGACCCCTGACGGCGAGTCTCTGGTGACGAGGATCACCGAGGGCATGACTGAATATGTCTGCGATGGGAAAACCGGTTACGGCCTCTCCGAGTTTCTCGATCAGATCGTCGACGACAAACCTGTGGGCATGTAGGTGGTCTGGCACCGCAGCAACACGCTGGACCGGCCACCACAACTTACGGATTGCAGGACCGGAAGACAGTCTGCGGAATTCACACACGCGCAGAGCAGACATCCGCTGGAGATCATTTCGACATGACATCAACACTCTTTGACCTCACCGGCAAGGTGGCCCTTGTGACCGGGTCGAGCAAAGGCATCGGCCGCGCCATCGCAGAAGAACTCGCGCGTCACGGCGCTCGTGTCGTGATCTCGAGCCGAAAGGCCGATGCGTGCGAGGAAGTTACCTGCAACATCAACGCCGAGATGCCGAACGGTCCTGGTGGCGCTGTCACCATTCCGGCGAACATCAGCCGCAAGGAGGAACTCACGCAGTTGGTTGAAGAAACCACAAGCCGCCTCGGGCCAATCGATATCCTGGTTTGCAACGCGGCGGTAAACCCCTATTTTGGGCCCATGTCCGATCTTCCGGATTCGGCCTTCGACAAGATCCTGGATGTGAATATCAAGGCGAATCACTGGCTCTGTCAGATGGTGGTGCCACAGATGCGTGCAAGAAAAGAGGGCTCGATCATCATTGTCTCGAGTGTCGGAGGCATCCGCGGCAGTAAGGAGCTTGGCGCCTACTGCATATCGAAGGCGGCTGATGTACAACTGGCAAAAAATCTCGCTGTGGAACTCGGGCCGGACAACATCCGCGTCAACGCCATCTCTCCGGGTCTCGTACGCACCGACTTTGCTCGTGCGCTCTGGGAAAACCCGGAAATTCTCGGGCGTCGCACGGCTAACGATCCGCTTCGGCGGATAGGTGAGCCGCACGAAATCGCTGGTGCAGCCGTATTCCTTGCATCCCGCGCCGGAGCATTCACGACCGGACACAACCTGGTCATCGACGGTGGTTCAACGATTGCGTGAGCAACAGGACAAACAAAAAACCAACCCAAGGGGAGAAAAAATGAACGCACAAGGCAGCGATCAGCGGTGGTGGGCAAAAGCAATTCTGGTGGGTGGCGTCGTCGGGCTTGCCAGTATCGCCATCGGCTCTTTAGGTACGAAGTTCGGCCA
>VGVE01000097.1 GCA_016874135.1 Gammaproteobacteria bacterium | reverse complement strand
AAGTGCCTGCCGAGGATGAGGCGGAAGAATCCGGTGGGTACCTCGTAGTGCTGCGCATTGGCGGCTTCGGTCGCGAGTGCCACGCTGCTCTGACGTAGGCTGTGCATGAGGGCCTCGAACCGGACCAGGCGGTGGTGATCGCTGCCGGCATAGAGATCTCGCAGGCGGCCTTTCACGAGATGGCGTATACCGAGACGGACAATCGGATCCGGCACCCAGCCCTGTTCGGCGAGATCGATGGCAAGACTCATCGGGCAGATTCTCCGTGTTGACGATGGACGAACAGACGATTGATGAAAGGGGCGACGGTGCTGAACACAAACGCGAACAGGAAGAACCAGGTGATCGAAACCACCGCCAGCAGTTCCGGGCGCGGGATGCTGATGGCGCCCAGCGCTTCACCGGACAGGTACGACACCGGCGCCACCAGCCCGGCGGCGACGGCACCGGGCAGCGGACGTCGCGCCATCGGTTGCAGACTGTGATTGATCGTCAGCCCGGTGGCCAGCCACAACACGACGATCCAGGGGGGCGCGATCACCGCGCCATTGAAATCGAGAATACCGGTGTGGATCCACACCGTATCGAGACCAAAGCCAACCGCCGCGGCCAGCGAGCCGAGCACCAAGTCAGCGGTTTTTATACCACCCCGGGCACCGTGTATCGCCAGCAGAAGGACACAGGCCAGGCCGGCGACGACGCCGAACAGGACCGCGGCAAACCACGTCAGCTGGAACAGCGCGGCATTGATCAGCAGGTGCGGACTCATGAATGTTTCATCTAGAGGGGTTCGCAGCCTGAGGCAACCGTGCGTGCCCGCCAGGGTCTACCCCGCCACAGCGGCGCGGCCAGGAGCATCTGCACGTCGGCGATGGCCCGCTCCCTAAAGCCGCCTTCACAGTACGCGAGATAAAAACGCCACATGCGGCGGAACCGTTCGTCGTAACCCAGCGCACGGATCAACGGCCAGCGCTGTTCGAAGCGCTCGCGCCAGTCGGCGAGCGTGCGGGCATAGTCGTCGGCAAGATCCTCGAGGTTGACCAGCACCAGGCGACTCGAGCGCGCGGCGCTCGAGCAGAGCACCGAAACGGCGGGAATGAAACTGCCGGGGAAGATGTGCTTCTTGATGAAGTCGACCTCGCGCAGCGCCCGCGCATAACGGCGGTCGGCGATGGTGATGGCCTGAATCAGCGCTAGGCCATCGGCTGCGAGGCAGCGGTCGATGACGGCGAAGTACTCGTCCAGGTGGTTGTCGCCGACAGCTTCCACCATCTCCACCGACACCACTTTCGAGAAGCGGCCCTGCAGTTGACGGTAGTCTTCGAAACGTACCTCGATCCGATCGGTGAGACCCGCCTCTTCGACACGCTGACGGGCGAACGCACGCTGCTCGGCGGAGATGGTGACGGTGGTAACCCGGCAGCCCGTCCGCTGCGCAGCATGAATCGCCAGGCCACCCCAGCCTGTCCCGATTTCGAGCAGATGGTCGCCAGACCCGAGTTCGAGCTTGGCGCAGATGCGATCGAGCTTGTTGGCGCCGGCCTGCTCGAGATCATCCGCCGGAGATTCGTAGATCGCGGACGAGTACTGCCGCCGGGTGTCCAGGAACTGCCCAAACAACTCATTGCCAAGGTCGTAATGCGCGGCAATATTGCGTCGGCTGCCGCTCCGGGAATTGTCGCGCAGCAGCCGGTGCAACCCCGACTCGACCAGCCCCGAAAGCCGCGCCACCCCGCCTTCGAGACCATCGGTGGTCTGCTGGTTCCTGGCCATCAGCCGGACCAGTCCGGTCAGGTCATCGACATCCCAGTCACCATCGATGTAACTCTCGCCGGCACCGACACTTCCGCCGCCCACAAGGCGACGGTAGAAACGCGGATCATGGACGTCAAGCCGAATGGCCTCGGACGCCTGCCCGTCAGCGGCACCCAGACACTGCTCCTCACGACCATCCACCAGCCGGATCTGCCCGCCGCGCAGGCGCGCGAGGCGCTGCAGTGCCAGCCGCCGGCACCACCGGTCGACCAGGAACGGTACCGACGCGAGCCTCGGAAGGGGCTCACTGGTCATGCGGAACCTCCATTCCTTTGATGGTTGCCGATGTATAGCGGGGATGTGAATGAAAGCGTGCGCCACGCCATTTCAGACGCAGCGCCTGGGAATAGATCCGTGCCAGTGTCCACAGCGGCTGCAGCGAATAGCGGAACGCCAGGCGGAGTACACCAGCCGCATCCAGTGGCGCGAGCCGCAGGCACATCGCCGAAGAGAACACCGCCCTCTCCGCTTCCATCACCTGCATGCCGATGTCGATCGACTCCGGACCGAGGCTGAACCGCCAGTGGTAGCGCTGTAACATGCCGTTGAACGGGGAGACGTGGAATTCCTTGGCGAAGTCGAAGTGGACATCCTCGGCGGGTTCCGTCGCGGCGAGGAAATAGGTGTGTCGCTCGTTCCAGGGGGTGTTATTGATCTCCGCTAGGACATGCCGGATGCGGCGACCATCCGCGGTGAGACAGAAGACGAAACGAACCGGATTGAAACCGATCCCGAGGGACGCAGGCTGGAACAGCACTAGGGCGGGGCCGGGAGTGGCGTCGATGTCATGTGCCTCGAGCGCGGCCTGCAAGCGCTCCGGCAGCGTCCCGCCAGGCCAGGCGCTTAGAACCGCCGCCGCCCTGTAGTAGACGAGGGGGGCCACCAGCTTCAGCCACCCGGGGCGCGTGCCCGACCGAAACGGTCCATGCTCCATGCGGTTCACCGGGATCAGCAGCATCGCCACGTGGTAGGAAAAACCATGGTCGACCGGGTCAACGCGTCGATGCGACAACGTCCCTTCGGCGAGGCACTCAGGCCACATGGCGTCTGTCCTCCGCTAACAGCACCGCTTCCGCGGCGCGGATACCGCTGACGAACCCGTCCTCGTGGAATCCGGAACCCTGCCAGGCACCGGCGAAACAGACGCCGCCCGCGCCCTGCAGTCCGGCGATACGCGCCTGGGCGCGGATCCCGGCCGCATCGAACTGCGGATGGTCGTACCACCGCTCCGCCAGGATCATCCGCTGATCGACCTGTGCTGCCGCGTTGAGCGAAACGAAAACCGGCCGCGGGGTGTCTATACGCTGCAGGCGATTCATCCAGTAGGTCACGCCGCAGGGCAACTCCTCGGCCGTGCCAGCCAGCGCATTCCAGCTGCTCCACGCCTTTCGGGACCGCGGCATAACCCGGCTGTCAGTATGCACGAGCACATGATTGCGCGCATAACGGATGTTGGAGAGAACCTGCCGCTCCGGGCCACTGGCATCGCTGAGCATGGCCAGCGCCTGGTCGGTGTGACAGGCGAGTACCACCGCGTCGAAACGGTCTGCGCCGCCCTGCCAGCACACGTCCACGCCAGCGGCCGTGCGCCGCACTTCCCGGATGGAAGTAGCGGTCCGGATGCGGCCCCTGAACCGCTCACTGAACGCCTGCAGATAGCGGGACGAACCGCCTTCGATCACCCGCCAGACCGGTCGGTCGCGCAGCTGCAGCATCCGGTGGTTGTCCATGAATCGGATGACGTGACCGATGGCGATGGTCCGTGCCTCGGCCGCGGACTGCGACCAGAGCGCGGCGCACATCGGCACGAGGTGGTCCTCGACGAAGCTATCTCCGAGTCCCTGCTGCCGGCACCAGCTGTCGAGTGGACGTGTCGCTTCCTCCGGCGAGAGTCCGTGCGCGAGGCGATAGAAACGCCTTATGTCGCCCAGCATCCCGAGAAAATCTGGCCGCAGCGCATTGACGGGTTGACAGAAGAGCGCACGCAGCGAGTCGGTTCCATACTCGACGCCGCTGCGCAGGTTGCGAACCGAGAAGCTCATGTCCGTTTCCCAGCTGGATACCCCCAGGCGGGTCAGCCACGTATCGAAATGCGGGTAGTTGTGCCGGTTGAAGACGATGAAGCCCGAGTCGATGGCGACCCGCCGCCCGTCCAGATCCAGCTGGTGCGTGTCGGTATGCCCGCCGATCCGCGCATGCGCTTCGAACAGCGTGACCTCGGCCCTGGGGGCGAGATGGTCGGCGCAGGCCACCCCGGAGATTCCCGCACCGATGACAGCGACTCGCATCAGCGGGACTGCCCTTCTTCGAGGATGTGCGCGGGCACCGGTCGCAGATCACGGACCAAGCCGAGACGCGCAAACAGGCGAAGCACCTGCCAGGAGAGGTCGGTCTCTCCGGGGAAAAAACCCTGGCGGGCCGAAGCCGCGTAGCGGTGATGGTTGTTGTGCCAGCCCTCGCCGAACGTCAGCCAGGCGAGCCAGCGGAGGTTGTGGCTTTCATCCCCCGTGGCATAACGTCGGTCACCGAAGCGGTGAGCCACCGAATTGACCATCAGCGTCGCGTGCAGCAGCACGACCGTGGAAACACAGAATCCCCAGAGCAGCATCTGCCAGCCGCTGGTGTGCAGTGCCGGAAAGAGGGCGTCGAGCCATTCACCGAGGCCGAACAGCCCCGCCGCCAGGAGCACCGGAACCAGCGCATCGAAGCGGTCAAGCAGGCGCAGTTCCGGAAATGCCGCCCAGTCTTTAACTGCGTCGACGCGTGTCGCGTAGTGCTCCCGGGTGAGAAACCAGCCCACGTGCGAACGCAGCAGACCATGGCGCGGCGTATGGGGGTCATCAAGTGTATCTGCGTGGGCATGGTGCCGACGGTGCACCGCCGCCCACCACAGCGGCCCGCGTTGTGCGGCGCTCGCTGCCACGGTCGCGAAAATCAACTGCATCCAGCGGGAGGTGCGGAAGGCCCGGTGACTGAAGTATCGATGGTAGAAGGCGGTGATCGCGAACATCCGGACGGCATACAACAGCGCCGCGACGAGCAGGGCTGCAATGCTGAACCCGCTCAACGGAGCCGCGAGGGCGGCAACATGCAGCACCACGAAAGGCATGATGCGCGGCCAGTCGGTCGCCGCACTCTCCCCTTCCGCTTCCGGATGGCTGTCGTTGACGAACCATCGCCGTATCGACGCCAACATGTACACCTCCTGCAATTATCCCCAAAACCACACTATCGGTCGGGCGGCGTGAAAAGCGCGTGACGCCTGTACACCGCCGCACCCACACCACATTCACCGCTTCGCCACGGCGGCCGGACCGATGGGCGAAGGCCTGACAATCCGACAGAACCAGCTTCCCTGGACATTGCGGATGACTGAGGCGCTCATCGCCATCATCATGCATGCTGCCGGCGGCGGATCCACTCCCCGAAACACGGTGCGGGAGGGCAATGCCGGCCCTCAGGGCACCCGCGCCACCGCCACCATCACTTCATTGCGCCGGGAGAATGGCAGGGAAAAAGGTGCGTTATACGCCGCGATGACCGGCGTGCCGAGTACCTCGATTCCGGCTTCGTCCAGGGCCTCCAGCAGTAGGCGGATGTGCCGCTGATGATTCTCGTCAGTCCAGCGCCCCGGGTACCGGAGCACCGCCATCAACTCACCCGGAACCGCACGGATGACGATCTCGGAACTGGTGGGTTGCGGTACCGTTTCCGAATCAAATTCGCTCGGTACCACGAATGCGATCCGCCAGCCATCTTCGACCGGCGTTTGCTGTACCGGTGCGGTCATCGCGATCTGGCGCGAAACCGGGGCCTGCTGCACCGGTGCAGTCATGGCGATCTTCGCGCGGGTAGTGTTCTCGCCGGAGATGTAGCGGAACAACCGCCTGAAGCCCGTGTTCGACGCTTCACGCTGGTCGGTCACACCGACAACCAGTGTCTCGGCGATGAGATAAGGCTGGTACTGGCGGAATTCCACCTCACCAGCACGTGCAATCTCTGTGAACGCGGGTTCTTCGAGCGCCGTGGCCATTCCCCCAGTGGTTACCAGAAGCAGCGTCAAAACGATCATCGACAGGTTTTTTTGCACCTTCCCCTCTCCGACTCCATAAAACCTCCAAGTTTCCCGGTGAGAGCGTGAAACGGGTGTGAAGATCTGATTCAGTACGAGCCAGGGTTGACCCTCAACCGATCTGTTCAGCGAACTTGACTTCCATGCGCAGATAACTCGGCAGGCCGCCAGGCACATCCTTGAAGATCTCCGTCCATTCCGGGGTTTGGAAAACCTTGCCCATGGTGTCATTGCGACTTGTTATGTCATTCCAGCGCAGGATCCAGGTGATGTTCGCGGGACCCAGGTTGTCCATCGGTTGACCGGTGATCTGCGGCGCGTCGGGCAGATTGGTCCAGAAACCGATGAGGTCAAGCTCGCGCTTGAGGTACGGCAGCGCCTTCACCCTTGCCCAGGTCCTGTAGGCTTCGAAGAGTTCCGGCTTGAAGTAGTAGTTGCGGATTTCGTACATGTTGGTCCTGCCCCGTGTGTTGGATTGTTGAAGTCTGCAGTGTTCTACCAGCGGCGCACTTCGGCTTTTTCCCCAGTGCTGCCCTTAGTGATGCCGGCAATACGCGCATCACGCGCTGAAGTCTTGGGAAACTTCCTCGAGAGTTCAGGCCCTGCCGCAGTGAGGCCGCCATCAACGATGATGTGTTCGCCGGTGACAAAACGGGAGTCGTCCGTGGCGAGGAACAGGGCAGCCCCGGCGATGTGTTCACCACTACCGTATTCAGGCCAGGGTTGCGACGTGGCAAAACGTTCGCGCGCGCGTTCCAGATTGCCGCCATCCGCGAGGGGGGTGGCAATGAATCCGGGGCAGATTGCGTTCACCCGGATGTGGTCCGGCGCCAGTTCCACTGCAGCGGACCGGGTGAGGCTGATCACCGCAGCTTTCGCAGCGGAATACACCATCGGGCCTGCATCTCCGGACAGGCCGGCAATGGACGCGGTGTTGATGATGGCCCCGCCGCTGCCTTGTTTTTTCATACGCCGCGCCGCGTGCTTCATGCCGAGGAAAACGCTCTTGGCGAGCACGTCCATGGTGTAGTCCCAGGACTCCACCGTGGTTTCAGTCATCGGACCAATCGCACCGCCAACGCCGGCGTTGTTGAAAACGATATCGAGCCGGCCAAAACGGCTGATCGCCAGATCAAGCATCGCTTCAACATCGGCCTCCTTCGATACATCCGTGCGGATAAAGGCACAACGCTCCCCATGCCCTGCGGCAACCGCATCCGCAACCGTCTGTTCGCCTGTCTGCACGTTGTAGTCCGCCACCACGACCGCTGCACCTTCTTCGAGAAAGCGCATCACCGTAGCCTTGCCCATGCCACTCGCACCGCCCGTGATCACGGCAACTTTGCCTTTCAGTCTCATGTCTCCCCCTAGAACGGGTCGTTGGCCTCCAATCAGGCCGACGACACAATCATTGTCTGCGTACTGCAGGTGAACTTCTTGCCGAGATTCGCAAGCATCCGCCCCACCGTCGTTCCGGCACGACGGTTCACCAGCGCTGCCGGGCCACCACCAGGATCAATCCAGAGCCGCAGCGTCACCTCAAGCTGATCGCCTTTCGGCTGAAACGTCCAGAGGCCGTCCGCCGCCTTCATGCGATACATGCCAGCCTCAGGCGGAATCCGTTCAGGCAGCCCTTTCATGGTGACACGCGCCGATGAACCCTGAAGATCGACCTCGAGCGCATAGATCATGTCCCGGGGTTTGTAGGGCCAGGGTGCCTTGGTGACGACGTGATAAACGATGCCCGACGCGGATTCTTCCAGTTTTCGCGCGGACGGCGTATTCGGCACCCACTGCGGCAACTGATCTACATCTGCAACAAACAGGAGCACCGTCTGCAGGTCGCCACACAAGCTGACACTGCCGCGATGCTCCTTGTACTTCGAAGACGTGTCCCGACTCTGCACGGTGACGCCTGATACGTCCCGGGAAGACTTCCACGCGCCTTCAGCCCAGACCGGGAGCACCAGCAGTGAAACAAGCGCACTCACACCGCTGTACCACCGGACACACACTTACCGTCACTTTCCCCTAGCAGCTCAGTGCAACGCGTCGATTTGCTCCTGATATTCGAGATACAGCTCGTAGTTGTGCTTCACGGCATCATTCAGGTCCTGCTGGACGATCGCGTTCTCCAGCGTGGACTTGACCCACGTGTGTTCGGCCCAATTGCCACCTGCGGTTTTTACCACCTCTGTTTCAGCGGTAGCCACGCGGGCGATATCACCAATGCTGCCGAAAACATCCGTGAGGCTCGGCTCCTTACCTTCCTGTTGCTGGTCTTCGAGCTGCTTGAACTTGCCTTCCAGCCGTCCGACCAGCGCTTGCGTTTTTTCCATGTTGCGGATGTAGGTTTCCACCTGCTCCTCCGTCAGCTGCCCGTCGGCCGGTGGATCGTAGGTGTCAGCCTGTGCGTCCTCGACCAGATTGCCCACCCGCTCGGCGCCGGCCATGAACCCGGGTGAACCCTCGCCATCAAGTGCATCTTCAAACACGGCCTGAGTGTCCTCATCAATGGCATCACCGAGGCCCGAAGTCGTCGCTGTTGCGCGAAACATCGTTGAATAGATGACCCCGAAGATGAGCCCGATCACGAGCAGGACCACCACTGACACACCAAAGTGTTTGCCACGGTTCTCTTCCGGAACTTTCTGGAAGTACGGCACGAACTGCCGGGTGAGAACGATGGACCAGATCGACGCGAGCAGTGTGAGCACGCCGCCGATCCAGGCGATGCCTGAAAGCGCGGTGCCGACAGCCGCTGGAATGATCGCAAGGGCAATCATTCCATACGCACTGTCAAAGTTGCGCACACCGCCAAACGTACCGGCAAGGAAATCGAAAACGAAGGCCAACAGGAAGGTCCAGGCGACCTGGAGGACAAACATCACTACAAATCCGATAGCGCCGCCGAATCCCATCGTGTCACCGCTCCCGAAAATCGCGGACAGGACCCCGCCCACCAGGAATGCCGCCACATACGCCGGTAAGGTCAACTGCATGAAGGACTGCATGAACGGAGCACCTGCGGCCGCATACTCCCGCGCCGCAGCGTCAGGGGTCTTGAAAACCGCCGTGATCCACTTCTGCGTTGCATTGAGATCAAACATGGTTGTTCTCCCAGAGGGTGAGGGTTAAAGGCTGCGAAAGATCCGTTCGGGTCTTGCCGCCCGATCATTCATGACGCCGACTCATGGCGCCTGTTCTGATTGCGCTGTCTTCTCTTTGGACTGAACAATACCGGGAAGCGCCTGTGCCGGCGAGCCCGTCATCAGACTTGCTCATGTACAAGCGTTCAGGAACCCAGCCGATAGCGCAGTTTCATGATCAGGAAGTTGGCGAGCGGTGCATCCCACGCATCATTGAAGACCTGGCCGAATTCCTGGTCACCGAGCAGCGCACCAAAGTCAGCCTGACGGGTGTAGACAATGAAGAGATCGGAAAGTGGCGCGAGTTCCCAGCGGTAACGGATCTGCAGGCTGTACTGGGTTTTGGAAAAGTCATAACTGGCACGCGAACCCGGGCCGGTCGGTTTGGCGATGGTCCGGAGATTGCCCGGTCTCTCGGGGACCAGGAAAAATTCGTCCTCACGTGCCTTGATGCCGACCACCTGCATGGACAGGCGCAGCTGCTGGCGTGCGTTGAAGAAGAAGTCCACCGACAGATTGGGCATCCATTGTTCGGCATCAAACGTGCCCATGAGTCGTCCGCTCTGGTGCAGCAGCCAACCTTGGCGATCCTGATACTGCACCGCCAGCGTCACGCCGAACCGGTCACTCGGTCGCCAGCCGATGGATGCATCCCACACCCACGCATGCCCGCCGAGGTTCTCGCTTTTGTAGCCAAGGCCTGAGGTGTAGAACCAACTGCGGGTGGTATCCGACTCCCACAACAGCGTCGTTTCGAGGCGCTCCTCAACGCGGTAAGTGCCGTTACCGAAGCTGTTCAGATCATCAAACTGGGTGGGCTGCCAGGACAAACGCGTCGTCAGATAGGACAGGTTGTTCAGCGACACACGGTCGGAGAAGAAAACCCCGGCACCGGTGAGCAAAGACTGAGAGAAATTCTTCTGCAGGAACCCGCGCATGTCGAACTGGTTCTCCCGCGCGAATCCGAGGCCGGTGGTCGTCAGCGTGAACGAATTGCGAAAGCGGTACATGTCCACCCGCTGCAGGAACCCGAGATCGTTCACGTCGAGGTGACGATCAAACGCCTCGAGTCCGGCACGATAGAACATGCCGCGCCGGAACTGATATTCCACATCCACAAAACCACCATGCCCCTGCGACGCGCCTTCGATGTCCGAACCCATGTACTGTGCATCGATCTTGACCTTGCCGGTCGGCGACAGCCAGTGGCCATCCAACCCCCAGGTCATCGCATCCCGGTAATCATTCAGCACGCTCGTCAGCATCACACCCGCAGCACGATAGCCTGAATCGTTGTTCTCATAGAGCAGGCGCGCCACACCGTAGTCGTTACCGGTCTGATGCACGTTGACCGGGGTACCGTTCTGCCTGGTGTGAAACTTGACCTCATCTTCGAAAGCGGCGAGGAAACCGTAACGCAGTCGACCCGTCTGTCCGGTGGTATTGATCGCACCTTTCAACTCGGTGGGGGCTTCGAGTTCCCGCTGGGGAATCACGGTGTTCGCGGGTACACCCGGCCGCCTCGGTTTGCCGCCAATGCGTCGCGTATTCAGGAGGGTATAGGGTGAACCCTGGTTACCGACGAGGCTGCGCCCGCGTACATCCCCCCGGGGCGATGTGACGTAGACCTCCTGGCCTTCAAGGAAAAACAGGCGTTTTTCCGGGAAAAACACTTCGAGCGCCGTCAGGTTGATGACCACTTCATCGGACTCGACGTTGCCGAAGTCGGGATTGAGCGTCGCATTCATCTGGAAGTTCGTGGACGGCCGCCAGAACATGTCGACGCCGGCACGGTACTTCATGTCGCCTTCGATCCGGTCATAGCCCGCCGCCGCGAATGGATAGATGTTGTACTGCTGGCGTGGTGCAACATCCCGCATCTGAATGGGTTGCAGATTCGACAGGAATTTCTGCGCGGTGGGTGGCACCTCCGGCCAGCCCCATCGCTCGTCGAGATAAGCCACCTTGCGGGAGACATAGACGCCCATGTTTCGCAGGTCCCCGCTGGCCGGCATCGTCACCATGCTCCACGGAATGAACAACTCCGCAGCCCAGCCAAATTCCGTCTTGCGCGTACGACCCCGCCAAGGGCCATCCCAGTCGTTCTGGAATTTGCGCTCCGGCAGCACGGTGCCATCCATGAGCGAATCGCCGAGTGCGATACCGAACCAGTTGCCGTAGAGCCCTTGTCCTGAGGTATCGATGGTGATGGCCATGTTGTCGCGGTTGAGCTGGAACTGATCGCGTCCGGAAAGCCGTGACACGTAGGAGTCTGTGGGTTGCTCCAGCTCGGCGCCGACGTAGAGACCCCGGGCGTCGTAGCCGAGATACAGCCGCGTGGCATGTTTCGTCGGTTGCAACGTATCGGGTTCGAGCACCTTGAAATCGGTAACCGGGGCAATGGTCTTCCAGAAGGGTTCGGTGAGTTCACCGTCGATGGCGAAACCGTCTTCAGCGGCGTGAACCCGCTGCAACGGCAGTGGCGGTGCCGACGATGCTGCCATCACCTGACTGCTCAGCAGAAAGAGGATGGCGAGCGCCGTGCCACGAACATCGATACCGAACAAGCGCACTCGCACGAAAGGGTTAACAGCGATTCAGAAGTGGCCGGATGGTAGCACACGCACCCCGGACGTCCTTACACTACTGCCTCCTCAAACGGAGAACCCGCGATTTCAAAATCCGTCGAGTGGTACTACCACCGCAACGGCTGAACCGGCTGTGGTCGAGCCATGCAATTCATGGCGAGCCATCAACTCACCGTGCGTGAGACCGTTTCTGCCAGCCGCAAACTGAATGCTGATCACGCCCGTGAACTCCTGAGTGGCATGAATACACTCATCGTTGCGAAGGGTAAAAAAAGTGAAACGTGGAGTCTCAGATCCGGTATCACGGATGAGATGGTTCAGGCGATGCTGGGGCCAACCGGCAATCTGCGCGCACCGACATTGAAATCAGGAAAGACCCTGATGGTCGGATTCGGTGAAGAAGTGTGGAGCAAGATCCTCGGCTGAGCCGGGCTCAGGGACGAGCTTGCAAGGTCACAATATCAGACCGTTCAAGTGGTCTGCGATCAAGCGCCCAGACGATGAAAAACATGATCAGCCCGGAGCCATGGCACCAGTAGAAGAACGAAACGTTGGAAGCTGATATCGCCGCGGTTGCGAGACACGACACCACAAAGCCGGTGACAAAGGACGGGAACCGGCCGATGCCATAGCGCGCGAGCAGGATGGTGGCGAAGATCGGACCATAGACGTAGTTCGGCAGTCTGAACGTGAGATCGAGCAAACCTTCGGCAGAGAAGCGGCTGAAGTACACGGCCGCAATCAGGAAGACGATGCTCCACACCACGATGGAAAGTCTCGCTACCCAGAGGTAGTGGGTTTCGCTCGCCCCTTTGACGAATCGTTCGTAGAGGTGATGCACGGTCACGTCGGCTGCTTCCGCAAGCGCCGAGTTCTGTGTCGAGATTGCCGCCGCAAAAATCGACGCAATCATCAGGCCGGAGATTCCTGTCGGTAGCTCAGTGACGATGAAGTGCGGGAAGATCCGGTCCGGTTCCTTCGCAAGCTCGGCGATTACGTCCGCGGAGAGCGGGTGCTCGTGGTAGAACGCCGCGAGTGCAAGCCCGGTACCCAGAATGAAGAGATGCAGGACATAGAACAGCGCCGAGAAGTTATAGGCCTTCTTCGCATCTTCCACAGATCGGCATGCTCGCACCCGCTGCCACGTCCCCTGCGTCGCGCCCATGGCGATGGAAAGTCCGATGGAACCAATGACACCGGCCCAGATTGTGTAACGTCGCTCCGGATCCAGTGAAAAATCAAACAGAACCAACTTGCCCTGTGAACCAAGCCACTGGAATGCATCCGCGAGCGAGCCCTGTAAGGTACCGGCGATATAGAACAGCGC
>VGVE01000096.1 GCA_016874135.1 Gammaproteobacteria bacterium | reverse complement strand
CTCCATCGACGGCATCAAGAATCCGGTGTTCGAAACGTTCTCCTATGGGCCATCAAAAGCCGCGGTGCATCACCCGACGCGTGGCATGGCACTGCACCTCGCGAAAGATAACGTCATCGTCAACGTCATCGCCCCAGGCCCTTTCCCCACCTTGATGTTGAGCACTGGCGTAGGTGGCGGCGGCATGACGGACATCGACTGGAGCAGTGTCGCCAATCGTAATCCACGCCAGCGTGTCGGTACGGCGGAAGACATCGCCGGCCTCGCGATCTTTCTGTCGAGTCGTGACGGTGCTTTCACAGTCGGCGAAACGATCACCTGTGATGGCGGCTCCGCCTACACCACGTGATACCCGTCGTATGATCCGCGATGAGTGATGAGCGCTACCGTGAGCAACACAAGCTGCGCCTCAGCTTCATGCCGTGGCTGTATGACACGCTGAAACCCGAACACCGCCGCTGGGCCGAAGCCTGGCAGGCGGAGATCCAGGCCGCGCTGCTGGCCGTCGAAACCGTGGAGATCGGTACCGATGTATTCATCGCACCGACTGCCCGGTTCTTCGCAGAACCCGGCCGAAAGATCCGGATCGGCGACGGGGTGCGCATCGCCGCCGACTGTGTGCTGCATGGACCGATTACCCTCGGCGCCAAAGTCTTGGTGAATCACCACGTCACCATGGATGGTGGTCGTGCGGGAATACAGGTGGGCGCGAACACCCGCATCGCCGCTTACACGACACTCTTCGCTTTCAATCACGGCATGGCCGCTGACCGGAAAATCCGCGAGCAGCCGGTCACCTCCGAGGGGATTCACATTGGTGAGGATGTCTGGATTGGCGCGCAGGCCGGCATCGTGGATGGCATCGCAATCGGTAGCGGCGCAGTGGTCGGCATGAGTGCTCAGGTCACCCGAGATGTGGCCGCCGGAAGCATCGTCGGCGGCAACCCGGCAGTACTTATTGGCGAGCGTCGCTGACCCCATCCTTTTCGGATTCTTCCAATCGCGCGCCGGCGAGAATGCCAGGCAGCGCATAATTGCCTTCGTGGCACGCATATTCATAGATGCGCTCAGGTGTACGCCGCAGCACCAGCTCACCAATCCATACATCGGTGAAGGCACCCGGGTCGTCCACTTCGAACCGGTAGAGAATTTCATCAGGTCCCGTACGCGTGAAGCTTTCGGTGACCTTGGCATCCTGGGTCATATAGAACTGATGCGTGATTGCCTCACGAAAACTCTGTCCGGGATGAAAGTTTGTGGTTTCAACGACCAGCGATTGATCTTCGAAGTGGCCAATGGAATCGCCGAACCAGGGACGCACATTCTGCGGCGGGTGGGTACCACCGAGGCGAATGATCCTTACATCGTGGTTCATTTCCACGAGGATCATCACATGACCCTGTGATTGAACGATCTGGTAGTGGTTGTTGTAGAGCACCGGCAACATTGGCGGACCCGCCGTGGAACCAAAACCAACGAGGCAGCGCTCACCGAGAGGCCTCTGCTCCGGTCCATCGAACACCGAGGTGAGGCGGTAAAGGAATCCGCCGAGCTTGAGACGCGCACCGAATCGCCACGGCAAACGCCCGTCCTCCGGCCAGATCAGCTGTGAGGTTCGTGGCTTGCCGTCAATTCGCATCACCTGTGTACCCGGATCCATCCAGAAGCTGTTGTAGCCACCCACGTCACCGCCCTGTTCGACGCCTTCTTCTGGCACCTCATCGATGGCTGCGTAGTTTTCCGCGTTGCGTTTCTCCCAGGCGAGGGCTTCTTCATCACTGATGGTCAAGTCGCGGTAGCGACTCGGGCGTTCCAGTGTCGTGATCGTTGCGCTGGTCCAGATGCCTTGCAGGTCCGGATCGCCTTCAGCCGTACGTGGTGAAACCCATTCTGCGGCCTCAGCTGAAAGCCCTCCGAGCAGCAGAACAAAAACGCCGACGCGGGAGAATTGCAGCACTATCACTGGATGGACTCCGGTGCTACTGGCGCAACGGTCGATGCAGGGAGATCCCGCGGCAACGGCTCTTTCCGTTTGTCCCCATACATCAGCTCTTCAACGAACTCGATGCACTTGAATTGCTGCAGCTGCGCATCCACACCGACTCGCTGGTAGATCGGCATACGGATCGTCCACGGCTTGGAGAACGTATTGGGATCTTCCATCGTGGCTTCATAGTCCATGACACGGGCATTCAGCAGCGTGTAGCGCTCGGTGACTTTGAGCGCCTCGCTGTGATGGTTGCCCGAGCGGTCAAACCAGGTGCGATCATTCTGGCCCGTGACGGTCACCACCAGCGTGTCACCGTCCCAGGTCGCATGTGACTGGCCCATCCAGGAATCAACAGGCGCTTCACCCGGGTCTTCGAGGTAGAGGTTGCGGGCGGCACCAGCATATTCGTAGGCGATGAAAATCGCCTGCTCACTCTGGAAGATCTGAAACGGAAAGGGCATGTAGTTCGCCCGCGGAACACCTGGCAGGTAACAGCGGATTTCCGGATCTTCCTTAAGCCAGTTGGCCTGGTTCTGGATCTGTTTCTCACGCGCTGCCGGCAGGTAAGGGATCTCGTTGCCGACGACGACCCCGATACCGGCAGGCACTGCTCCCACGGCACCCAGAGCCAAAACTTCGGGAACTGGAACCGGACCGAATGGACCTTTACGCAAAGCCATCGCCGGTTTTGCATGGTGCGCCAGAAGATCGTAGTTGGCGGTATTGAGAACCTGCCACACACCGTTGAAATCCGGTTTGCCATCGGGACGACGCGGAATGTCGCCAGCGGCCGGAGATGGAACTGAGGGTTCGCCCACTACGGCTGCTTGCTGCGAATCGCCCTCGGCGGCGAAAGAGATCCCGCTCCACGCGAGCAGCGCCCAGAACAACACGCTCATCCCCGCTCCCCCTGTTTCCAAACGCGCCACACCCCCAACATCGCTGCGACGAGCGCAACGGCTGACGGCAGCAGAAAGTCAACCCATCGAAGGCCGAGCCAGACGCCTACAGGCACCGCAACCAACAGCACCGCGGCAATCACCGCCACCACACGCTGCCCTTTTGGTGCGACACGCGACGGCAGCAGGATGGCCGCCAGGACCGTAACAAAAATCCCAACAGACATGACCCATTCGATGCCCGTAGTATGCCAGGACGCGACGCAGGCACCTCCCACCTGGGTATCGGGCGAGCAGTAGTCGTCAAGGACACGCACCAGTCGCTCGCTCAGCCACGTTCCGGCGAGAACAAGCAGGACAAAGAGCAGTGGTACTGAGAGCCATCGTCCAATGGCCAAGAAGAATCGCATGTGAGGCATGCACCTGATGAGGCTCAGCGGGTAAGTCTACGCTCATATATGTGGGAAATGTGCCGATCAGCGGGGACTGGCCTGGCCCTACCGAAGAAGCGATGCTGCATCTGCAGGCTCAACTTGATCGCCTGGGGTTGGCCAGTTGATGGCAACATCAGCTTCTATCCAGATTGGAGCGAACTCCATTCTGAACACCACACTTCCAACCCGCACCAAATGAAAAGGCACCATGTCTAAAACCGACCTTGAATTCGACGCCATCGTCATTGGCTCCGGCATTTCTGGTGGCTGGGCAGCAAAAGAACTCACCGAACGTGGACTCAATGTTCTCCTCCTCGAACGTGGCAAAAATGTCGAACACGTAAAGGACTACCTCAATGCCACCAAAGGCCCATGGGAGTACCCGCACCGCGGACAGCGTACCTACGCGCTCGAGCAGGCCTACCCGGTACTAAGGCGCGACTATCCGCTCAATGAAAAAAACCTCGACTGGTGGGTCTCCGACCAGGACGAGCCGTATACCGAGATCAAACGCTTTGACTGGTATCGCGGTTATCAGGTGGGCGGACGCTCGTTGACCTGGGGCCGACAAAGTTACCGACTCTCGGATCATGACTTCGAAGCCAATGCGCGGGAAGGCATCGCAGTCGACTGGCCGATTCGCCATGAAGATCTGGCCCCGTGGTACGACCACGTCGAACGTTTTGCCGGTATCTCCGGCTCGCTCGAAGGCCTGAGCCAACTGCCTGACGGCCAGTTTCAGCCGCCGATGCCGCTCAATTGTGGCGAGAGCCGATCAGCAGATCGACTGCGCAAGGCGTTTGATGGCAAGCGTCGCATCATCCCTGGCCGGGTGGCGAATCTGACACAACCATTGCCTGGCCGTTCCCCCTGCCAGCATCGCAACGCCTGTTCTCTTGGCTGCCCGTTTGGTGCCTATTTCTCGACCCAGTCATCGACCCTGCCTGCGGCCGTGGCGACGGGACGGCTGGTGCTGCGGCCCTTCGCCATCGTCACCGAACTTCGCTATGACAAGGACACGCACCGTGTCACCGGGGTGCGGGTTCAGGATGCCGTGACCGGCAATACCACCGAATACCCGTCCCGTATCGTCTTTCTCTGTGCTTCAACGCTGAACTCCACATGGTTGCTCATGCATTCCGCGACTGATGTCTGGCCCGGGGGGCTCGGCAGCAGCAGCGGCGAACTGGGACACAATCTCATGGACCATCACTTCCGCCTCGGCGCAAGGGGCAGGCTCGATGGCCTCGATGACAACTACTACTTTGGTTCACGACCCACCGGCTTCTACATCCCGCGTTATCGCAATCTCGGCGACGACAAACGCGACTACCTGCGTGGTTTTGGCTACCAGGGTGGAGCAGGACGTGAAGACTGGAGCCGCGGCGTCAAGGAACTGGGGATTGGCGGGCAGTTCAAGGATCAACTCGCCACCCCCGGTGAGTGGACCATGGGCGCAACGGCATTCGGTGAAATGTTGCCGAATCACAACAACCGCATATCCATCGACCACACCCGCAAAGATAAATGGGGGCTGCCCGTGCTCGCCATTGATTGCGAGATCGGTCCGAACGAAGCGGCCATGCGCAAGGACATGATGAGTGATATGGCAGAGATGCTCGATGTCGTTGGCGCCCGCGACATCGCCACCTTTGACGCCGGCTACGCACCCGGCATGGGCATTCACGAAATGGGCACGGCGCGCATGGGAAGGGATCCGAAATCCTCGGTACTCAATCGCTGGAACCAGGTTTGGGATGCGCCAAACGTTTTTTTGACGGACGGTTCCTGCATGACCTCTGCAGCCAACCAGAATCCCTCACTCACCTACATGGCACTTACCGCCCGGGCGGCGGCTCATGCCGTCGACGAACTCAAGCGGGGAAACCTGTGAATAAATCCGATACTGCCAATCGCCGCGAACCCGACAACCGGTTTACGCGGCGAGACATCATCCAGCAGGCCCTGATCGCAGCTGGTTTTGTCACGCTTGCCGGTTCGAGTCTTGTACACAGTGCATGTGCCATACAACCAGATCGGAGCCTCGCCGCATCCGAATCAGCATTCAGTGCTCAGGAGATCGAATGGCTGGACGAAGTCGCCGAGATCATCCTGCCAGAAACGTCCACACCCGGAGCCAAAGCAGCGGCGGTTGGCGCGTTCATCGCACTGATGGTGACGGACACCTACTCACCGGAACAACAAACCGCCTTCCGGGAGGGGATGAATACACTCGAAGCGGCATCTGTCAGCACTTGCGGGAAACCCTTCCTCGAAGCGGATGTGAAGGCACGCCAGGCACTGCTGGTTCGTATCGACCGCGAGGCTATCGATTACCACAGCACCAGACCGGATGACGCCCCCCCGCATTACTTCCGCATGATCAAGGGTCTGACGCTGCTGGGGTACTTCACCTCGGAGGTCGGCTACACGCAGGCCATGCGGTACGTGGAAACTCCGGGGCGCTTCGATCCGTGTGTGGACTATTCACCAGGCGAGCGAGCGTGGGCGAGGCATGCCTAACGCGTGCCTCAGTCCTTAGGTTTACTGAGATCGAGGATCCGGATATTGCGAAACTCGATGGGATGACCTTCGCTCTGCAGTGAGATGTAACCACTCTTGAGCGGCGCGCCCTCCGGCTTCATCCCCGGTCTATGGCCCGAAACCACACCGCCCCCGGTGGTGAGCCCGCCGTAGGTCATCACCAGCTGACCATTGACGCGATGCTCAACCAGGCGATCTTCTTCGACGCGCACTTCGATCTGAACCCACTCATCGCCATGGAAGGTGGGCGCAGAGGATGGGATGCAGTGCGTATCCGTGAACGCGCCCTGGTAGACGATGTGGGTGCCTGGTGAGCACATATTCGCGGTCGGCCGTTCTTTGCCATCACCTCGACCACCTAGAAATTGCACCTCGATGGAAATCGGAAAGTCCTGTGCTGCAGGCATGGTAGACGGCACCTGGCTGTGCACCATCAAACCGCTGTTCCGGAACGCCCAATCCGGCGCACCAGGGGTCTGACCGCCCACGAACCGGTATTCGAGCTGCAGCCGATAGTCGCTGTAGGGACGCTTGAAAAAGAGATGACCGAACCGGTCACCAAACTGCTCGTAACCGTCATAGGCCACGGCGATTCGCCCATCCATCACCCTGAACGTTTGGGATTTGTCCTGGCCCGGTTCTTCGCCGCGGATCTTCGGAATCCAGCCTTCGAGGTTCTGGCCGTTGAAAAGCTCAATCCACCCCTCTTCTGCCACCACGAACGCTGGTATTAACGACGCCAACACGAACAGATATCGCTGCCACATCAGAATCGAATCTCTTTGAGCGCCTTGACGCTAGTCAGAATACTTGCGAGCGCATCCTTCGGCTGATCATGTTCAACGAAGTAGTGCCGCAGACCCGATCCTGCAGCGAAGAGCTCCACGAAGTTGATGGTGCCCTGCCCCACATCCACCATTTCGCCCGAAGCGCTTCTGTCCTTTACGTGACAGAGCGGAAACCGTTCCGGAGTAGCGCTGAGGTAGGCCGCGCCATCCGCGCCTGCATGCGTGACCCAATACAGATCGAGTTCGAACTTCACGAGTTCACGATCACATTCCCGCAGCAGTCGGTCATACGCGATCTCTCCATCCACTCTCGCGAATTCGAAGTCATGGTTGTGATAAGCCAGTTGCACACCGGCTTTCTCGCACTGCCCACCAAAACGATTGAGTGTTTCGATCACCGCGGTGTAGCCAGCGGTGTTGCGCAGATCAGGCGCAATCCACGGCAGTACCAGATAGGTGCAGCCGATCACCTTGGCCTGCTCCAGCAGCTGATCGGGCTGGTTCCTGATGGCATCGAGGGGGACATGTGCCGCAGGCGCGCTGAGCCCGGAACTTCGCAAGGCCTGCGCGAACTGTGCGGCATCGAGGTTGCCCGTGCCGGCCAGCTCCACTTCAGCATATCCCGCTGCCGCCACGGCCGCGAGCGTCGCCGCCGCATCCCGCATCATGGCTTCACGTAGCGTATAGAGCTGCACACCGGGCCGTTCTACACGACGTGTCGATGCGTGAGCTGCCTGAATCGGCAGCAAAGTCACGCCACTTACCAAAGCCGCTGTCTGCAGCCAATGACGTCTGGAAAGGTTCATGTGACTGCTCCTCCGGTCCGGGTCACTGGTTCCTTGAAGATCACTGCAAAGAGCAGCGCGATGATCGCTGCAAAGGCGCACGGCAAGAGCCATATCGAGCGCCAATCGTGCCCGCCTTCGATCACAAACGCATCCACGACAACACCGGCGATGTAGGTCCCCACCGCCATGCCGATGCCATAGGTGATGAGTGCGATAAACCCCTGCGCGCTCGCCCTGATCTCGGGTGTGGCTTGCTGGTTAACGTAGATCTGGCCGGTGACGAAGAAGAAGTCATAACACACACCGTGCAGGAGGATGCCAAGGTAGAGAAGCCCGACCAGATCCATAGAGCCGAAACCAAAGAATGCATACCGCACCACCCAGGCCACCATGCCGACAAACAGCATCCACTTCACACCGAGCCTGCGGAAACACCACGGCATCACCAGCATGAACAGCGCTTCCGACATCTGCCCCAGGGTCATCTTGCCGGCAGCACCCTCCATGCCGATCTCATTAAGAAAGAGATTGGCGAAACTGTAGTAGAACGCGAGGGGAATGCAGATCAGAAGTGAACTCGCGGCGAAGAGTGCAAACGAACGGTCCTTGAGCAGCGCCAGCGCCTTGAAACCGAGCACATCACCGATACTCACAGCCTTGCCCCTCGCCACCGGTGGTGTGTGCGGCAAGGTGAAGGCGTAGATCCCGAGCAGCAGTGAAGAGATCGCGGCCATCATCATCGGCAGGTTGGAAGCCTCAACGTTTTCCCTGTGACCCGCCAGCACCAAGGTGATCGAAAGACCGGCAACGATCCAGCCGACGGTGCCCCATACCCGGGCACGCGGGAATTGGGTATCCGGATCATGCATGTGGGCAAAGCCGATGCTATTGGCCAGCGCCAGGCTCGACATATAACAACTGTTGTAGACCAGCAGCCACAGCAGGATCGCATCAGCGTCGACGAGGGATGTGACGTGCCAGAGGATCGCTGCACCGGCGAGATGCAACACCCCGATAACGTGCTGCGATGCAAAGAACCGGTCCGCGATCATGCCGACAAAAAACGGCGCGATAATCGCGCCGAGGTTGTTAGTGAGGTAGGCGGTACCGATATCCGTGCCGCTGAAGCCGAGACTGCTGAGGTAAGTGCCCAAGGTTACAAACCATGCACCCCACACGAAAAACTGCAGGAACATCAGAACGCTCAAGCGTGAATAAAGTGCTGCAGACATCGGCTTGCCATCCTCTCCCCTTGACCCGCATGGTAACAAGATTCCCCTGGTCGGGATGGCATCTCACCTTCTACTACCGGACTCGAATCACCCCGGAGCCAGTCGAGCCTCGCGCCAATGAGGCTGCTCGGTTACCCTCTACCTCCGGAGAACGGGAATACAAACGGAGGGGCCATGCCAAAAGCGGACAGCCGCATCGACGTTTATCTCATCGTCAACGCGAAGTACCACGACACTAATTTCGCCCGCCTGGAACTGCTGAAGCTGCTGGCTGAGCAGGAGGATGTCTGGGTACATGTCGCATCCGACTTCAGCGATATGGAAACGTTGAGCCGTTGCCGGACACTGGTCACCTACACCTGCGACCTGTGCCCGACGCTCGATCAACAGCAGGCGCTCAAGACCTATCTCGAATCAGGTGGCCGCTGGCTTGCGCTGCACGCCACCAATGCACTCATTGATTTCGTGAACGGCAAGGCAGATACACCGGACCGTGCCCCGCTCTTCATGAAGCTGCTTGGCAGCCGTTTTGTGGCACACCCGGCCATAGCCAAATTCACGGTTCGTATTGCCGATCCCTCGCACCCTCTGGTCGCAGGTCTTTCCGAGTTCGAAGCGGAGGATGAGCCCTATTACTGCGACTACGAGAGCGGCACGCACGTTTTGCTGGAAGCGTCGTACAACCAGCCTTCCATGGGTTATGTGCGTTCCGACTACGGTACCGACCGCGACAGCCATCCGCAGATGTACCTACATCACACCGGCGCAGGCGAAGTGCTCTACCTCGCTCTGGGACACTGCTGCGGTAAATACGACCTTCGACCGCTCGCTGAGGTGGTGCCGATACATCGAGGCTCTTGGAACAATCCGGTTTTTTATGAGCTCCTCCGCCGAAGCATCCGTTGGGTCATCCGCCAGACGGCGGTTTAAAGAGAGGTGTAAGCCATGGGCAAGGTTGAACAGGAGTTTCTGAAACGCTCGAATCCACGCCAGGGGCAGTTCAAGGCACCACCGTTCCTGCCGCGCAGGAAGTCTCGTGGCCTCGGCCTCGAGCGCCTGGATGGTGAACGTTACCTCTCCCGGGAATTCATGCAGGCCGAGTGGCAGCAGATCTGGACCAAGACCTGGCAACTCGTCACCCGCGTGACTGACTTTGATGAGCCAGGTGCCTTCCACGTGCATGAACTCGGCAAGGAATCATTTCTTTTCGTACGCGGGGATGATGGGCAGATCCGCGGCTTCTATAACCTCTGCCAACACCGGGGCAATCGCCTGTGTCAGGTGGAGAATGGAGTACTCGAGACGTTCACCTGCCCTTTCCATGGATGGCAGTGGAACAACGACGGTTCACTGAAGAGTGTGTTCGCGCCGGAATTTTTCAAACAGTTCGCTGCAGGCGTTCCTGCTGACGAACTGGCTCTGTCTCCAGTGCGCGTCGAGACCTGGGGTGGATGGCTCTGGTTCAACATGGATCATAACTCCTGCACCTTGCGCGAGTATCTCGGCGACATCGGTACGCACCTTGAAACCTACGAGATGGACACCTGGGACCTGATCGACTACCAGACCTTCGAGTGGGCGGGTAACTGGAAACACGCAGTGGATGCGTTCAACGAGAGTTATCATTTCTACGCGTTGCATCCGGATATGATCCAGTTCGGCGAAGGTCACGATATCCCCATTGAGTTGTGGGGCATCCACTCGCGCATGCTGAACTGGAACCGTACCGTCAGCGAACTGGTTGCGGACCGCGAGACGATGACACCGCTGCGCACCCGCATGATGACCGGGCGGCGCGCGGTGCCTGCCGGCGCCAAGGCAGACGTCGCCCACGATACGCACCTCATGGAAATCGCTTATCGCCGCTCCATCGAAAACGACACGTGGCTACCCTACCGGCACATGAACGATGAGCAGCTCGTTCACCAGTATCACTACACCTTCTTTCCGAACTCGACGTTCACCCAGACACCAGAGGGTGGTGCGGTCTTCAGATACCGCCCCCATGCGACGGATCCGGGGCGCTGCTACTACGACTTCTTTATCATCGTGCGTAAGCCACCGGGCACACCCACCACCTCCACTGAAGAACGACCACCCCACAAGGTGCACTCTCTCGCTGAGGAAGTGGACTATGCCGCAGCGTTCGCAGGAACCTTCGACCCGGTACTCTCCAACGTGCTTCGGCAGGATGGATCCAATATGGCGACCATGCAGGCAGGTGTTGCCTCGGATGCGTTCAAAGGAATGATCCTGAGTGAACAGGAACTGCGCCTGCGGCACTTTCACAAGACCATCGATGACTTCATCAGTGGCAAGGTGTCAACCAACAAACTGTTGCCTTCGGATCACTATCTCGAAGATGAACGAGGCTGACTCTAAGCCACAGATACAAACAGGAGCAGTCAACACACCATGACCCAGCTGAAACCCCTCGTCGTCGACATGGACTCCCATGTGATGGAGCCACCTGATCTGTGGCTGAACTATCTGGAACCGTGCTACCAGGATCGGGCCATCCGCATCGAGCGCAACGCATCGGGCGTCGAGAGTCTCATCGTTGATAACAAGGTGCTGTTATCCGGGCGGCTTGCCGCGTTAGGCGGCGCGGAGCACGACGCCGTGCAGGCCTTCACTGATCCCGGTCTCACCTATCTGGATGGCTGTCCAAAAGCATCATGGGACACTGCCGCGAGAGTGCAGCTGCTGGACGACTGGGGCGTCGACATGGGCGTCGTATTTCCGACCATCGGCATTCTCTGGGACAAAGCTGACGATCCGGAACTCGCCATGGCTTATGCCCGCGCTTACAACAATTGGCAGTGGGACTTTGCGAAACCCGCTCTCGGCCGAATCCTGCCTATTGCCCACATTCCCCTTTACGACGTGGACCTCGCAGTTGCAGAGCTCAAACGCTGCCTGAAGCTCGGCTTCAAAGGCATGTTCCTGGCACCGGAACCGGTGGGCGGCCGACGCCCTTCCAATCCTGCGTTCGATCCGCTGTGGGAACTGATGGTCGACGCCGATCTGCCGGTCTGTGTTCATCTCATCGTACGTTTTGACCGGGTGGTGAACCTGTCCAATATACAGTGGTGGGATCTCTCCAAAGAACGACCGGATACCGTGTTCTCGTTCGGGCTCGGCGGCACCATGCAGCTGATACCGGCTGTGGCTGCGCTGGTGTGTGATGGTTTGATCGAACGGCATCCCCGATTGAAAGTAGCCATCGTCGAATCCGGCGCCGGCTACGTGCGCTACCTAATGGATCGGCTCGACGAAAAATACGCGCGGTTCAAGGCTACGAGTTGTCTATCACGACCACCGAGTGAATATATCCGCGAGAATTTCTGGTTCGTCATGGATCCGAGCGAAGGTGGAATCGACGCGCAGTGCGATCTGGTCGGCGAAGACAAGTTCCTCTGGGGCTCCGACTATCCCCACATCGATTCCCATCTCACTGCCATGCAGGAGGTAGATGCTGCTCTGGCACCGATGAGTGAACATCGACGAAATCTGGTGCTCGGCGGCAATGCGCGCAGGCTCTTTGGTATCTGAGGCAGTTCCTGACGCAGTACCTGAGGCACTAGCTGAGAAAGTACCTGCGCCTCCCCTCCAACGGACTGTCAGCTGACCTGGCGCATCAGCTCCGAGTGTCGATCAAGAATCGGCAGCACCTTGTCCATCTGTGCCGACGGCAAACCGAGTACACACCGCGCGATGCCCGCATCTCGCGCTTTCTTCAGCAGATCCAGATCCGGCGGCATACCGAACAGTGAAACCTCGAACGCATCGGGGTCACGCCCCGCTGCAGCCACATCGCGACGCACCTCCGCCATCTTGTCGAGGCTCGGGCCCCGCCCATAGATCGGCATCCATCCATCGCCATAGTCGATGGCGCGCCGTAACGCATAAGGCCAGGCGCCTCCGATATGAATCGGCGGATTGGGTTTCTGTACCGGCTTTGGCCAGCTGAACATTGGTGGGAAGTCGACGTGCTCACCATGGAACTCGGATTTTGACTCCGTCCAGATCGCCTTCATAGCCATCACCCGCTCGCGCATGAGCGGGAATCGAGTGGCGAAATCCGTACCGTGATCCCGCATCTCGGCGGCGTTCCAGCCACCACCGATACCGAAAATAAACCGGCCGTTACTGATGCGGTCCAGCGTCGCCACATCCTTGGCAGTCTGGATGGGGCTGCGCTGCACCACGAGGCAGATGCCTGTAGCCAGTTTGATTCGCGATGTGACCGCCGCCGCCGCAGCCAACGAGATGAACGGCTCATAGACGTCGTAATAGGGCTTCGGCAGTTCCGGACCACCGGGCCAGGCCGAAGTGAGCGTCTCAGGAATGTGGGTGTGTTCCGGCAGCCAGAGCGACTCAAATCCTCGCGCTTCAACCTCGCGGGCAACGCCCGCCGGGCCAATGGAATAGTCGGTTGGAAAAATCGTGATGCCGATGTGCATGCCGCTCTCGAATTCTTGAAGGAACGCACGGGATTGTGTCACTGCCATCCCTGAAACCACAGCCAACAGCCATCAGGAATTGCGGCCAGCCTGCAGCGGCG
>VGVE01000095.1 GCA_016874135.1 Gammaproteobacteria bacterium | reverse complement strand
CGCACAGAGCCCGTAACCTGAGGGCGGGCTGGAGGATACGGTGCCGCGGTTGTCGCTGATCAGTTTGAGCCAGAGGCGCGGACGCATGGCGAAGGTCCTGGGGCTGAGGTAGTCAGCGGACAATTGCCGGCAGAGTGGCACCAGTACAAATCCGACCAGCCCCATGTCGTGATAGAAGGGCAGCCAGGACACCAGCCGATCTTCGGCCGTCATGCAGACACCCTTGTCGGCAATCTCGTTGAGATTGCAGATGACGGCACGTTCCGTCATCTCGACACCGCGCGGGAACCGGGTGCTGCCCGAGGTGTACTGCAGATAGGCCGGATCATCGTCGGAGAGTGCAGACAATTCGCACTCCCGAACAGGCAATGCTGCCAGCGCCTCGGCACCACCGTGCCATACCAGGTCGCAGTCTTTGGCAGCACGATCCAGAAGCTCTTCATATCCGGGCGGAGCGATGGCAACGGACGCCGTGCAGCTCTGCAACAAGCGGCGAATCTGGTTCACATAGCTTTCGGCGCCGCCCATGAAGAGCGCAGCGGGCAACGGTACAGGAATGTAACCTGCGTACTGGCACGCAAAAAAGACCTTGTGAAAGAGCGGTGTCGTATCGGCGATGATCGCCACACGCGCGAGTCGTGGCAGACCCAGTGTCGCGAGCTGTCGGGCGAGATGCAGTGCCTCGATTCGCAAGTCGTGATAGGTCAGAACATCCGTCAGCCGGCCGCTGCCGTTGTAGAAATTGAAACCACTACCACCTCGCGCAGCGAAATCCAGCATTTCGGCGAGGTTGCAAAGCGTCGAAACTGGCCGCGTCAGGCCCGAATGGGTGGGCGTGGGGGTCAGGTTCTTTTTCCCGAATTGTTCGTCGTTCAGTTCTTGGCTATGCATGGCTCAGTTCTGAAGAGATTCCATGGCTTCCGAGTGATGCGCGGCGGACTTGAACCTGTTTCGAGATGTAGAGCGTCGCTTCTGCCCACGACAAAACAGCCGCCTGCAAACGCGTCAATGAGTGGCGCGGACCGTTCCGGTACGAACAACAGCGGCTCCCCCAGTCCTGTGACCACCTTCCCGTTCCGGACAGTACCCGGTTATCAGGTTCCGCTTTTCTGGCGGTGCCCTTGCCGGAGCGTTGCACGAATGAACGTTTCCCTGCAGGCTGTAGCAGACTGACATGAAATGGTAGCGATTCGACGAACGCCCAGAAACCCCTCATGTGCTTTTTTTTCCGTTCCAGTACACCGTTTCTCGTTTTTTGTCCGAAATTCCTCCTTTTTTGATCCTGGGGCGAGGGTGGTGCCGGGCAGGTAAAACACGGGAAAACGGGATTGGCGCGAAGGTAGGCCCCGGAGGTGGCGTGACCTCGCCGGGATAACCGCGCTCATAGGCATAGTGTTCCCGGTCGTTGGCGCCCGGAGGTGGCGTGACCTCGCCGGGATAACCGCGCCCCGTCCCTCCATCCGCGCTCCAATCAGCCCTTCGAGCATGATGGTCGCCGTCATGGCCGGTCGCCGTTCTGGCCGGTGCCGCGCAGCAGTTGGGACGTCCTCACACCAGTGCGTTGTACAACATCCTCCCGCCGACGATGAGCAGGAAAACACCAAACACCCGGCTCAACCGTTGCCTAGACAATCGGTGTGCCAGACGGGCGCCGTAAGGGGCGAAATAGGTGGTAAGCGGGGCAATGAGCAGGAACCCCGGCACATTCACGTAGCCGATGCTGCCCGGCAACGCTGCTCCGTCGTTCCAGCCGGTGATGATATAGGCGAGAGTTGCGGGAATGCTGATCACGAGACCCAGGGCTGCGCTTGTACCCACAGCGGCGTGTACCGGATGGTTCAGCAGCGTCAGCGTCGGTACCCCCAACGTTCCGCCACCGATACCCATCATGCTCGATACCGAACCGATGCCGAACGGGATGAGGTGGCTAAGTGGTCCTCGAGGAACTGCATCCAGCAACCGCAGGTCCTCACGCAGTAACAGCATCTTCGCTGCAACGAGCAGTGCCACCGATCCGAACACGAGTGCGAGAAAGTGGCTGCTCACCATCGAGGCAAGGACCGCACCGAATGCTGAGGCAACCAGCGTGGTAGTCCGCCATCGGTGGAAGAGCGCCATGTCCACCGCGCCATTCGAGTGGTGGGATCGGGCTGATGAAATTGAAGTGGGAATGATCGTGGCGAGTGAAGTTGCCACTGCAAACTGCAGCCGAACTGCCGGATCCACACCAAGCAGCGCGTATGCAAAATCGAGCACTGGCACGATGACGATACCACCACCGACGCCAAGCAGGCCGGCCATGAGGCCACCCACCACGCCCGAGAGCACCATCGCCACGATCACGGGCGTATATCCGATCAGTTGTGCCAAAGGCGTGGAGTCCATCAACGGGTCCTTGAAGGTCGTGCCACTCTCCCGTTTTGGTTCGCCCTTCGTCAAATCGCACCAGAGGTCGCTGATCTGGAACGGGGTACTCAAGTCAGGAGCGCCGTAATACCATGCGGTAAATTCATTCGAAGTGATTGTGGGGGAGAAGGCAGCGATGACCGAGTATCAACGGGTCAAATACGAGACTTTTGATTCCGGTGTGGCGCGAGTGACGCTGAACCGGCCTGAGGCGCGTAATGCCCAGGACATGCGGATGACTTACGAGCTGAATGATGCCCTGACGCGGGCCTCATTCGATGACGCCGTGAAGTGCATCATCCTCGCCGGAGCGGGCCCGCACTTCTCGTCGGGCCACGATACCCGCAACCGTGAACCCTACGAGATCAAAGCCGTCGGCATTTCTGGCGGATTCAGCAAGCCCGGTACCGAAGGCCATCTGGCGCTCGAAGAAGAGATCTACCTCAACATGTGCCGTCGCTGGCAACAGCTGCCGAAGCCGACCATTGCCCAGGTGCACGGCAAAACCATCGCCGGTGGCCTCATGCTGATGTGGGTGTGCGATCTGATCGTTGCCAGTGAAGATGCCAGCTTCATCGATATCACCGTCGATTTCGGAGTGAACGGTGTTGAGTGGTTTGCGCATCCATGGGAATTCGGCATCCGCAAAGCCAAGGAGATGTTGTACACCGGTGAGCCGGTGTCGGCGCAAGAGGCCTACAACCTCGGCATGATCAATCATGTTGTGCCACAGGACTCCCTGGATGCGTTCACGCTGCGTATGGCAGAGAAGATTGCGACGCGGCCTTCGTTCTCCCTGAAGCTCGCCAAGATGTCCTGTAACCAGGCTCTCGATGCCCAGGGTTTCTGGACGGCCCAACAAGCCGCCTTCAACCTGCAGCATGTGGGCCATTCGCAAACGCGCGAGCGGATGTATGCGGCGCGTATCGAAGAAATGAAGGCGAAGCTCGCCGACGGCAGCAAAGCCGGGAAATGACCCCGTGGTAAGGCACCAACAGTTGATTTGAGGGGGGTGGTCAATTGGCGCAGAAAATCGCTCTGGTTACTGGCGGTTCCACCGGCATCGGCGCGCAGGTTGTCAGGCAGCTCACCGCAAAGGGTGCCAGAGTCGCAGTCTGTGATGTTAACGCGAAGTCTGGCGAATCCCTCGCTGCCGAAGTCGGTGGAGTGTTTATTCCCTGTGATGTGACGCAGCTGTCATCGGTTACGTCCGCGGTGAACACCTGTGAGCAGCAGCTCGGTGTGCCGGACCTCGTGCACCTCAATGCCGGCATCATGGTGGTACGCACGGGCGATCCGTTCCTTAAAATCGAGGACGTCTCGCTCGAACAATACCGGCGCATCGTCGGTGTAAATCTCGATGGCGTGTTCTTCGGCGTGAAAGTGCTGCTGCCGAAAATGCGGCAAAAAGGTGGTGCGCTCACCATTACCGCTTCCATCGCCGGTCTTGGTGTGTTGCCCATCGATCCCCTCTACGCAGCCACCAAGTACGCCCTCATCGGCTTTGGACGGAGCATCGCCGCAGCGAACGAAGGCACCAACGTGAAGATCAACCTGATCTGTCCCGGTGTCGTGGATACCGGCATCGTGCCAGATGCGTTCAAACGACCGGACATCATGGCGCCGGAAGTGATGGCAGCGGAAGTGGTGGACCTGCTGCTCAACGCACCTAATGGTGAAATCCGCGTGCGCCTCGCGCAGAAACCTGCATTCGCGGTCTATCCCCAGGATCTCAACGCCTGATGGTACGGTTATGGGGCCACTCGCTGACATCACTATCATCGATTGCACCATGGCACTCGCCGGACCATTTGGAGCGGCCTTACTTGGTGATCTCGGCGCCAACGTCATCAAGGTGGAACCGCCTGGCGGCGACAGCTCACGCAGCCTGCCGCCGCTGCTGCCGGACTATGCAAATCCCGGCACTGAAGTACCGGCGGGTGTGGACTACGGCGGCTATTTCGCCAGCATCAACCGCAACAAGCGCAGCATCGTGCTGGATCTCAAGAATCCAGATGATCGCGAGACTTTGCTCAAGCTGTGTGAGAAGGCCGATGCCATCATCGAGAACATGCGGGTTGGCGTCATGGACCGCCTCGGCACCGGTTATGACCAGATCCGGGAGCGCAATCCACGGATCGTTTATGGTGCGATACGGGGTTATGGCGATCCGAGAACGGGGGTAAGTCCCTATGCAGATTGGCCTGCCTACGACATCGTCGCCCAGAGCATGGGGGGCATGTGCACATCACCGGACCTGAGCAGGGTGGTGGCTATCCGGGCGGAGTGAGTGTGGGTGACATCTATCCCGGTACGCTGCTAGCACTCGGCGTGGTTTCAGCGATCCACCATGCGCGACGCACCGGTGAAGGCCAGTTCCTCGATATGGGTATGTACGACGCGATCCTCGCACTCAACGAAACCGTCATTACCAACTACGGTGTTGCTGGCATTGAACTTGGACCGCGTGGACAACACCACCCAAATCTCATGCCGCTCGGTATCTATCCGGCGAAAGACGGTGGCGTGGCGATCGCCGCGCCGGGTCGCGGGCTCTGGGCAGAACTTTGCCAGGTGATGGGACGGCCAGATCTGATTGATGATCCACGCAGCCGCAATGTGCACTTACGGCGCCGCAACCAGGACTTCCTGGAACCGTTGATCTCCGCCTGGACAGGAGCAAGAACCAAGCAGGAGATCGTTGCACTGCTCGGTGGGCGAGTGCCGTCTGGACCGGTCAACACCGCCAGTGAAATTTTTGCTGATCCACACGTTGCCGCGCGAAGCATGATCAACCGGTTCAAGCCGCCCGGAGACAATCCCGAAGTCGGCATCGTTGGCAATGCGAGCAAGTTCACGGTGACACCCACAGGTCTCCGACAACCACCCCCGCGGCTTGGTGAACATACGAACGAGGTGTTGCAGGAATTCGGAATTCAGAAGTCCGGCGGAGTGCAGCCTGAAAGTTCAAAGCAGATTCAGAACTAATAGGATCTATAAGCCATGCGACTCGGTGCGCTTCTTGGACCAGTGACGACCCCAACCCAACCTGACTTCATCGCGAGACAAGCGCGGATCCTGCAATCCGCCGGTTATTCCAGTCTCTGGTCGGCACAGGCGATCGGTCGCGGTTTCATGATCACCGATCCCTTTATTGCCTTGTCGACTGCAGCTGCCGTTACCGAAGGTGTTGAGCTCGGCACCGCTGTTGTGCAGGCATCGCTCTATCATCCTGCCGATCTTGCCCATCGCATCCTCTCCCTGTCGCAGGTCGCCGGTGACCGCCTGATCATAGGATTGGGAGCCGGATCCACCGAAGCCGATTTCAAAGCCTATGACCGGAACTACGCGACACGGTTCTCGACGTTCCGCGGCATGATAGGCCCGGTCATGGGTTTCCTTGAATCCGGTCAATCCGGCGACACGCAACTCTCGCCCTGGCCGGAGGTGCTCGGCCGAGTGAAGGTCTTCCTCGGTACCTGGGGAAAAGGTGTCGAACGTGCAGCGCAGGAATTTGATGGCTGGATTGCATCCGGTCACTACCGCACTCCACCCGAAGTGACCGAGGCGCTCAGGCGTTATCGTGCCGCCGGTGGTGGCCGTGCCATCGTCTCCACGCTGATCCTCAACAAGGCAACGGACACAGGTGAGCTGAAGGAACAGCTGCAGACGTTTGCGGCCGCTGGTTTTGATGACGTGGTATTGATGTTTCATCCGGGTGCGCCGGATGTGGATACCGTACGCAGGCTGTTATGACCCCGTTGCACGGCCTGCCGACTGCGAAACTGGAAAACGCCGAAAGTGTCTGAACCCTTGCGATTGGAGGGGTTTGCGATTGCGACAGGTACTGATCCGGCGGAGGACCATATCGGTCCTTTCTGGTTTCGTCGCAATGTCGAGGGCTACTGCACCGCCGTCGGATTCTGGCCGGAGTATCGGCTACCAACGGTGTTCGCTCCGTGTATGGAGGCGTACTGTCAACGCTTGCCGATGTATCGTTGTGTGCACTGTCGCGGGATGTGCAGGTGGATGCCCACATCGTCACGGTCAGTCTGCAAGTGAACTTTGTGTCTTCGGCGCCAGCTTGCCAGTGGCTCATCGGCACGGGTGAGGTGGTTCGGCAAACGCGGACGCTCGTATTCGTTCGCGGTGTTCTTTCGAGTGTTTCGAATCCGGCAGAGTTCGAAACCAACCAGGACGCAGTGGTTTCGTGGCATGGCATCGGCCGCCGGATCGCGAGCGCGTGATGCACGAGCCTCGGATCCTCAAATTGCGGTTGGAGGAGGCACCATGACCCGCAACCCGTTGATGCAATCGGCTGAACTCGCAGCGCGTGCGCGCCAGGTGCTGCCCAGTGGCTGCACACGATCACAAGTCTGGTTTGCGCCGCATCCCCCCTACATGGTGAAAGGTGAGGGCGCGTGGATCACCGATGTCGATGGCAATCGTTATCTTGATCTTGCCAACAAACTCGGTGTGCTCATCCATGGTCATGTGCATCCAGACGTCGTGCGTGTCGTGCAGGAACAGGTGGCCCTCGGCGCGTGTTTCGCAGCACCCACTCCGCATGAAGTGGCGTTGGCGGAGTTGTTGCAGAGCCGCGGGCCTTCGTTCGAGCGTATCCGCTTCATCAACACCGGCTCGGAAGCTGTGGATCTGGCGTTCAAGGCGGCCCGCGCCTTCACCGGTCGCAGCCGCATCGTCAAGCTCGAAGGGGTTTACCACGGTTCCAATGATTTTGCGGAAGTCAGCAACTACTCCACTCCGGAAAACTGGGGTAACGAACCGGCGTCTGTCGCAACGGTACCGGCGACTCCGCCGGGAGTTCTGGACTCAGTACTTGTCACAGCGGCGAATGATCTCGCCATGGCGGAGCGGCTGTTGTCACAACATGCCACCGAGATCGCAGCGGTCATCGTGGATCCGGTACCCCCACGAGCGGGTATGCGTCCATTGGAGCGTGACTTTATTGAAGGGCTTCGGGCGCTGACGAGGCGGCTCGGGATCCTGCTCATTTTCGATGAGGTGATCGCTTTCCGTTTCGGGTTCAGCGGTGCCCAGGGGCGATTCGGCGGTGCTCCTGATCTCACCGTACTCGGCAAGATCATTGGTGGTGGTTATCCCGTAGGCGCGGTTGCCGGTCGGGCAGATGTCATGGAAACCACGGCCGCGTCGGTCGCGTCGAGCGGGACGTTTACGGCCAATCCGGTAACGATGCGGGTGGGGTCTGGCGAGCATGCAGCTGTTGACGCCTCAAGCCTTCACCTCACTCGATGCAATGGGCGAGCGGCTGCGCGATGCACTCACCCGCTTTTTCGAAGACGAAGCCCTGCAGATACAGGTCAGTGGTACCGAGTCGGTCTTTTCTCTCTACTTTCATCGTCGCGACGTCACTGACTACCGCAGTTACTACAAGCTGCCGGAAGAATTGTGGCTTACCGGAGCGTTCTTTCGCGCCATGCTCGAGCGCGGCGTATTCATCGCATCCACCGGTACGGTATTCCTGTCGACCGCCATTGGAGCTGCGGAAGAGGCTCTGTTTCTGGAGGCATGCAAAGCCAGTTTGCGTGAGATCATGCATCCGCCCGTACGCTCTGCATGAGTCGTTTCATCCGCTGGAGCATGATCGGGATCGTCGCCCTGCTGACGGTCGTCCTCAGTGGCACATGGATCATGCTGTGGTTTTCGATACCCTCCGATCCACCACAGCTGCAAGCGTCCGTCGGCGAAATCGTCGCGGTGCATTACGACCGATGGCGGCGACCCTTCGTTCGCGCAGCTGTACTCGACGATGCGCTTTTTGCCCAAGGCTGGCTGCACGCGCGGGAACGTCTCTGGCAGATGGAGCTGATGCGCCGAGCCGGCAAAGCGCGACTGGCTGGACTGTCGGGGCGTCACTCCTCGCGACGGATGTGGAATTTGTCCGTGCCGGAGTGCCCGCGCTTGCGATACAACTCAAAGCCAATGCTTCGCCGCGTTTGCTGGAACGGGTTGAACGTTACGTGGCTGGCATCAACCAGGGCCTTGAATCAACCCGCGTTGCACCGCCGGAATTCCTCTTGATCCGCAGCACGCTTGAACCTTGGGCCGACGATGATGTGTTTGCAGTTGCCGCGCTCACGGCGTTCGAGTCGGCCCGAAACCATCGTGAAGAATTGCTGAGGCTCGCACTCAGGGGTGCGGTTCCAGATGATCAGCGATTCACTGTGTTTTTGCCTGATGAACCGGCGTTGCCGGAGTATCCGTCGGTCGTGTCTGCGCAAGTTGCGCTCGGCCTCCATCGGCAAACCGCGCAAGCTGTGGCCGAACTGCAACCGCTCTTGGCCGGCCTGTCACTTGGCAGTAATGGTTGGGCGGTATCGCCACGTCGAAGCGATTCTGGCCATGCGCTCTTTGCGTTTGATTCTCACGATGCTTTCAGCGCGCCCAACCTGCTGTTCGAAAATCATCTCTTCTATCGGGAAACAGCCGACCGGAATGCCAGCGGTGCGGAACGGTCGATCCGCGGATGGTCGGTTCCCGGCCTTCCCGGGGTGATCAACGGGTTCAATCAGCATATCGCCTGGGGATTCACCAACTCGGGAGACTCACAAGACCTGTTCCTCGAACGTCGGGACGCGAACGGGCAGTTCGTCGGGCGCAGTGCGTCCTATTCGGCACGGATTGAACGCGTGGAGATTCCCGTTCGGGATGCACCAGTACACGTGCATGAAACCGTGATCACCGAGAACGGCCGATTGATCAGCGAGAATCCTCCCGTGGCGCTATGCTGGATTGGCCATGATGTGCACGGCTTCGGTCTCTACGCGCTGATTGACCTCAATACGGCAACTGACTGGCCCACTTTTGTTGCGGCGATCGATGGCTTCGCAGCGCCGAGTGCCAACGCGACCTATGCGGACACGAGAGGCAACATCGGTTCACATACCGTTGGGGCGTTACCCGTGCGAGGAATCGGCCAGGGGCTGGTCCCTTTAGCAGCCGAACATCCGCAGAGTGGCTGGTCCGGGTCCATTCCGAAGGAAACACTGCCCTCGTCCCTTAATCCCGAGCGTGGTTTTGTTGCTGCCACAAATGCCGCCGTGAATCCGGGCGAGCCGTTGGTGTCAGCGGAAAATGCGCCTGCGTGGCGCATGCACCGGCTGGTTGAAGTCTTGTCCCGATCGGAACCAGTGGACGTGCAGGCCATGGATCGTCTGCAGGTTGATCGCTGGAATAAACAGGCTGAAGCACTGTTGGCGGTATTGTTGACCGTGCTGTAGCCCGGACTTGCCGATGATCAATCGGCGCACATGCTCGAAGCACTGCGTACCTACGCCGAGCGGCCGGAGAATGAGCCATCGTCCCTCGGCGCCGTGGTTTTTGAATTGTGGTACGTCGAACTGGCACGTCAGGTGTTTGCGCCAGAGCTGGGTCCAGAGCTTTTCAAGGAGCTGCTCAACAACAGCTACATGCTGAACCACGCGCTTGATCGTCTGGTGCTGTGAGACATCGACTCACCCTGGTGGTCCGGTCGACGTGCTGACCTGATCAGCGCAGCCTTTGGCAACGCCATGCAAGCGCTGACCGCGAGCCATGGTCCTGATCCGAACAGATGGACGCTTGCTGAATTGCAGACACTGCTCTTCAGACATGAACTGTCTGGTGCGTTTCCCGGCTCCTGTGCGCTCTTTGATCTGCAAACGACCGGTTTCGGGGGTGGAAACTCGACACTCGGGCGAGCCCGACATCGCTACACATCGCCTTTTAAGGCTACCGGGTGTGCAACGGTTCGGGTGGTACTTGAAATGTCGGACCCCATACGGGCGTACGCCGTGACTCCGGGTGGACAATCCGGTCATCCCTTGAGCCCTCACGACAGTGATCAGCTGGATTTCTGGATGTCCGGCCAGTTGTTGCCGCTGGCCAATTCCCCGGAAGACGCGAGGCCGGCGATCACGGTCCTTCATCCGCAGAGCTGATCGACGCAGGCGATGACAGGTAGTTTCCGTGGTGGAATTCCCGGATACTTCCGCTCCCGTCGTTCCAGGGCCCGCCGAAGTCCATCATGCCAAGACTGCGCCAGCTCCGTCGCAATGAAGTTGATCCCTCCGTTTTGCCGCTCTATGACGCGGTCTTTGGTCCTGACAGGGAGCCCGTGGATCAACCCGGCACAGCGACAGGTACGCCGGGCAACTGGTGGACGGTGTTCGCCCTGGTACCGGATGCGCTGCATCACATGGTGGCGGGGTTCCAGTTTTACCGCTCGAAGAAACGCAAGCTGAGCCCACGGCTCCGGGAACTGGGTCAGGCGCGAGCGGGATTTGCACGCGGCAGCCTGTTCGTGTTTTCACAACACTGCAAAGCGCTGCGTGCCGCGGGTTTCACCGAAGAACAGATCGCAGCGATTCCGCATTGGGCGTCAACAAACCTTTTCACCGACGCTGAGCGCGCCGTGCTGGCGTATACGGATGATCTGGTTCTCTCCGGCGGTCGTGTCGCCGATGGCACGTTTGATGCGCTCAAGCGGCATTTGTCGGATCAGGAGATCATCGAGTTCACTTACATCACCTGTACATATGAAATGCACGCGACGATGACCCGGGCCCTCAGACTTGAATACGACGACGTCCCGGAACGCCTGGTGGAAGTGCCGGTTCCGGAAGGCGAAACCCGAAGCATAGATTTCATGCGGGTGGTTGATCGCGGCCATTAGCGTCGCCATACCGGTCGCAAGCAGTAAATCCACACAGTTGGCTGAAGGTACATCGTGCAGAATTTTGACGTGATCATCGTGGGAGCCGGCCTGTCCGGCATTGGCGCCGCCGTTCATCTGCAGCGCGACTGTCCGCGCAAAACCTACACCGTCCTCGACGCCCGTAACGCCATCGGTGGTACCTGGGATCTGTTCCGTTATCCCGGCGTTCGCTCCGACAGCGACATGCATACGCTCGGCTACGACTTCAAACCCTGGCGTGAAGCAAAATCCATTGCCGATGGCCCGTCGATTCGCCGCTATGTCTGCGAAACCGCGAAGGAATTCGGCATTGACCGCCACACCCAGTTTGGCAAGAAGCTACGATCAGCTGCCTGGTCCACTGAACAGTCCCGTTGGGCACTGACAGTTGAAGACGTCGCTTCCGGGGCTACGGAGTCCTACGGTTGCCGTTTCCTTGAGTTGTGCAGCGGGTACTACAACTATGATCAGCCGTATGAGCCTGAAATCACCGGAGTGCGGGATTTCAAGGGAGCACTTCTCAGGCCGCAGTTCTGGCCGGAGTCGCTGGATTATTCGGGCAAGCGGGTGGTGGTGATCGGATCGGGTGCGACGGCGATGACCGTTGTGCCGTCGATGGCCGACAAAGCCGCACACGTCACCATGGTGCAGCGTTCGCCCACCTACGTGGTGTCGCGGCCCGACCAGGACCGCATCGCCAATACGCTTCGCAAGTTTCTACCGGAAATGCTTGCCTACCGCATCACCCGGTTCAAGAACACGCGGCTGCAGGCCTACATATACAACCGCACACGCACGTCGCCTGATCGCATGCGCGATCTGCTGCTGAGCGGAGTACGCAAGGCCATCGGAGAAGACCAGACGCGCAAACACTTTACGCCTACCTACAACCCCTGGGACCAGCGGTTGTGCCTCATTCCCAACGCGGACCTGTTTGAGTCCATCAATGCGGGGAAAGTTGACATGGTGACGGGGAACATCGATCGCATCACTGTGGACGGCGTTCGTATGCAGGATCGCACTGAAGTCAAAGCCGACATTCTGGTGATGGCCACGGGTCTGAATCTTCTGTTGCTGGGTGGTGCAACCTTCACGGTGGATGGCGAGACTGTCGATTTCCCGAATACTGTCAGCTACAAGGGCATGATGTATTCCGATGTGCCGAATCTGATTCAGACGTTTGGTTACATCAACGCATCCTGGACCCTGCGCGCCGACCTCACCGCTGAGTACGCCTGCCGCGTGATCAATCACATGGACAAGCTCGGTGTCGCCCAGGTGACACCACGCCTGCGCATGCAGGAGATCAACGCCGAGCGTCGCCCGTGGATCGAGGACTTCTCTGCAGGCTATATGCAGCGGTTGATGCACCTCTTCCCAAAACAACTTGCTACGGATCCCTGGCGCAATACGCAGAACTTTGATCTCGACCGGAAGATGGTGCGGCATGCGGCACTCGAAGACGGCGCACTCATCTTTAGCAGATCCGGTGTGCTCCGATCGTTGCCGACTCGTACCGAAGTGACGCAAGAGGCGGTGTCCGCTGGCTGACGACCCGCCCCTCAGCAACCTCGTTTCTGGCCTCCGGCGGTGAACAGCCTTCTCGACGGCGTCATCGTCTTCGGAATGATGGTGCTCACCACCTGGTTTGGGTACTACCTCAGCGGCACGAGCAATGACAGGCGCGGCTTTTTTGAAGCCCGCGGGTCACTGCCCTAGTGGGCTATTTCGTCGAGCATCATCGCCTTTCTCGTCAGCTCGGTGACATTCATTTCCGTACCGGCCGCAGTGTTCCGGGATGGCGGCAACCTGACTTACTTCCAAGTCATTCTTGGGCTCGCTCTCGGCAAACTGTTCATTGCCGCCTTGCTAGCGCGGCCGTACTACCAGAGCCAGGGCGTGCGAACCGCTTACGAGTACATCTCGGCGCGGATCGACCCTCGTACTGGTGAGTTCTCGATGGTGCTGGGGCTCATCCTCAACGTAATCAACACCGGCATCAAACTCCTCACCGCGTCACTGGTTCTCGATGTCATCACGGACTGGGGAATTCCGGTTTGTGGTCTCGTGATCGTGCTCTTCAGTTTGTTGTGGAGCGCACTCGCCGGCCTAAAGACCGTGATCTGGACAGAATTCATCCTGTTTCTGGTATTTGCAGCAGGTGGTGTGTGCGCGCTGTTCTATATCGCCGGTACCTTACAGGGCTCGCTCGCGGATGCATTCC
>VGVE01000094.1 GCA_016874135.1 Gammaproteobacteria bacterium | reverse complement strand
TTCAGGTTCACTCAGTCTCAGCCGGCTGACAATCTCCTGCCGGGTTCGGTGATCCGCAGTTGCGGCAAGGGCCAAGCGGGGAATACCGGGAAAACGTTCTGCGAGCAGATGCAGGCCGAGATAGTCCTTGCGAAAGTCATGTCCCCACTGGGATACGCAGTGGGCTTCATCGATCGCGATGAGCGCCAGCGTGCAACCTGAAAGCAGGTCGAGCGTTTCATCCATCAGCAACCGTTCCGGCGCGACATACAGCAGCTCGAGTTCGGCCCGCTGTAAGGCAGGCACCATGGTCGCACGTTCCGCCGGGAATTGGGTGGAGTTGAGAAAGGCGGCACGCACACCGATGCGATGCATTGCATCCACCTGGTCCTGCATCAGTGCAATCAGCGGTGAAACGATGACGCCGGTACCTTGGCGCAGCAGAGCAGGAATCTGGTAACAAATCGACTTGCCACCACCCGTTGGCATCAGTACCAGCGAATCGCCACCGTTCAGGGTGTGGGCGATGATGCGCGCTTGCAGGCCTCGAAATCCCGGGTAGCCATAACGTGTGCGCAGCAGGTTTTCCGCATCCGACAGGGATGGGGTGAGGGATGGCAGCACGCGAAAAGGTGACGACTGAAAGGGTGGCAGCATTGCCGGGACTGGACGTCCCGGCAGTGGTTCAGGCGCAGGTGATCAGCCGACGACCTGCATGCGGGTGATCTCCGGCGCACCAGCCATCAGACCTTTGAAGCCGGCACCGGACGCCTTGAAGTGTGCACTCTGGCCATGGGCGGCAAGAGCAGCTTCATCCTGGTAGAGCTCCATGACCACGTAGTTGCCGTCCTTGTCCTTGCACAACGTATAAAGGTGGTTGCCTGCCTCATTGGCACGAACCTTTGCAGCCAGGTCCAACATCACTTTTTCGAAGTCGGCTTCTTTGCCCTTGGCGACATTCAGTTTGGCTATCACGGCAATCATTACTATCCTCCCAGGTTTTAGTAGCCGCGAGTCTGCCGAAGCCCATGCACCGGCGCAAACTGTTCTCACTGCTTGATCGATACGCACAAAGTCACCGCGATGAAGCCGACAATACCCGGCGTTTCATCGATTTTGTGGTCGCACACCAGCGCTGTTTCGACAATGACCTCTGGGCAGGACACGTCACCGGTTCCGCCTGGCTCACGGACACTTCAGGCATGCGGGTACTGTTGACCCACCATCGCAAACTCGGGCGTTGGTTTCAGCTCGGCGGGCACAGTGATGGTGACCCGGACATCGTCGCCGTCGCCACGCGAGAGGCGGAAGAAGAGTCAGGCCTTGAGGTCACGCTGCTCGATGACGGTATCTTCGATCTCGATATTCACGGGATCCCCGCACGCAAGAATGATCCTGCGCACTTCCACTTTGATGTCAGGTTCCTGTTCCAGGCCAAGGCAGATGCCTTCAAGATTTCGGCGGAGTCCAATGAGCTCTCCTGGGTGCCCGTGGTGGATATCGCGCGCTACAGCGATGACGCATCCATGCTGAGGATGCAGAAGAAATGGCTTGCCATTGTCGCGGCTGCTGGTCTGGAACGTGCAGGCAGGGTGTTGGGTTTGGACCGCGGATAGGCCAGAATGCGGGGCAGTGGCGTTGGCCACCGGTCACTCAGGCGGGACTAGCTCATCTGGTAGAGCGAAAGCTTCCCAAGCTTTAGGCGACGGGTTCGAGTCCCGTGTCCCGCTCCATTCTTCACCTCACTTCACCTCACCCCACTCACTGCCGTCGGGCAGACGAGCGATGACCTTGATCTCGAACTGAAAACCGGATGGCCAGGTGACGCCCACCACAGTGAGTGTCGGGTACGGTGCACTTCCCCAGTAGTTGGGAAAGATGTTCCAGATGGTCTCTACGTTTTGTTCCGGATCGACTACAAACGCGGTCACGTCAATGACGTTCTCAAAGGTGCATCCCGCGGCGCCAAGCACGGCATTGAGATTTTCGAATGCGAGATGAGTCTGCGCGGCGAGATCTGGCTCAGGGGATCCGTCGGAGCGGCTGCCAACTTGACCGGAGACAAACAGCAGACCATTTGACTTGATGGCCGGAGAGTAGCGATTCCGCTCATAGAGCGCCTGCCGTCCTGGCGGAAAAACGACTTCTCGAAGGACCATGTTTGATCAGCCTCAGTGAATCGTATTGGAGTGGTGAAGGATGGCTGTTGTAATTGTTTAGATAAACCGCGGTTGCCAAGATTCACTGTTCGTATTCTCCAAACAATCAGATATCGGGAAGCCCTTATGGACCGCATTGATTCCATACAAGCCTTTGTGCGGGTGGTCGAAACGGGCAGCTTCACGAAGGCCGCCCAAACCCTTCACCTTGGCAAGACGACAGTGACCCACTTGATCCAGCAACTTGAGGCAAGACTGCGCGTCAAACTGTTGAACCGCACCACACGCAAAGTGCAACCGACTGCGGAGAGTGCTGCGTACTACGAGCGGGTCGCACGCCTTGTAAATGAGCTGGAAGACGCCGATGCGGCGATCCTGCAGGGATCAGCCGCAAGCCGCGGGCTTGTGCGGGTCGACGCCGTCAGCCCGTTGGCCCGGCTCATACTCATCCCTTCGCTGGCGGAGTTTTACGAGCGATTTCCGGAAATCAGTATCCATCTCGGTGTGAGCGATCGGCCGGTCGACTTGATTGGCGATCAGGTCGACTGTGTCATCCGTAGTGGCGGAATCATCGACCCGTCGTGTATCGCGAGGCACATCGCCGATCTGAAAATGGGTATCTACGCGGCGCGGACCTATATTGAAAAAGCCGCGTTGCCTGAACATCCGCAAGATCTCGCCTTGGCACGTCAGCATGTTCCAGCTTTTTTGTCGCCATGAACCGGGTAGGCGTTGGAACTTGGCTTGCAGCGGGGCACGGAACGATGTGTTGTTCAAAGTCGCCACTTGCAGGGTATGGATGAAGGAAATGCGTACCATGCCCCTGGTCTCGCGGGTTTGGGCGTGTTGGCGATACCTTGTTACCTGGCCGAGCCAAACGTCGCATCAGGTGAGCTGATACGTTTGTTTCCCGACTGGAACCTGGAGGCGATGCCAGTACACATCGCGTATCCGCAAAATCGGCACTTGAGTACCCGGGTTCGAGTCTTCATCGATTGGGTGAGTGACTTGATGGGGCGCTGCTTCCCGACACAGAACCCCATCCAACACGCGACTGAACGTCGATACCGCGAGGAGCGAATCTGAGTCTGATTCAGGCAATTCTCTCCAGTCTTGCGGGCACATGCTTGTGCAGCGGCGTCCCCACCCAGGGATCCCGGTGTTTGAGTGATGTCAGTTCATTCAGGGATACACCGTGAATCTGTGCCTTACAGGATGCCAGCGTTCACATGCAGGGATGCCAGTAGCACGCCAACGATGCCGTGGATGTGGAACAAAGACATGACGTTGAGTGCGATGTCGTCTTCGCGCAGATCAAGCACTCCGGCCACTGCAGCCGCAGAAGCGAGCAGGTTGCGGTGCGAGAGTGGTACCTGTTTGGGGCGAGAGGTGGTACCCGAAGTATGCAGTATCAGAACGATGTCGTCCGGCGCTGGCGTGTTCGTGAGCGGCTCGTCCCGATCCTTGGGTTCCAACGGAAACTCCAGCAGCTCGATACCAAGCTCCAGAGCAGCCGTACGCGCCGCGCTATCTTCTCCACGTGGCACAACAAGCGCCGCGGCGCCGAGGTCCTTGAGGTTGTCGGTGAACTCCGCCTGATTGAATGCCGGATTCAGGGGCGCACAGGTTGCGTGGGCCGCTACACCCAGAAAGGCTTTCGCCATAAGAATTCCGTTGGGCAGGGTGACGGCGATCACGTCGGTGCGTCCAAGTCCGCGGGAAGCGAGTTCGCTGCTGATTGCAGAGACGCGGGACCTGAGCTCTCTTCCGGTCAAAGAAGAGGCTGTTAAGGGATGGGCCGTCGAAGAACCATGAATTTTTCAAGGCGGCAGGGGTGGCGACAGGAGCACCGTCCGATCTGCATCCAGATCAGCCAACAGCGGTAATAGCGTGCCGGGGTTACCGGACCCTCTCTCGTGCATCGTTTGACCTCCTATCCCTATCACCCTTCGATTGCAGGCGCGACTTTGACGGTTGCCTTCTGCAGCGGCGTAAACGCGATGTAATCGGTCGGTGAGGATACCGGGGAGGTCAACTATAGAGGAAGCAGGCGACCAGCCGATCCGGGTCGTTTTTCACAGGTTTAAGTGCCGGTGTTTCCCGGCGGCACTCCGGCATAACCTTTGGACAGCGCTCTGCGAACCGGCAGCCTGGCGGGATGTTCACCGGCGAGGGAATCTCGCCCTGGATCATGGTGGAAACCCGGCCACGTTCGTGGGCGGGATCGGGCTCCGGATTGGAGGCGATGAGGATCTCTGTGTAGGGATGTTTCGGCGCGAAAAACACGCCATCTGCCGCGCCAATTTCGACCAGACTGCCGAGATACATCACCGCCATGCGGTCGCTGACGTAACGCACCATCGAGAGATCGTGGGCAATGAACAGGAGCGTCAGCCCGAGATCCTGTTTGATGGCGTCGAGCAGGTTCACTACCTGGGCCTGCACCGAGACATCGAGCGCCGAGATGGGCTCGTCGCAAAGCACAAAGCCGGGTTCGAGAATCAGCGCGCGGGCGATGCCGATCCGTTGCCGCTGACCGCCGGAGAATTCGTGTGGATAGCGGGACATGTGATCCGGTTGCAGGCCGACGCGCATGAGCCAGTACGCCACCTTGTTGTGAATCTCCGCAGCGGACAACGAAGTGTGCAGCCTGAGACCTTCACCGATGATCTCGCCGACGGTCATGCGCGGGTTCAGCGACGAGTAGGGATCCTGGAAGATCATCTGCATGTGCGGCGCATACTTCCGAAAGTCTGTCGGACGGTACTTCTGCGGCAATACCTCGCCGCGAAAGGTCACTGTGCCCGAGGTCTTGTCATGCAAGCCGAGCAGCGTTTTACCCAGGGTGGACTTGCCGGAGCCGCTTTCACCGACCAGACCGACGATCTCACCTTCGGCGATCTCCAGTGAAACACCATCCACCGCGTGCACACGTTGTTTGCGGCCGATGTCGAAGTATTTGACCAGGCGGTCGACGATAACCAGCGCGCTCACGTTGATGTCTCGCGGTAGAAGAGTCCGGAGATACGTTGCGAGGCGGCATCGGGGTGATGCAGGTAACAGCGGCTGAAGTGCCGTCCGTCTGCGCTGATCGGGAATTCTGCAGGAGGTTCGGCTTCACACACCTTCATGGCATTGGGGCAACGCGGACAGTAGCCGCAACCTGCCGGAGGATGAAAGAGATCCGGCGGGCTGCCGTCGATCGGCATCAGGCGGTGCTTTTCCTTGCCTCCGTTTGCAGGGCGTACGTTGGTCGGCATGGCGGCACGCAAACCCAACGTGTACGGGTGCGATGATCGGTAGAAGATGTCATCGACGGATCCCTTCTCGACGATCTGTCCCGCGTACATCACCGCGACGTTTTGCGCCATACGGGCCACCACGCCGAGATCGTGGGTGATGAGCACGATCGCCATGCCTTTCTGGCGCTGCAGGTCATTCAGAAGATCAAGAATTTGTGCCTGGATGGTGACATCGAGCGCCGTAGTGGGCTCGTCAGCGATCAGCACCGCCGGCTCGCAGGCAATCGCCATGGCAATCATCGACCGCTGCAACATGCCGCCGGAAAACTCGAACGGGTATTGTCGGGCGCGTTTGTCGGCTTCCGGTATGCGCACGAGGTCAAGCAATTCAATCGCCCGGGCGAATGCCTGCTTGAAACGCTGGCCACGGTGCACCTGCAGCGTCTCGGCGATCTGCGCCCCGATGGTCATGGTGGGGTTCAGGGAAGTCATCGGATCCTGAAAGATCATGCCGATCTGGTCGCCACGGATGTCTTTGCCGTCGAGTATCGGACGGCCAAGAATTTCACGGCCGCGTAGCTTCGCGGAACCAGAGGTGATACACCCGGGTGGAATCGGAATCAGACCCATCACGGTTTGTACCGTCACCGATTTGCCGCAGCCGGATTCGCCGACGATGGCGAGTGTTTCGCCTGATTTGATGGCAAAACTCACACCACGGACCGCTTTGACGGAACCACCGTAGGTGGCGAACTCAACGGCGAGATCGCTGACTTCGAGCAACGGGAGTTCACTCACGGCTGCGCATCCTCGCATCGAGCGCATCACGCAGCCCGTCACCGAGAAGGTTGAAGGCCAGGACGGTGATGCTGATCAGCAGGGCGGGGAAAACCAGCTCGTGTGGCGTCGTCAACATGGTCTTTATTCCTTCGTTGCACATGCTGCCCCATGAAGGTGTGGGCGGTGCGACACCCATGCCGATAAAAGAAAGGAATGCTTCCGTGAAAATCGCCGACGGTACGGCGAAGGTGAGGGTGACGAGGATGACGCCCATCGTGTTCGGAATCATGTGGCGCAGGATCAGGTACCGGGTTTTGGCGCCAAGCAGTTTGGATGCACCGATGTACCCTTCCTCACGGATTTGCAGGATCTGCCCGCGCACCAGCCGTGAGGTTGCAGGCCAGCTCAGGATCACCAACGCCACCAGCATCGGCATGATCCCGGACTCACCGGCACTCACCTGGAAGATGAACTTGAAAAGGATCATGAAGAGCAGGAACGGCAGTGCGACGACAAAGTCAGCGAAGCGCATCATGACGGCATCCAACACCCCGCCGATAAATCCCGCGGTAGCGCCGTAGAGAATGCCGAAGAGAACGTAAAGCAGAGGCGCAACGATGCCGATGAATAGCGAAACCCTCGCGCCGTACATGAGCCGCGCGAGCATGTCCCGGCCAAGGTAATCGGTGCCAAGCGGATGAAGCTTGAGCTTCACAGTCTCGCCGTTGACGGGTATGTGATCCAATGCCAGGAGACCACGCTTGCGCGCTTCATCGACGGTAATGACCCGACGCGCTTCAAGCTCGACGATTTGCGCCTCGCCGGAATGTTCACCGAGTTCGTTGAGGGGCAGGACACTGTAGTAGTAGGTCCTTGGTCGCAGATCGAGGCGGTCTTCGTACCAGATTTCATTTCGGCTCATCACAAGCGGTAGTCCGTAAGCTCTCTCCGGACCAATCGGAAAGATATTGCGGTAGATGCGATAGCCGCCCGTAGCTTCAGGCGCCGGGTCCCAGCGCAGCCGTATCGCCTGGGTATCAGGATCACCAAACGCACGAAGACCCGTCCCGCTGCCTTCGCCCTGGGTCTCACCATTCCAGATTGGTAGTGGCGTGACAATCCACGCGGTTCGATCAACACCGGGTGGCTGGCTGATTTGGTCGAGGTCCTGTGCAGCAGGGTCCACGCGCCAGACGAACGGGCCGAACACGGTGAAGACCAGCAGACCGATCACGATCCAGAGCGACACCAGCGCGCGGCGATTGGCCTTCAGACGTATCCATGCATCCTGCCAGTAGGAGAGCGACGGGCGAGTGAGGACTTCGCGTACCTGTTCGTGGTAAACCGGTGTGAGATCAGCTGCAGAGAGCGGTCGCACCGATGCGGTCACTTGAGTCGCACCCGTGGATCGATCAACCCGTAGACCAGATCCACCGCGATGACCATGAAGACCAGAAAGGCACCATAAAAAACCGTGGTTCCCATGATCATGGTGTAATCGGTCTGTTGCACCGCCTGCACGAAGTAGCGGCCAAGACCTGGGATCGCGAATACGTATTCGACAACGAAGCCACCGGTGGTTATACCGGCGATGGCGGGGCCGAGAACTGTGATCACTGGCAACGACGCATTGCGCAGCTGGTGTTTGCTGAAGACGCGGGTGGCAGGCAAGCCCTTGGCGCGGGCGGTACGGATAAAGTCGGAGTTGACGATCTCGAGCATCGATGAGCGCATTAATCGAGTCAGGTAGGCCATGGTTCCAAGGCCGAGCACCAGTGCCGGCAGGATCATGTTGCTTACCGTACCCCAGCCACCTACAGGCAGCAGGGTGAACCCGAGCGTTTCATTGATGTTGACCAGTGAGAGCTGGCCGAGCGCCGCAACCACGAACCCCGGAACCGAAATGCCGAGGATCACCAGGAACATGATGGCGTAGTCCGGCATGCGATTGCGGAACAGGGCGGTGAGGGCGCCAAACAGCACGCCACCGGTGGCGGCAAACAGGATCGCCAGGAGCCCGAGGGTTGCAGACACCGGGAAGTGTTCGCGGATAATGTCGTTCACCTCGCGGTTCTTCTGGGTGAACGAAATGCCGAAGTCGCCGGTGGCGATGTTCTTCAGATAGATCAGGTATTGCTCGCCAACGGGTTTGTCGAGGCCGTATTTCGCCTCGAGATTTGCGCGAATCTCCGGTGTCATGGCTCTTTCGCTGGTGAGTGGGTCACCAGGGATCATGTGCATCGCAGCGAAGGTTGCCGTGGCAATGAACCAGACGGTGATCAGACCCTGCAGAAGACGGTAGAAGGTGTAACGCAGCATGGATCAGCTGTCGCTCTGACCGGAAAAGGCCTGGGAGTGTTCCGGCATTCAGCCTTGCCCCTCATCGATCCAGGCGTAGGTATAGTCCGGGTCGCTGCCGATTACGCGCCTGATAACGCCCTTCAGCTGCGGGTGGGTGACGTAGGATGCGCCCCGTTCGTAGTTGAAGAGAATGACGGCGTCATCGATGATCAGGTCCTGCATCCGCGCGAAAGCCTCGACGCGCTCCGCCTGATCCGTGGAGCTTTGGGCGATGCGCACCTGGCGGTCGTATTCGTCGCTGGCGTATCGCCCGCGATTGTTGAGATTCCACGACGCGAAAAGATCACCGAACGTCAGCAGGTCTTCATAGTCCGGTCCCCAACCTGCCGACACCAGATCGAACTCACCTGCGGTCATCTTGGCGAGGCGCTGCTTGAAGATCTGTTTGTCGATCTTGATCTCGAGCCCGAGCGTATCCCTGAAGACTGCCTGATAGTACTCAGCCTGTACGTTGGATATCGGGTCTTCCGTGCTCAGGAGCGTGAGTGGCGGGATCTTCTCGAGGCCGAGTTCCTGCTTGGCAAGTTCCAGATGCCGGCGTGCAGCCTCAATGTCTCTAACGATCTTCTTCGGTGGTTTTTCGGTCTTGAACTTGTCCTTTACGCCATCGAGGTACCCGGGAAAAAGTGAATCACCGACGAGGTAGCCCGGCAGCTTGGTTACCTTGTTCACGAGTTCATTGGGGTCGGTCACCAGCTGCATGGCTCTGCGCAGGTTCAGGTTACGGGTGAGGCGATCGGGTCGATGGTTGAACTCGAGAAAGAACACGCCCCCATCCTGAAACTGTTTGATGTGCCAGCGTTGTTCCAGCGCATTGGACAGGGTGTCGGGTGAGAGTGAGGCTGCGGCGATCTTGCCGTCCTTGAAGAAGTTAAAACTGGCGCTGGCATCGGAGGTGATGTATGCCCAGTTGATGTTATTGAGGCGGATCTCATCGCGGCGCCAGTAGTGCTGGTTTTTCTCGACCTTGAGACTTGCTCCGTGTACCCAGGAGGTGATGCTGAAAGGGCCGTTGTAGAGCATTTCTTCCGCATCAGCGCCGTAACGGCCATTCGTTTGCTGGTAGAAGTCTTCGCGGATCGGCAAGAACGTCTTGAAGGTGACCACCTTGTCGAAGAAGGTCAGCGGGCGTTCGAACATCACCTTGAGCGTTCGGTCATCCACTGCGGTTGCGCCGAGTTCTGTAGTCGGGAGTTTCCCCTGGTTGATCGCCTCGGCGTTCTTCACGAAGTACATGATGAACGCGTACTCCGAGGCGGTGGCGGGGTTCACCACGGTGCGCCACGCAAACACGAAGTCATGGGCGGTGACGGGTTTGCCGTCACTCCAACGGGCATCTGCACGCAGATGGAAAGTCGCGCCTTCCGGCGTGATGTCCCATTTCTCGGCAACTGCAGCCTGGATTTTCTGTTGTGCATCCTGGCGCAACAGACCCTCCATGACATGGCCGAGGATCTGGCCCGAAACCTGGTCGGTGGCCTTGGTGCTGTCGAGCTGCGGCGGCTCTTCCTTGAGAAGGAGCGTGATTGTGCTCTTTTCCGCATCGATTGCCCGGGATGAACCGGTATCAGTGCCAACGAGGCTCGCCATCGCATCGAGCATGAACATGATCGCGGTGAAGCCGAACAGGGTGATCAGGCCATAGATGATCAGCTGCCGCCCCGCGGCACGGACGAATGAGGATTCATCGACGATGACATCAGCCATTACATCACCTTGAACACGTCGCTTCGATCAGGTAGTTGGCCCGCGTTCAGCGGGCAGGGATCAGCCTGAGGCCTGTTTCAGCAGATTACCCACAACCCGTTCGAGGTGCATCAGGCTGTTGCACTCTTCGACCTGATGACAGTACGCACCATAGACACGCATGACGGAATCGCCTGCATTCCATGCGTTCTTCGATTCCGGATTGAGCCAGATGACCCGCTTGGCGCGGTCGTACATTTCCTTGAGGATGAGCTGCCGATTTTCGCCGTAGTTGTTGCGTGCATCCCCGAGGATGATGATCGTGGTGCGGTTGTCCACGTCATCGAGACACATGCGCTTGAAGTCGAGCAGCGCCTGGCCGTAGTCGGTGGAGCCGCCGGAGTATTCGTGCAGGGTCTTGTTGATCGCATCTTCGAGATCGTTGCGTTCGAAGAGCTCGGTCACCTCGGCAAGGTCCGACGAAAATGCAAAGGATCGGACCTTGGGCATCACCTCTTCAAGGCTGTAGAGGAACATCAGCATGAAGCGCGCGTAGTTGGCCACGGAGCCTGACACGTCGCAGACGGCGAAGACCTTGGGCCGATCGATCTTCACGCTTTTCCAATGCAGGTCAAAAATCGAGCCGTCGTACTGCATGTTGTGGCGCAGCGTTCGCGGTACGTTGAGTGCACCACGTTTGAAGACCTTCTTGCGCCGCGCGTGCATCGTCGCGAGGCGCTTGGCCATCTTGTAGACGATTTCCTGGATCAGGCGAAACGAGCGGTGTTCGACGTTGGAGAGTTTGACGGTGCGCAGCAGCTCTTCACGCAACCGTTTCCCGCTCACATCAGCATGCAGGAGGAATTGGCGCTCAACGTAATCCCGCACTTCTTCCCGCAGCCATTCGCGGCGGCGTTTCAGCTCCTGGCCAAGCCTGCGTGCGGGCACTTGTCGCGATTCGCCGAGATCGCTGATTTCCGCGTTGAGTTCCGAAAGACCCATCGCATCCATCATGCGCCGGGCATAGAGCCCTTTCTGGGTGAAGATCTGGATATCCTTGACGTTCACCGCCTCACCGGCCTGTGCCATGCGCACCGCGAGTTCAACCCGTGAATTCGCCATAAGCAGCTTGCCGAGTTCTGACGTCGACTCGGTCATCGGTCCAGGACCCAGGTCAGCTTCTTCCTCTTCTTCGTCCTGCAGGTTGTTGGGCTTCTGCTTGCCCTTCTGTTTTGACTTGGATTTGCGTTTGCCATTAGCGGGGTTGGTTTCAGCGGCGCTGCCACCCCCACCTTCGCCATTACCTTCGCCCTGCTGCTCTTCGCCTTCCTGATCTCCATCATCGTTGCTGCTACTGGAATCGTTCTGCAGCGCCTTGTTATTGACCTCTTCGAAGCGGAAGAACTGGTCGAAGGCGGCGTCGTAGGCCACCTTTTCGTCCACGGTCTTCGGGAGTACCAGGGCGAGCGAGTGCTTTAGGAATTTGCGGTCGGCATAACCCACCAACTCCAGTGTGGTCATCGCATCCAGGGTTTCTGCAGGCGAAACGCGGACTTCCGCGTTTCGCAGCACCTGGATGAAGTTGGCGAGTGTGCGCTCCATGATCAGCGTTTGGCGGTCTTCACCTTGCTGGTGATGGCACTGATTTCACCCTGCACGTTAACGATGTCCTCCTGGAACTTGAGGATGACGTTGAGCGTACCGCGCACGAGATCCGGGTCGAGGGAATCTGCATGCAGCAGGAGCAGTGTGCGCGCCCAGTCGATCGTCTCGGAGATGGCGGGCACCTTCTTGAGATCGAGTTCTCTCAATTCCTGGATGAACGCAACCATCTGACGACGCAGTTCCGGCGGGATCTTCGGTACGCGCGCGTGAATGATCTTCTGTTCGAGGTCCAGATCCGGAAACGGAATGTAGAGGTGCAGACAGCGGCGCTTGAGGGCATCGCTGATCTCGCGGGTGTTGTTCGAGGTGAGGAAAACCATCGGTGGTTCGCGGCTCGCCTTGACCGTACCGATTTCCGGGATTGATACCTGGAAGTCCGACAGGATTTCGAGCAACAGCGATTCAAATTCGTGGTCCGACTTGTCGACTTCGTCGATCAGCAGAACGCAGCCGTTTTCTTCCTTCAGCGCCTTCAGCAACGGCCGCGGTTCGAGAAATTCCTCAGAGAAAAAGATGTCACCGAATTCATGCAGGCGGGTAACCGATTCCTTGAAACCCTTGGCACCCTGCAGCACTTCTTCGAGGGTTTCTTTAAGCACCTGGGTGTAGAGCAGCTGCTTTCCGTATTTCCATTCATAGATGGCCTTGGCTTCATCAAGACCTTCGTAACACTGCAGACGAATGAGCGGCAGAGCAAAGAGTTCAGAGGTGGTTTTGGCGAGTTCCGTCTTGCCGACGCCCGGAGGCCCTTCGATAAGGATGGGCTTGCGCAGATGGAACGCCAGATACACGGCGGTCGCAATCTGGTCACTGCAGATATAGCGGTGTTCTTCGAACGCCGCCTTGATCGATGCTACCGACTGGGTGATCTGGGCGATATCAGGCACAAAGCCTCCCGTTTGTTTTAGCAAAGAAAGATCAAAGCCCGCGATTTTCGCCCGAGTCGGGGGGGTGGCACCAGCCAGAAATGAATCCGGGTTGCCCTCAGTTTGTATGGGCGGCCGATCCGCCCGGCGGCGTTCTGGCATGAACACGCATCAGGCCTTCTTGGGTGGCGGACGCAACCAGGGCGCCATCCCGCGAATAGATCAGGCCGCGGTTGAAGCCCCGGGCGCCGGACGCACTCGGGCTGTCCTGGACGTAGAGCAGCCACTCGTCGGCGCGAAACGGACGGTGGAACCACATGGCGTGGTCAAGGCTCGCCATCTGGATGTTGTGCTGGAGGTAGCTGATGCCGTGCGGAAGGGTGGCGGTATCGAGCAGTGACCAGTCAGAAAGATAGGCCAGCACGCACTGATGCAGGCGCGGATCGTCCGGCAAAACACCACGCGTTCGCATCCAGGCCATCTGCCGTGGTGCCTGCTTCACGGGATTGAAGAGATCCGCGGGATCGATGGGCCGGAACTCGATCGGGCGGGTGCCGAGTGGATGACCTTCGAACAACTCGGGGTGTTTGGCCATCAGCTCTTTGCGAATATCGATTTCATCGCGCACCGCCTCAGGTGGCGGGGCATCCGGCATGTCGAACTGGTG
>VGVE01000093.1 GCA_016874135.1 Gammaproteobacteria bacterium | reverse complement strand
CGCCCCGCCTGACGGTCAGTGCCGATCGTCACGTTGAGGCGATCGCTGTATTGACTGGCGTGCGGCGGATCGTCATTGTGCCCGCTGCGCGGGCGCTGGCGCTGTATGCGCCTTGCGAACCAGAACTCGGGAGCCGAAGCTTTGACCACTTCACTACAGGCGGCGGATGTTGTCGTTGTCGGCAATATCTCCGACGAGCCGTTTGCCATCGACCTCGCCTTCGCGATGCGGCAAACCGAGGACATCGCCGACCTCATCAGCCTGAAGACTTTTGCGAATTCAGAGTTTTGCCCGCGTTTCATTTCCGACGAGCAAGACTTCACCCGAATCGGCCGCAAACTCGCGGGCAAGACCGTCATCATCGTCTCCACGTCCAATCGCCTGGTGAGCCGCAACGACCTCGCTATGCGCAATTTCCTGATGGCGCGTGCCGCCAAAGAGAATGGCGCAGCCCATGTGGTGCTGGTGGAGCCTGATCTGTTCTACAGTGCCCAGGATCGTGGGCCCCGCCTCGAGCTCGGTGCCACCCAGTTCGAACGGGATGAGGTGGACCTGAAAAAATTCGATGGGCAGCCGTTCACGGCCATGCTGTACGCGCAGATGCTGAGCCTGTCTGGTGTCGACAGAGTGATCACAGTGCACAACCACTCCTGGTCCGTGCAGAAGATGTTCTCGGAGGTTTTTGACGGACGCTTCCACAACATCATTCCTTATGATCTCTATCTCGACTACCTGCGCAATTCCAACATTCTGCGATCAACCAGAGATGGCGAGGGGCTCCTGCTGTGTGCGCCAGACAAGGGTGCGCGTGACTTTGTCAGGGAAATGCATGCGCGGCTGGCGTTGCCAAAGGCAGGCTCTGTGATGCTCGACAAGTTCCGTTCCGGTGAACGTGAAGTGGCCATTTCGATGCATGCTGAAAGTGAAGTGCGGTTCGAAGATCTCCGTGAACATGACATTGTTCTGTTCGATGACATGGTGCGAACCGGCTCCACGGTGGTGAAGAGTTGCCAATATTTACGTCGCGGGAATCCCTCTCGCATTGTCTTTGCGGTCTCACACTTCTATGCGAGTGAAGAAGGTCGGGAGAAGATGGCGCACAGTGCCATCGACGAAATTCTCACATTGAACACGTTGCCGACCGTGCTGAACAGGGATGAGCAGGGGCGCCTGCGTCGCAAGATGGTGGTACTGAAGATCGAACATTGGTTGGCTCGCAACGTGTGCGAAATTCTTGGCATGCCTCTGCGGCCGGATCTGAGTCTCTATCAGATTGACATGTCGTCGAAGAATCCGCGTTTCATCCGTAAGATCCACGACAGCGACCAGCTGCGCGGGCTGCACGGCGAACGCGCATCCGGGCTCTGATCCAGGTGAGCTCGCCTTACGCTGCAGAGAGTGTGACGCGGGACCAGGTGGACGTTCGCCCTGGCGCCCTAGTCATCCAGTTCGGCACCAACTGGTGCGGCTGGTGTCGCGCAACGGATCCTGACATCGAGCGGGTGTTTTCAACCCGTCCGGAGATTGAGCGGCTCAAAGTGGAAGATGGTTCGGGCCGACCACTGGGCCGGAGCTTTCGCGTCAAGTTGTGGCCGACCCTGGTGTTCCTCAAGGACGGACACGAAGTGGCGAGGATTACCCGGCCACAATCTGCCGAGGTGATCGCCGAGGCGCTCGCCCGTGTCTGATGTGCATCTGCGTTTACCGCGGATTCACCCCATCGCCGGATCGTCGTCGTGCACCTGCACGAGTTCCAGATACGAATCCCTGAAGTAGACGAACGAAACATCTCCGCCATCCGGAAAGGCCTGCTGGGAAACGCGCAGCGTAGCGCCTTTGTCAGGGGAGCCCATGCGATAGTGGGAATAGCCCGCTTCGCGGAAGATGTCGTCGGACCAACGCGGTTCGATTCGATGTCCGGGTAGGGGAGTGATCAGCCCGATAGTGATGCCGGGTCGCGCTCTACGCAGGCTTAAGCCTTTGCCCAGGCCGTGGAAGTCGAAGGAACCTACTCGCTGCATGTGAAACTGCGCGGTGAAGTCCAAGGCGGTGGCTTCCAGCGCATCCGGATCGGTCCAAACGTAGATCGTATGATTGCCGGCGCGATCCGGTTGCGTGGGGCCAATCTCGAGGCATTGGCCATTAGGTGCGCGGACCAGAATCCAGTCGCGATCGCCCAGTTCGAAGGCATCGATGTCCGCCCAGGTGGAAACGGGTGTCACCAGTCCTTCTCTTCGTGCCGACCTGAAGACTTCGACCGGCGAATGATGGGTAATGCGAAAGATGGTATCGCCGACCCGAGGGCCGTCTGTCGCTGGCCTTTCAATCGCCGTGTAGGAGGTGAACGCATCGAATTCGATGTAGTCCGGATCGGTGATTTTTCCCCGCCGCCTGATGTATTGCCGCCCCACGCCTGGATACATGTTCTCGATAAGCGGCTCGAAACCGAAGAGCGTCAACAACCGCAGCATTCCGGCGAGATCGCCGGTGTGGGGGATCTCCCTCTGAACCGCTTCTGCTGGCGGGAGTACTTCGATGATGGTGGTGCCGTAGTGGGCGATGCTCGGAGACGGCATGAAGAACCCCTGTAGTGCGTTGGCACCGAGATCCTAGCAGACCGACCCTGCATGCCCTAGCATCGCTAGGAAGATGCAATGGAACAGAAGCAGCGATGGCCATCATTCAGGCGCATCACGGCATTCACTGCTCGGATATCGAAGCCACCAAAAGGGTACTGCGCACGCTCGGGTTTACCGCTTTCCAACCTGGAGCACCGGAACCATTGGTGTTCCGCAATACGGCAGACGACTATATCGACCGCGTGACATCATCGGTTCTCGGTGATCAGTACCACACTCACTACGTCGAAAACCCGGATATTCCGCAACAGATTGACCTGATCCAGATCAGCGCCGAAGCCCTCACTCCGCGCATCTGGGATCGACCTGTACAAGGTGATCTGGTCATGACCATTTCGGTGCAGGGTCCGAAGGCCGCCAAGGCGGCTATGCAGGCCGCTGACCCGTACTGCGTGTATGGCCCGTCGATTGAAGTTCCGGAAGAACGGGGTATCTGCTTTCGCTGGCGCGACGGCCAGCACACGATCCTGACCCGCGATGCCGAGCCTTTTGCCATCGTGCATGACAACTCCCGGGACTTGCCGTGCATGCGGCTCTTTTTTGAGGAAGTCCTCGATGTGCGCGTTCATCCGCTTCCTGCGCGCCACGATGGTGCTGACCGCTTCCGGCTCGACGCCGCGATTGGTGGGCCTTTTTATATCGAGGTCCGGTCCGACACACCGCGGACCGATTTTCGTGCATGGGGCAAACACTATCCCGCTGCCAACCATTTTCGTCTGCTGCATCGGGATGTAGCCAGGATCGAGCGGATTATCCAGGACTTCGGTCGCGGTGGATTCGTCATCCCGCCAGCCAATGGGTTCGTGTTCATTCACGGACCGGTGTCAGAAACTATCGAGATGTTTGATGTGGCGGTAACCCGGGTGGAAATGGCCTGAATGGGCCTCAAGAAAACTAAAAGAGCTGTGTGACATGCGACGTTTCTGTATTCGATTTTTGGCGTTTTTCTTCCTCGTGACGAGCGCACCTGCGACTGTCGCGGAAGAAGTGCTGCCACTGCATCCGAAACTGGAACGGCTGCGACCCTTCCTCGGTATGACCTGGCGCGGCGATCTCAGAGATCCTGGTACCAAAAACCGGCGCATCGATGTGGTGCGTTATGACCGGACGCTCAATGGCGAAGTGGTTCGCATGCTGCACAGCATGAACAATGGTGATCTCGGTGGCGAGATGGTCATCCGCTTCAGCGACGAAAAGGACGCGGTGGAGTACCACTACTTCACCTCCGCAGGATTCTATGTGCAAGGCATCATGACCTTCCGGGGTGGTCGGATGATTGCCGAAGACCAGGATGCAGAAGGCCGTCCAGTCCTGCGCACGGAGCGATGGCGCAAGGGAGATGCACTCGTGTCAGTAACCCGGATGTATCGCGAGGGTGAATGGACTCGAGGCACCGAACAAATATATGAACCTGCTCCGGACGAGAAGATCCGCTACCGCTGAGTCCAGCCGTTGGTTCGCAAGTACCGATATCCGAGGAGTTCGAAAAGTGACAACAAGCCACCCCCTGCTAGATCCATCAATCGACACCTCGGCGTGCGCCTACATTCACCCGACCGCGTGCGCCTACGGCATTGTGAGTCTTGGACGCGGGGTGTCGCTTTGGCCTTATTCAGTGATCCGTACGGAGAACAAGGAAACGGTGATCGGCGAGAGGACCAACATCCAGGACTTCGTGATGATCCATGGCGGCGGTGTGCGAATCGGTGCGTATTGTTCGATCACGCATCACTGCACCATCCACGTCTGCGAAATCGGCGACAACTGCCTCATCGGCATCAATGCCACCATCATGGACCGGGCGGTGATTGGCGATAACTGCATCATCGCTGGCGGTGCATTCATTCCGGAAGGCGCGGTGATTCCCGACAACAGCATCGTCATGGGGTCACCCGGCAAGGTCAGGCGTGTGCAGAACTGTTATGTCCCGAACCGCATGAACGCCTGGATGTACTACCGGAATGCACTCGCTTATGCGCAGGGCCGCTATCGGGAATGGGATGACACTGGGTTCAAGGCAGAAATTCCCGCGATGCAAGCCGCCTTCGAAAAGGAGTTTGCAACGAAGTACGGTTCTGCCGCCTGATATCAGTACGGCGTCAACAGGTAGTGCCCGTGACTTACCGCCACGGGTTTGTCCCGCTCCTCCTGCCAGATCTCTGAGCGCACATTGGCCACCCGTCGCCCGTGTCGTGTGACGATGGCGCGGCCGTAGGTCGTTACCGCTCTGGCGGACCGTAGGTAGTCGATGGACACATCAATGGTCTTTGGCAACCATTCGCATGCGGTATCGAACAGAAGCTGGATGACCGAGGTCATTTCCAGAAATGCACCGATCGCGCCACCGTGAATGGCGGGCAGCGTGGTGTTGCCGACCAGGCTCTCCTGGAAAGGCATTACCGTGGTGATCTCATTGCCCTTGCGCTCGACGGAGACACCGAGAAAACGTGCGTAGGGAATACGTTCCACCACCGCCTGCATGTCCTGGCCACGACCTTCGGCCCGCAGCTCTGACAACAGCTTCATGGCGCGGCTCCCGGCGTTTTATCGCGAGGGGTATTCGACGTGCCGATCATGAATGTGGCAACACAGGTGGCAATCGGCTCATCAGGCGAAGTCTGGTATGCCGTCGCCCGCACGAAGGCAACGTTCCTGGTACGTTTATAACAACTCGCTTCGGCGAAGATGTCGCGATGTGGCTGTGCAGCACCCTGGTAGTCGATTCGTAAATCGAGGGTCGCAATGGCCAGATCGGCACGTTCCACACCGGGTGGACGCACCGCCATGCCGCAGGCGTTGTCGAGCAGCGCAGTCAGCACACCACCATGAACAACGCCGGTGTCGGGATCACCCACGAGGTGATCCGCGTAACCTGCCTTCACGCGCACCTTGTCATCGGCGAAGTAGACCACCTTGAGGCCGAGGGCGCGGGCATGCGGGATTTCGAGCATCGAGTCGTTGGCAAGTTCCACGGTGAGACCTGGGATTTTGGAGAACGTGGATGCTACTGGTCCTGCTGGTTGGCCGCACGTCGCCTGATGCGAACCAGGCGCCCTGGCTATGAGGGTTGCGGCTGATCCTCGATGAGGCGCAGACTCAGGCTTCAGGCAGAGCCGGTCGTCGACCGGTTCGGTCTGCTCAGCGGTATTGAAGTGTTCCGTCCAATCGCAGGTCGCGTTCGTCGTGACCTGTTCAGGTCTACCGGGAGGTGGTCATGAAGCGGTACTTCTATTCAGGCGATGATCTGGACCGCATTGAAGCGTTGTCCAGGCAACTGGAGTCAGCTGGCTTCGACCGCGTGCAGATGCACGTGCTGTCGAAGGACGACACCGGCGTCGACTCGCACCAGGGCATTCATGCCGTTGCTTCCATCATGAAAAAAGATCTGCTCGCATCCGGGCTGCGCGGCGCAATGGTTGGTGCCGCGTTTGCACTGGTGGTGGTGTTGGTGGCGCTGCAGACCCACGCGTTCACTACACCTGCGGGTACCGTGATCGCGCTGTTTCTCGCCATCGGTGGTTTCGGGTTTTGCACCTGGGAAGGCGGATTGTTCGGCATCCAGACGAGCAATCGGCGCTTCGCGCGTTTCCAGAGCCTGCTCGATTCCGGTCAGCATCTCTTTTTCATCGATGTCGACCGAGCGCAGACTGCGGCCTTGCGGCGGGTGGTTGAATCGCAGCCTGGCATACAGTCGCTCGGTGAATCACGAGGATTGCCTCGCTGGTGGGTGAAGAGCCAGCGAGAGGTGCCGCGGTTCCTGACGCAAACGCTGCCCTGACGTCGCAGGCTTCGATCTGATCTGAAACACCGCAGGCTCACTCGAGCCTGCGCCATTTCTGTCCGAACAAGGGTAACGCCTGATTCGGACGAGGCTCCGTTTTAGTCGGACATCAGATGGTTTGGGTTATCCTTGTCGCCGATTCAACCAGCAGGATTGGGCATGTCCGAGGCTTATGAGTATTCCGATGAACACGTCATCGCGCCCGAGTATTACGGTGAATATGGTCATCCCCATGAAGCCTTTGCCTGGCTGCGCAAAAACGATCCGCTGCGGATGATCAACGCGCCGCTCTTCCGGCCGTTTCGAGTGATCACCAAACATGAAGATCTGATCACGATCGAGAAACAGCCGGAACTGTTCACGAACGAGCCGCGACCGATCATCGGTCGTGAAGTTGCCCGGCCTGAACTGCGCCAGGAAGTCATCGCCGAGATCTTCAAACGACTGCAGGATTCTCCGCAGCTGCTGCAGGTGTTGGCCACTTCAACGGAGCAGGGGCTCATACGATCGCTAGTACAGATGGACCCGCCGGATCACCCTAAATACCGCGCCTTAGTGCAACCCTGGTTCAAGCCATCCAACATCAAGCGCCTTGAAGAGCGTTTGCAAAGCATCATCCACGACATCCTCGATGACATGATGGGAGATGGCGGTGTGCGGGAAGCGGACTTCGTGCAGGACATCGCCGTGTGGCCACCGCTCAAGCTGATCACCGAGTTGTTGGGTGTTCCGGTGGAAGATGAGTGGCGAATCCTCAAGCTCACCAACGAGCTCTTTGCCGGCGATGATCCGGAGATGAAGCGGGCAGGGGATGATCCGCTGTCGCTCTTCGACACCATCAAAGACCTCTACAGCTACTTCTCTGAGCTCACCGACAAACGGCGCGCCGAACCGACGGAAGACCTTGGCTCCTATATCGCCAATGGCCGCATTGATGGTGAGTACATGCCGTACAAGGAGCTGATCTCCTACTACACCATCGTTGCAACCGCCGGGCACGAAACCACCCGTACGGCAATTTCTGGTGGCCTGCACGCGCTGCTGACCAACCCGGATCAGATGCAGCTCTTCAAAGACACCGTTCAGGATGATGAAGCGCTCAAACTCGCGATCGAAGAGATGATCCGGTGGTCGACACCGGTGGCGCAGTTCTCGCGCACCGCCCAGGCGGATACGGAAATCCGCGGTCAGACCATTCGCAAAGGGGAGACCGTTGGCCTCTTCTATGCGTCAGCAAACTTTGACGAAGACGTGTTTGATGAACCCTTCCGTTTCCAGATTGATCGCAAACCGAATCGCCACCTTGCTTTCGGCACAGGGCCGCACCAGTGCCTTGGTATCATCCTCGCGCGCATGGAAATGCGAATCTTCTTCCAGCAGCTGATTCCCCGCATTGTGTCCATGGAGTTGCTCGAAGAACCGCAGCGCCTGCGGGCGAGTTTTGTGCACGGCCTCAAACACCTTCGCATCCGTTACCAGTTGCGACCTGCAGCCTGATAGAACCGGCTTATCGAATAGGCTAATCGAAACGGAATGAACCGATGACCTTTGCCGAGTGGCTTGAGATTGCAAGTTATGCAGTGACGGTCGTTGGTCTGCCGTTTGCCGTGTGGGTGTTCTAGTGGGAACGGCGCAAGGAACTCGAAAACGAAGAAAAGGAGGCCTACCAGCACGTCGCGGACGCCTACAAGGAGTTCCTCAAGACCGTGCTCGCTAACAGCGATTTTCAGCTGCGTACAGCCAGTGCGTTGCCCAATCCAACGCCGGAGCAGCAGGAGCGCATGCTGGTGATCTTCGACATGCTGGTCGGGCTGTTTGAGCGTGCATTTCTTGTGCGTGGGAAGAAGACATGGAAGAGGAGGAACAGCGCCGATGGAACTCCTGGGATGACTACATGCGCGAGTGGTGCCGGCGTGAAGACTTCGCCAATGCACTGCCCGGATTACTCGGTGGCGAAGATCCGGCCTTCCAGCGTTACATCGAGCGTGTGATCGCGGAGGAATCCTCGGGGAGTGGAACTCCGACGGCCTGAGCGATCGGCACGTCTGCAGGGGCGAGTTTGAGCGCACCTATCTCTGCGCGCGTAAACCATCCGATACAGTCGTGGCTGGTCGGGACGAACCGTCCCCTCAAGTGTCGTGTAGCAAAAGCGAGCAGAGTCACCGCCCGTTCTGGATAGTGGTATGTGGTGGTGATGAGGTGATCCTGCACCTTTACCCGGATACCGAACTCTTCGGCCATCTCCCGCATCAGGCAGGTCTGCGGCGACTCGCACGATTCGATCTTGCCACCCGGGAATTCCCAGAAACCCGCCAGATTCTTCCCCGGTGCCCGCCGCGCAAGGAAAAACCGGCCTCTGCGTCTCAGCACGGCGGCGGTGACTTGCAGTGGTTCTAATGACACTGGCGACATGGGTGGGTCCGGAAACAATACGATCAGGTGGTCTTGTGGCGTTATGATCCCGCGCAGCAACAGCGGGGAGCAAGCCATGACCTACGCAGGCACGCGAATCATCAACGATGCCGACAGCCATCTCATGGAACTGCCCGACTATTTGACCGCGTGGGCAGATCCCGAAATCCGCGACCGGCTGCCGGATCTCAAGGCTGCACTCACCGGGCAGTTTGATCCAGATGCGTATCAAGGTCATGCAGGGCATGCGCCGGAACGCGTGCGAGAGCTTGTTGCGCTCGGCGACAACCTCACCCGGGGGCCGAAGTGGCACGATGCTCTAGGCGCGTTCAGTGGTGCCGAACGTTCAATTGCGCTTGATCTCCTCGGGTTCAGACGCCAGGTCGTGTTTTCTTCGTTCTGTGCGCGGCTGATCTTTGGTGCTGAAGACGATGCGGTTGCCTACGGCGCGGCACGTGCGCAGAACCGGGCCATGGCCGACTGGTGTCGCGGTGATGCACGGCTGATCGGGGTCGCCATGGTGCCCCTCCAGGATCCTGTCAGGGCGCTCGCTGAAATTGAATATGCGAAAGCACTCGGGCTTGGTGCGGTCTGGATCGCCGCAGATGCGCCCGCTGGTCGCTCACCGGGTCACCCGGATCACGATCCCATCTGGTCGACGCTGATCGACGGCAACATCCCCTTCATTCTCCACGTCGGCAGCTCGCCACTCACGATTGGTGATGAGTGGATGAACGACGGCCGTAAAGACACCGTCTCGGCGCGGGGTGGTGCCGAGGTGATTGGCAGCAAGGACCTGATGGCCATTCACTTTGCGGCACAGCGGTTCATTTCAACGCTCGTGCTCGACGGTGTTCTCGAAGCGTTTCCGGCTCTGCGTGGTGGGGTGATCGAGATTGGTGCCGGCTGGGTGCCTGACATGATCCGGCGGCTCGATCATGCGGTGGCGATCTGGTCCCGGTCCGAGCCGCAACTTGCACGCATGCGAAGGACACCCTCAGAGCAGATCCGAGCGCAACTCCGCTTCACGCCTTATCCGTTCGAGGATGTGGGTGCGCTGGTGCGAGAGTCATCTCCTGAGCTGTATCTCTTTTCCAGCGATTACCCGCATGCGGAGGGCGGTCGCGATCCGATCGGGCGGTTTGAGCGAGCGGTGGAGGGGCTCGATGAAGCAGTGCAGCGCGGGTTCTTTGCGGAGAACTTCAGGACGCTGTATCCGGGGTGAGAATTTCCGGGGTGTTCAGACTGGTGCCATGAGATGGCGCACCCGGCGCGATTCGAACGCGCGACCCCTGGCTTCGGAGGCCAGTACTCTATCCATCTGAGCTACGGGTGCGGGGGTGCGAACCATACCAGCACTCTTCCGGAGTGTCTTGGTTGGCGACGCGTAACGACGTTCTGCGACGCGTCAGAACTTTCGAAATGCCTGTTCGATCTGCCGGCTCCTTTCCTTCGTAACGCCCGCCACGTGAGCAAATTCCGCCCAGCGACTGACTGCGGCCGAAACCTCGCTGAGCACTCGCTTCACCCGGACTTTTTTCAACCCCACGTTTTCGCCAAAGCCCAGCAGGTCTTCCGTAGTAAATCCGTCCCGTTTCCCCGCAAGGCTCATCTGGTGCTGACCGGTCCAGGCGCCGCCCGGATTCCATGCATAGGAAATATCGAACGCTGGCGACAGCGACCAGGTGCCGGTCATGTCCATGAGAAAAGCGATGTTCTTCACATGATCGTCCTGGTTGCGGGCCAGAACGTTGAAGAACGCCCGACGTACCTGTTCTTCCACCGTATCCATACCAAGCCCGAGTTGGCGAATGACCTGTATGGCCTGTTCGTAGCTGTAGGCGCCGGCGAGATTGAAATCAAAATGGGCCATCGCGCATAACGACAGCATGTGCAGTTTTTGGCCATCTGCCGTGCGGTCAAACCGGCGTGTCATGAAGTGGGCACGGCCGCCTTCTTCATGCAGGCGGCACGGCGACATGCTGATGCCGGCCGCCAGTGCCATGAGAGCATAGGCGTATTCGATGCGACCAAACCCGGCGGGATCGGAGAGCTCATGATCGCCGTTACCGCTGACCCCGTCGAACTTCAGCAGCCAGTATTCGAAACCTTCTGCGGCGGGAAGTTGTCCGGAGCGGAACTCACCCGTTAGCGGATTCCACGCGAGAATCGCCTTGGCGCGGGCACCACCTGCCGACGTCCCGACCTTGAGGATGTTCTCGAGCGCCACGTGATCATCCGTGGTGCCGAGTACGCCTTCGAGTTTTGCCCGTGCGTTCAGAACCCGGCTGGAGAGGTCAACGAGTGCGGCGATGTCGAGTGCCTGCCAATCCCCTGCAGCTGCGGAATGTGCGGGCTCGAATTCGAGCGCGCCCATGCCGCGTCGGCCGATGTAACAGAGCCTTTTCACCGGATTGAACGAGTCCGGAGTCCGCCCCTGCGCGGCGAGCCAGGTATCGATGAGGGCGTTGCCCCACTTGTCTGGCAGACAGTCGGCAAGCATGCCGGGCAGACCTTTGAAGGTGATACCCGGCAATGCCGGAAACTCGTAGGGAAATTCTCGCAGGGGCATCGTCAGGGGGCAGATTTCGATGTGGCTGCGGGCAAACTCCGCCGTGTATTGGAATACGCCAAGGTTACGTTCGGTCAGCCAGGAGACCGCGCCAATGTCGCGGCCCCAGAGCCGAACCCGCGCATCAGTGGGCATCGCCGGAATCCGGTTTCCACTGCCACGATGCCGGAGCTTCGCGATCTTCGGCGGTGGGCCGCGCACGTCGACGACTGAAGATCTTTTTCACACGGTCGACGGGCCGTATGGCGGGATCCGGCAGCAGTGTTTCGAGGTTGCCCTGCAAGCCTAGCGCGGCCAGCACGCGTATGAACGAGTCGAGTGTCGTGCCTTCGCCCCGAAGCAGGCGCCCCAGGGTTCGTAATGAAATGCCGGCCCGGTTGGCCAGCGCCTCCTGGGTCAGATTGTGGGCGAGTCGAATGGCGTCCAGCCGTTGGCACAGGGCGGATTCGATCTGGTTCGAGCTGGCGCTATCTAGGTTCATGGTTAAAAGCCGTATACTGCTCAATAAGTGCTTCAGTTTAGATATCAGGTAGTATATGAACTCTTATGGTTTATGTCGCGAGAATCGTCTCTAAAAGTAGAAAATACCCTATAAAGACCGAAAAATATTATTAATAAAACTAAAATGACTTTTTATTCAAGGGGTGCGGATCTATATAGACCTGACTGGCTCCGACCATGTTGTTGCCGGGGCGCCAGTCATTGATCTGGCCCACCATGGCCCCCAGTGCGGTTGACGCCACCACGGTCGCGCCGGGACGACGTTGGCCTTCGATGGGTTCCGACGAAAGGCGCACTGTCCTGGTCGTCGCCGTGAACTCATCACCATCGTCCAATCGTGCAGAAATGCGCCTTTCCAGTGCCGGCTCGTTGGTGTCCCAGTCGTTGATGTCGAGGGCGGCGACCCGGCGGACTTTACCCTCTCGAACGACAAAGCCCACGGCACCGGCGGCACTCTTGGTCGCCATGAAGGCGTTGTCGCCCGCGGTGAGTGCGACATAGGTGAACGCCGGCCCGAATGCGGGGCGCGGACCTACCTGCTCATGCCATTTCGCCAGACCTTCGAACTCGAAGCGCTTGCCGTCCACGTTGATCATCGCGCGCCCACGTCCGAAGACCTCGATACGGCCCGGACGTACGACTACGGGAGCGTGTACTGCATGGAAACCGGTGTGCATCAGGGCAGGTAGCGGTCCTTCACCCGTGGGAGGATCGCTGCTCGCGTGCAATCCTGCGGAGAGAAAGACCGTGCCTCTCATTTGCGCGCTTCGACGCCTCGTGCGCTCGAACCGTGCGTCCCACGAACCCTGATACGAAAATGTCGCTTCATCGCCCTCGACATCCGTCGGCAGGGCGTTTTGTGGGAGTGGCCCTTCGTCGGCCATGCGAAAGACCCCGGCCTCGTCTGCGTACGCGCCCCAGATGGTGGTTTTTTGTTGCTGGAGGAGGCGACCCAGTCGGATGGAAACCTCGCGGCGGCCATCCGGTGAAAATATAACCAGCATCACTGACTCCGCGTAATCCTGCGCCAACGCCGTGGCAGGCTTGGATTCAGGTGAACCGCCGATCATGCACGCCCCCATGAACAGCGGAGCGCCGAAGATAAAAGCCCGTCGAGACAGGGCAGGTTCACCATTGGTGATGTTGTCGAATCTGGGCATCAGTTCCCCTCCGGATTACAGGCATCATCGAAGGCGCAACAATAACAACGTCGCTCTTCAGCCGAACCAACGTTCACGCTGCCAACAGGCACAAATCAAGGCTTTGGGCCAGGAGTTCTGCCGATGAAACTGACACGACGGAGGGCGGTCACCGGGATGGCCGCTACGCTTCTCTGTTCCGTAATCCCGGCCACTGTTCCATCCAGGCGAGCCTACGCGGCCATTCCACAGATTCCGCGTCTGAGTGCTCAACTGAATGAGATCGTTACCCGGCGTGGACTCACCGGTGCAGGGGTTTACATCTTTCGCAACGGCAGCCTGATCCATGCGTCGACAGCAGGCGACTTCACTCCCCGGAATGTCGTCAACGTTGCCTCAGCGTCGAAGTGGCTGGCTGTCACGACCATCCTCACCGTAGTCGATGATGGAAGGTTGTCACTCGACGACAAGATCTCGAAATATGTGCCGGCATTCGGCGACGACAAGC
>VGVE01000092.1 GCA_016874135.1 Gammaproteobacteria bacterium | reverse complement strand
CAAGGTCTGCATCCTTGCGGATGCGGATTCCGATGGTGCACACATCGCCACCCTTCTGTGTGCGCTCTTTCTACGCCACTTCCGCCCTCTCGTGGCCGCAGGTCATGTCTATGTAGCCATGCCCCCACTGTTTCGCATCGACATCGGCAAAGAAGTCATTTATGCCCTCGACGAAAGTGAAAAGAACGGTGTGCTTGACCGGATCGCGGCTGAAAAGAAGACCGGTAAACTCATCGTGCAACGATTCAAGGGTCTGGGTGAAATGAACCCCATGCAGCTGCGCGAAACCACCATGGATCCGAACACCCGCAAGCTCGTCAAACTGATGCTCGATGATGACCAGGTCACCGACGACCTGATGGACATGTTGCTCGCCAAGAAACGATCGCAGGACAGACGCGTATGGCTTGAAACCAACGGTGACCAGGCCGTCATTGGCTGAAGCGCCTCGCGACTTTCTGACTAATCCGCGAACGGACTGAGATTTCTGCCCATGGATAACCAGACCACTGACTACGAATCGCTGCCGCTACGCGCATACACCGAACGCGCCTATCTCGAATACGCGATGTACGTCATCAATGACAGGGCGCTGCCACATATCGGCGACGGCCTGAAACCCGTGCAACGGCGCATCATCTATGCGATGAGCGAACTCGGCCTCGACAACACGGCGAAACACGCCAAGTCGTCGCGCACCGTCGGCGATGTTCTCGGCAAGTTTCATCCGCATGGAGACACCGCTTGTTATGAAGCCATGGTGCTCATGGCGCAGCCCTTCTCGTTCCGTTATCCGCTGATCGATGGCCAGGGCAACTGGGGCTCACCGGATGATCCGAAGAGTTTCGCGGCCATGCGCTACACCGAAGCGAAGTTGTCGCGGTACGCGAATCTGCTGCTCGATGAGGTGCGGCAAGGCACCGTGGATGAGGTGCCGAACTTCGATGCGTCGTTCACCGAACCGAAACTGCTGCCGGCACAGGCACCGTTCGTATTGCTCAACGGATCGAGTGGCATCGCCGTCGGCATGGCGACGGATATTCCACCGCACAACCTCAATGAAGTGATTGCAGCGTGTATTCATCTGCTGGACCAGCCGAAAGCGAGGGTGGCGGAGCTGATGACGCACATCAAAGGGCCGGATTTTCCAAGCCAGGCCGAGATCATCACCGGTGCCGCGGATCTGCAGGCGATCTATGAAACCGGGCGCGGAACGCTCAAGAGCCGCGCGCGGTATATACGTGACGATGGCGATATCGTCATCACTGCGTTGCCGTTCCAGTCTTCTCCGGCAAAGGTGCTCGAGCAGATCGCGCAGCAGATGCAGCAGAAAAAACTGCCCATGCTGAATGATCTGCGCGACGAGTCAGATCACGAGAATCCGACACGTCTGGTTCTCGTGCCGCGTTCCAACCGGATCGATGTGGACCGGCTGATGAGTCATCTGTTTGCCACCACCGACCTTGAGCGCACCCATCGCGTCAACCTCAACATCATCGGTCTCGACAACAAGCCGCAGACCAAGAACCTCACCGGTCTCCTGCGTGAATGGCTGAGTTTTCGTCAGGACACGGTGACTCGCCGGCTGCAGTTCCGCCTCGACAAGATCAATGACCGGCTGCACATCCTCGAAGGCTTGCTGATCGCCTTCCTCAACATCGACGAAGTGATCCGGATCATCCGGAAGGAAGACCGGCCGCGGGATGCGCTCATGGCCCGTTTTGGTCTCACCGAGCGCCAGGCAAACGCCATTCTCGACATCCGGCTGCGTCAGCTCGCCAAACTCGAAGAGATCCAGATCCGCGGTGAACGTGACCAACTTGAGGCGGAGCGTCAGGAACTCCAAAAGGTGCTCGGCTCCAAAGCGCGCTTGCAGACGCTGGTGAAGAAGGAGCTGGCGGAGGTAGCGAAGAAGTATGGTGATCCGCGCATGACGCCCATCAGCGAAGGTGCGGCGGAAGCAGCAGCGTTTACCGAAGAAGATCTCATCTCCAACGAGCCGGTGACCGTCGTCCTTTCCGACAAAGGCTGGGTACGTGCGGCCAAAGGTCATGAGCTCGATCCGAAGGAACTGAGTTACCGCAGTGGCGATTCGTTTGCGCAGGCCGCACGCGGCCGCAGCAACGATCAGCTGATCTTTCTCGATTCGACGGGTCGCAGCTACTACCTTGCGCCCCACACATTACCTTCCGCGCGTGGACAGGGAGAGCCCCTGACCGGCCGTCTCAAGCCGCCCGATGCAGCGCGGTTTGTCGGCGTACTCATTGGCACCGTCGCGGCACGGGTGCTGGTGGCGTCGAATGCGGGTTATGGATTCGTCGGGCGCCTCGAGGACATGGTGACCAAGAACCGGTCGGGCAAAGCTTACCTCTCTGTGCCCGATGGTGCGCAGGCACTGCCACCGGTGCTTTTGCCGGAAACAGATGACCCCCTGCACGTCTGTGCGCTGACCAATCAGGGCAAGCTGCTGGTTTTCCCGCTCGCGGATCTGCCGGAGCTGCCCCGTGGCAAGGGTAACAAGGTGATCAACATCCCTGCGGCGGATTTCAGGAGCGGTGAGGAGTTCATGCTTGGCCTGCAGGTCGTGACCGGTTCACAACACCTGATCGTGCATGCCGGTCAGCGGATTCTCCGCCTCAAGCGTTCCGATCTCGAAGGTTACGTAGGCGAACGTGCGCGGCGCGGAAAGTCCCTGCCGCGCGGCTTTCAGCGGGTGGATGCGATATCGGTGGAGTGACTGTAACCGAGCATCGTGTCAACCTGACGTTCGAGTAAAGCGGCCTGGGTACCGTTGAAGGCGCGGATGCAATAGGCCGGGCCGCTGATGGTATTGATGTCGTCGAGCATCGGATGGTCAACGGCTTCGACATCGAAGCGTTCGGGGTGTTCGAGTGCGGTCATGAAATCATGGCTCGCGATCAGTGATTCTTCAGGCGCGAGTGTGGCGAACAGCGCTGCGTCAGCGAGCAGCTCTGCTCGAACCTCACGTTTCGGCGAGACCATCACCCGGTGCAGCGAAAAACGGTATTCCGCATCCGGTTCACTCAGATCGAGCACATCGGCAAGCAGCCGCGCGGCGCAGACCGCCTGGAAGCTGGCGTCGTCAATACCTTCAAACTCGAGCAGCAGCCCACCAGCCGAGAAGGTTCGTGCCGTACCGTGATAGAGCGTCGCCACTTCCTGTGCCTTCGGCAGGATACGTTCGTGGATCGTGCGCCTTACGTCACCGGAAAATGAAAACTGGTTGTGGAAGTTGCCCACCACGAGGCAGCGCGGTTTTTGTTCCGGTTCCGGACCTTCTTCCACTTCGATGATCGGCAACGTCTTGCGATGCAGCCGAATAACGTTGAGCTCAGCCAGCAACATCGCGAGAAAAGGTGTCAGCAACAACAGCGAGAGGGTTGCGATCCACTGTCGTAACGACATCGGTGGCGAAAAAGCTTCTTCTGCAAGCCGGACCCGGGCAATCGCCACACGATCCGGGCCGATGGCGAGGGGCATGCTGAATTCTCGCCATGCATCAGCAGCTGTCGCCATGTCACCACTTTCGACCAGTGATTGACCGTCCATGCCGTAAAAACCTGCACCCTGTACACCATCGAGTTCGGCGACGCGTTTGGTCAGCAGGGAGAGGTGAAAGGTATCGGGACCACGCACGTATTCGAGCCCCTGCATGGCAAGCGTATCGGCGAGTGTTTGGCCGAAGGCTAAGGTGCGTGCATGTTCTGGCGACGTGCTCGACCAGATGAATGAAAAACCGGCGAGAACCACCGCAGCACAGGCGAAACAGATCCATGCTGTGAGTTGCTGTCGTTTGACGAGGTCAGACCAAAACGCTAGCGTCAACGCGCTTGTGACTCCGGGAATGTTTGCAGTTGAAGAAGATTGTGCTGGCGACGGTTGCGGGGCGGGACAAGCCCGGACTCATGGCCATGGTGACATCGACGTTCGAGCGATTTCAAGTCCATGTGCTCGACGTGGGCCAGTCCGTCATCCACGACCAACTTGCCCTTGGCTTCTTGCTGCGGGTAGAAACCAGCGGTGATGTCGCGATGCGCGCGGAGCTGCTCTCGCTTTGCAACGACGCAGGTGCGCTCATGACCTTCGAAGACGTGCCTGCGAGTCGTTATGCGCAATGGGTGGAAGCGTCCACCCGCTCGAGTTTCATCATCACGCTGCTGGCATCCGGTGGTCTTGCCGATGAACTGCATGCGGTCAGTTCGATTACCCGCAGCGAAGGACTCAACATTGAGTCCATACGGCGGCTTTCAGGCCGTGTGCCGCCCCATGAAGTGGATACACCACGCCACTCCATCATCGAGATGCGCGTCCGCGGCGAGCCGGATGATCCACAGCGGCTTCAGGCGGCCTTGCTCGAAGCCTCATCGAAACAGGGGTTCGATTTCAGCGTGCAGCGGGACACGGTCTACCGCCGACATCGCCGGCTCGTGGCATTCGACATGGATTCAACACTGATCAACGCCGAAGTGATTGATGAGCTCGCCAAGCTGCACGGTGTGGGGGATCGAGTCTCGGCGATTACAGAACGGGCCATGCGCGGTGAACTCGATTTTCAGGCAAGCTTTCGGGCGCGGGTCGCGGAGCTCAAAGGACTGTCAGCGGATGCCTTCCGGGTGGTTGCGGAACGTGTTCATCTCAACCCTGGGGCGGAGCGGCTGATCAGGACACTGAAGCACCTGGGTTATCGAACGGCGATTCTTTCCGGCGGATTTACCTACGTCGGGCATCACCTGCGCCGGCAACTCGGCATCGATCATGTGGTTGCGAACAATCTCGTTATCCGCGAAGGGATCATCAACGGTGAAGTAGAGGGAGCGATTGTTGATGCGCGACGCAAAGCCGAGGCGCTGACAGATATTGCTCGCGCCGAGGACATTCACATCGAACAGACCATAGCCATCGGCGATGGTGCCAATGACCTACCGATGCTGAGCATTGCCGGACTCGGGGTCGCGTACCACGCGAAACCCCTCGTGCGCCAATCCGCTCATCATGCAATTTCGAACTTCGGACTCGATGCGGTGCTTTATCTGCTCGGATTTTCCGACGAGGATCTGGCTCACCTTGAACGTTGAGCGGAGCCTGTCGCGTCTTTGTACAGTGGTTCTGAACCGCCGCCCTGAACTGCAAAGGAGAAAACACATGGGTGATGCCATCGAACTGCCACGTGTCCGTCGATTCTGGGTGAATACTGAAACCTGTATCGATCAGCGACGCTGCGTCATCGAAGCGCCGCTGTTCGTGAGCGACAGCGAACAGCGCGGCGGCCCAATCATCACGAGCGACCGGCCAGGCAACGAAGTCGAGATGTTGGCGCTGCTGAATGCGGCGTGGGTTTGCCCGACCGCTTCATTCAAACTCGAACTCGAGGATGGCAGCGTGCGTGACAGTTCAGACCGCGATCTGCGGGAACTCTGCAAAGCCTGGTCTAAGGTGGTCGGTTGAGGACCCGGAGATGTTGCGTCGCCGGTCTTAACCGGCTTCTTCGATGCTGAAGTCGTAGTCCATTTCCGAGTGGGGCTCCTGGAGGTAACCCCTGTATGTAGTTGGCTCCACACTGCCAGAACGCGGTGAGCTGAGCGGTGTTTTCGACCATCGGCACGATGGAGAGTTTGCCCATCGATTGCAGCGTGAGCATCGGAGTGATCACGTCTCCGGGCTTTTGCAGGGTTTTTATGTGGGAACCATCGATCTTGACGAAGTCTGCCTGAACCGTTTCAAGCAGTTGGAACGGCTTTGCCTCCAGACCAAACCGGCCGATCGACGCCTGGCAGTGCATCTTCTTCAGACTCGCAATAAACTCTCCGGTCTGACGGACAAACTTGCTCGCGTCCTTTTCCGTGATCTGGAAGATCACCGCATCGCTCGGCAGGCGTGCGGCCTTGATGGCTACCGTCAGCCACTTGATGAAATCGTCGTCTGCCACGCTGTTGCTGGTGATGATGTGCCTGCGCGCTGCGACGACGCACTTCCAGCTCGCGCAGGATCTCCTCGTGCCGGCTCTTGTTCAGCCGGTACATCAGCACGAAGCCCAGTCCGCTGGAGACGATCAGGTAATACAGAGGCCCCATCATGAACATCAGGTTATCGATGACGGCAGGGTCCAGCGTCTCGATGCGCGCATTCTGCGGGAAGTCGATGTATTCGAGGCCAAAGCTGGCCAGCATCGCGCCCAGGCCGTTGCTGGCCTTCACCGCGAACAGCCGTACCGAAAAGATCAGGCCCTCGGCCCGGTTGCCGGTCTGCAGTTCGTGTTCGTCGGCCACATCCACCATCTGCGAGTTGATGACGATGGGCACGACGGCGAGCGGGACCGATGCGATGGCGCGGATACCGAAAAAGACGATGATGGAAAGCTCCGTGCCGTTGGCGGGAAACAGATCGAGCCACTTCAGCGTGAACGGCGCGCCAGCCAGCAGGCACGATGCTACGATGGTCCAGGTCACCGTCAGTTTCTTGTCGAGGCGAAGAACCAGCCAGGCAGCCCAGTTGAGGCGCCATCGATGAGTGACTGCTCAAATGGCCTGAGGGGTGACATGGGCCGCACCGTCAATTGTGTGTAGGTCATGAGGATGGCGTCACCAGCGCCACCTTCGACCGGCACGGCCATCGCGTCGAATTTGTCGAGATCCGGGGGACCGCGCCATTGTTGGCTTGTTGGGGCAACCAGCAAACCCTGGACCTTCGATCAACGCGTGTTTAACGCGAATTGATTCGATGACCGCGCGCGTACCCGGCTGTTCCGCGAGTGAACCCGTCCGCTACTTGATGCTGCCGTCGCAGTTTGGGTAGCAGTACTCCATGGTGTCGTCGGTCGACACCTGTCGCGTCGTGCCGGCACCACTCCAGTCCTGACTCCCCTTCTCGTCCGAAACGCTGTAGGTCTCCGAACCCTTCCTCTCCTCGTTTAAACCGTGGCTGCACCCTGTTACGGTACGGATGTCGATCGCCGTCAGAAAAAGTCGTGAAGCCGGTCAAGGTCCTCGTCATCCCCCCGTCCGCCATGCATCCGTTGTCGTGATCTTCGAATCGCTGCCCGGCTTCCACCAGCCGAACGAGCCGCTCAGACCCGTTGTTCGCATCCAGACCGGCTTGCCGCCACGTCGCTGCGTACGTCACGATCCGGCACCCGCAGGCAGTACCGGCTGAATCGGCAGTGGAAGCCACGAGCGACAATCTCGACTTCCGCCGTGTACTGGCCATCTTCGTCCGTACGTGGCCGTTCATTCGTCCGCTGTCGCAGCATGTGCTTGGTTATGTCGGCGCATCCATCGTGGTGGCGCTCATCGGGATGGCGGGTGGCCTCCTTCTGGTTGGTCTCGCCGCCAGCGGCATCATGGCGGCGGAGCCCATCGGCAGTTTGCCGGCATTCCTGTTTGGCCTCGACCCGGACGTCTTCGTCAACGTCACGACACTGACCGATGAGGCAAGGCGCGGACTGATGTGGCCAACGCTGCTGACCGCGCTGCTCCTGACGGCGTTCACCGTGCCCGCTGGTGTCGCCACCTACTACTACGCGATGTGGATCTTCCAGCAGATCAACCAGCGCATGCGCGTCCAGCTCATCGAGCGCCTGCAGGCGCAGTCGCTCGGCTATCACGCGCTGGCACGCACCGGCGACATGATCTATCGCGTCTACCAGGACAGCGCGATGGTGACCGCCATCATCCGAACGGTACTGCTCGATCCATTGATGTTCCTCGCGCGCTACCTGCTCGGCGTCGTCGTGGTCTTCGTCTTCGACCCGTTGCTCGGACTGATCCTGGGACTGACGACGTTGCCCATCCTGTGGCTGGGCCTGCGCTACTCGGGCTACCTGCGCTAGCGCTTTCGCACGGCGCGCGAAACCAACAGCACACTCACCTCGTGGATTCAGGAGAGCGTGCTCGGCGTGCGCATCATCAAGTCCACGGGTACCGAGGCTTCCCGCGTGCACGGTTTCCACGCGCGCTCGCGGGACGCACTGGCAGCCGCATTCGACGCACGTATCCAGTTGGCCATCTTCGGCATCCTCGCCTTCTCGGCTATTGGTCTTTCCATCCTCGCCGTCGAGGTCATTGCCGCGTTGCTGGCAAACCGTGACGCTGAGGTGTTCGCACAGAGCATCCTCTTGGGCTTCGGTTTCGCCGTCTGGAATTTCGGCACCTTCTCGGCTGTCAACGGGCGCGCCACAGATGGCTTGGGTGCGCTGCGCGCACTCATCGGCAACTGGGGTCGCGCGCAGGACATGGCGATGGGTCTGAGCCGCGTCTTCGAGATCCTCGACCTCGAACCCGAAGTGGCTGACCGACCGGAGGCCCGGCCGATGTCGACGTTTCAGCGCGAGGTCCGCTTTGAACGCGTCAGCTATGCCTACCGGCCCGAAACGCCCGTTCTGCACGACATCGAAATGACTGCCCGCAGCGGCACCGTCACCGCCATCGTCGGCCCCACCGGCAGCGGCAAGTCAACGCTGATGTCCCTGTTGCTGCGACTGGCCGACCCGAACGCAGGCCGGATCCTCATCGACGGCGTCGATGTTCGCGATCTGACGCTCGAGTCGCTGCGCCACCACATCGCCATCGCCACGCAGGAGAACATCCTGTTCTCCGCAACGGTGGCTGCGAACATCGCGTTCGCGACGCCTGGCGCCAGCCGCGCTGACATCGTCGCGGCGGCGCGCGTGGCCTGCGCCGACGAGTTCATCAGCCAGCTGCCTGCAGGCTATGACAGTGTGCTTGGCGAGCGCGCGACGAAACTGTCGAGCGGCCAGCGGCAACGCATTGTCATTGCCCGAGCCATCGCCAAGGACGCGCCGATCCTGATCCTCGACGAGCCGACGGCGGCACTCGACGCACAGACCGAGCTTGAAGTTCTGCGGAACCTCAAGCGGTGGGGCGAAGGCCGCTGTGTGTTCCTGATCACGCACCGGCTGTCGACGATTCGCCAGGCCGACAACGTCATCTGTCTGCGTGACGGCCGCATCGTGGCCGAAGGCTCGCATGCGCTGCTGATGACGAACTCGGTTGCCTACCGCGGGTTCATCGAAGCCGAAACCGGCCAACCCGCATGAGCAGCCCCGACTCACCCGGCATGACCACTGGCGAGGTGCTGAAACTGATCGGCCGCTCGCTGCGACTGGCGTGGCCCTTTCGGTTGCAGATTGTCGTCAAGCTGGTCCTCGCGCTGATCGGCGCCACTGTCGTGCTGATGTTGCCCTGGCCGCTGAAAATGCTGACCGACCACGTCGTGATGAAGATGCCGGTGGGAACTTCGCCGACGCCCTATCCGCCTTACGTTCAGCCGTTGCTCGACCTGGTGGCAGACATGTCACCGCTCGGCATGGTCTGGTGCTTCCTCGCCCTCGCCGTGGTTGGCATCGTGCTGATCGGTGCCTTCGGCACCGACGCCGCCACCAGCGACAGTGCGGAAGGCAACGTCGCCGAGGGATTCGACACGGCGACTCGCAGCGAGAACCAGGCCAACGTCTCCAACAGCCGCGTCGGCGGTCTGCTGGGGCTGTTCGAGTACCACTATCAGTTGCGCATCACGCATCGCATCAACCACCAGCTACGGGCTCTGCTCTACCAGCATCTGTTGTGTTTGCCGATCACGCGCTTCTCGGACTTAAGCATCGGCGACGCCATCTACCGGGTGATGTATGACACGCCATCGATCTCGCGGCTGTGTTACGACCTGCTGGTGACGCCGGTGGTGGCCATCTACAGCGTCGGCGTGATCATCTGGACTACGCACTACAGCTATTCAGCGGTGCCATCGCTGATCGCCACTGCGTGGCTGGCGGCGCCCATCGTGCTGCTGTCTACGATTCTCGGCACGCACCTCGCCCGCCGGCGCTCGCTGGTGAGCCGCCAGGCTGGCGCCACGACGACGGCCAACGTCGAAGAAGGGATGAGCAACATCGCAGCCGTGCAGAGCCTCGGTGCCAGCGCCAGCCAGCGTGCGGCGTTCGCCAACGCCAGCGCGGAGTCGTTTCGCGGCTTCCGCCGCTTCGAGGTGCTGAATGCCATCGTCGTCGGCTTCCAGGGCGTCGTGGTGGCCGGCCTCGCCTTCGTCGTCTTCTACGACGTCGCCAACGTCATCATCGACAAACGCATGTCGGCCGGCGACTACGCCGTGCTCTACGCCTTCTTCCTGCAGATTGCTGCCATTACCGCCGGACTCGGCGCCCTCTGGTTCCTGCTGCAGAACAACATCGCCGGCATGAAGCGCGTGTGGGACATCGTTGATCTGAGCATCGACGCTGAACAGCATGACGCGCGTACGCTGCCTGCGCCTGCCAGCCACGTGCGTCTGGACGGCGTCTCATACACCTACCCGGACGGTACCATCGCAGTCGATAACGTCAGCCTCGACGGCCGCGTCGGCGAGATGATCGCGCTCGTCGGCGCCACCGGCGCCGGCAAGACGACACTTGCGTACATGTTGCCCGGATTCATCAGCCCTACCTCCGGCCGTGTCCTCATCGATGACATCGATGCACGTGAACTGCAGGTCGACGCGCTGCGCGCGAACGTGTCGTTCGTCTTCCAGGAGGCGTTTGCCTTCGACGACACGGTGGCTAACAACATCCGTATGGGGCACAGCGCCGCCAGCGAACAAGACGTCGAACGCGCCGCCCGCACCGCGCGCGCGTTCGACTTCATCAGCGCCCTGCCCGACGGGTTCGCCACCCGCCTCGGGCGCGCCGCCGCAACCCTGTCAGGCGGCCAGAAACAGCGACTGGCAATCGCCCGCGGGCTCGTCTCCCCCGCACCCATCCTGGTGCTTGACGAACCCACGGCAGCACTCGACCCGGAGACCGAAAACGCGCTGATGGAGGCGTTGCAGGCGGAGCGTCAGAAACGTCTGCTGGTGATCATCGCACACCGCCTGAGCACGATCCGGACGGCGGACCGCATCGTCTTCATCGACCGTGGCCGGATCGTCGAGACCGGCAGCCATAACGAACTGATGGCCAATCCCAACGGCGCCTATCGCCGCTTCGTGGATCTACATACCGGCGCCGTCAACTCCTGACGAGCCGCTCATGGTACTGCCCTCGCGCAGACACGCATCCCACACATTCCTGACTCTTGGGCGAACGCTGTTACCTTCACTCCAACAGAAACACCGCTTGTCCTTCCTGTTCTGCTTGCGCTCGATCGGACAAACAGGCGACTCTCGGACCCAACAGAGAAATCACAACATGAGTCACAGCATCATTCAGTTCGAGATTCAAGGGAGCGATCCAGAGAAGCTCATTCCCTTTTATGAGCAGCTGTTCGGCTGGCGATTCACCCGATGGTCGGGCGTGGACTATTGGATGATCGAGCTCAATGCAGAGCGAAATCCCGATATCAACGGCGGAATGATTCGCAGAATGGACGCGGCGCCGGCAGCCAATGCACCCTTCTGCCTTTGTTTGCACGGTCCAGGTCGCTTCAGTCGATGACGTACTGGCGCACGCGGTGTCGCTGGGTAGCGAGGTCGCTTTACCCAAGATGGCGATTCCAGGTGTTGGCTGGTTGGGTTACATCAAGGACCCCCATGGGAACTTCCTCGGCGTGAGCACCCCTGATGCCAATGCTAGTCGAAGATATTCGCTCGACGCAGTCAGACACGCTGAACCAACGGCTGGAATCCAATCATCACGCTTGAGGAGTCGAACCATGCTATTCGGTGTGCAGGTCAACGTTTACCGCACGAGTTGGGACTCTATTCGCGGCAGTGTGCTGGCGATGGAAGCCGGCGTCGTCGAGATCATGTTTGGTGGTATTCCGTCGGGTGACGTTGCCGTGTTGCAGCGCTTCGAGAGCGAGGTGGTCGCAGCGTTGCGCTAGGAAGAAGCAGCGGAGCTGCGTCGCGTGCTAAGTGGGGTGAGACTCTGTTGCACCGATTCGATCACGCGCGATCACACCGAGCCGCAACCGCGGAATCAGCTCCCGGCCGTATTCAACTACATCATGCTCCGGATCAAAACCGCGTATCAAAAAGCTGGTCACACCCAGGTCGTAGTAGCGAAGCAACGAGTCCGCGACCTGCTCCGGGGTGCCAACAAGGCAACTGGAGTTGCCGACCGCCCCCGTTTGTTCAGCGATTCCCATCCACAACCGCTCGTCGTGTACTTCGGCTTCCTGCGCGTGGGCAAGCATGCGCTGGCCGCTCTGATCGATCGCCGGCCGGCCTCGCAGACCACCCATGCCCTGGCTGATGCGCTCGCGCAGGTCGTGCGCCTTGTCCCAAGCCTTGCCTTCCTGATCGGCAATGATGGGGCGGAAAGAACAGCTGAATTGCGGTTGACGACCATGCTCCGCCGCGAGCTGAAGAATCTTCTTCATTCGTTCGTTGATCGCCGCCAGAGGCTCGCCGAACAGCGCATATAGATCGCAATGCCTGGCGCCAGCGACCAGCGCCTCCGGCGAGGAGCCGCCGAAATAGATCGGCAGATGGGGCTTGGTGACGGGAAACACATCAGACTTTGCCTTGTGCAGGCGATAGAACTGACCCGCGAAGTCGAATGGCTCCTGTTCCGTCCAGGTACGACGCATGATTTCCAGATATTCATCGGACCGTCGATAACGATCCGCCTTGGCCATATCATCACCGTCGGAGCGTTGCTCGCCGTCCGACACGCCGGTAATGATGTGCACCGCGGCGCGACCAGGATAGAAACAATCGAACGTCGCGAACTTGCGTGCGGCCAAGGTGGGTGCAACGAAGCCTGGACGGTGAGCGATCAGGAAATTGATCCGGTCCGTGTGTGCAGCGGCATAACTGGCGATCTGAATGCCATCAGCAGAGCTTGAGCTATAGCCCACCAGGACACGATCGAATCCAGCCTGCTCGTGCGCCCTGGTAAACGACAACACAAAGGCGGGATCGATACCTCCACCAATCACGTGAACCCTGGCGCTGCCACCCTCGGGTGAAACCCCGATCATGCCCATGACCTGAACCGGCATAGGTCCTCACATTGAAGGAACTGCCGCTACGATGCCCTTCAATCGCGCTTGCTGCAAATCAGCATCGATGCGCTTTTTTGCTTTCTCTGTTTTTGCCGAACAGCGGCGACGACTTCCGTACGGATTTGTGCAATCGACTCTCCTCGCGACGCGCGCATCGCCATCAGTCAGGGTGCTGGCGTCAGAACCCCTATCCCCAAGAACCCGGGCCTCACCCGATGCGATTCGACACCCACTCCCTACACCCACAAACCATCACGCCAGGCGATACCCTCAGACCTGAATACTCAGGTCGTCCTTCCTGCCTCATCCTCGGCGATGGCCTCCTTGTTCTGCACGCGAACCCCGTTCAGGGAGGTCTGATCGATGCGCGTGCGCGAATTGGTCCGAGTGGCCTCGACAGATGTTCTGGACTGGAGTTTCCTGAGAATTGTCACTGCGGTCATCAACGGTCATGACGGCGGTTTACGATCAGGTCGTAGTATCAATCAAATGGGTCAATGAGCTTGACCCCGGCGTTTTCGAAAGCGCGTCGTTTGCGAGTGACGATGGTCAGGTTGTTCGCGAGTGCAGTCGCAGCCACGAGACTGTCCTTGCACGGCATGCTTCGACCGCCTTTGCGCAGGTCGGCCAGTACTCTTGCCCGGGCGGTATTCCCCGCGATCATCCCGTGATTCGTCTGCCGCGACACCTATGGCAGATGCGCCGGATACAGTGTTGGCGGATGAATGGTGGAAGTTCAC
>VGVE01000091.1 GCA_016874135.1 Gammaproteobacteria bacterium | reverse complement strand
TGGCATTAACACTGCACAACGATCATCCGCTTCAATGCGCTGAATCAGAGACTGCACTTCGGGATTACCGAGCAACTCCCGCAGTGGTTTTCGGGCGAACGACAGGACCGCCTCCCGGTGCCGATCGAGAAACGCCGTAGCTTTGTGGTCGCAATCCTCAGACATGGCGAGCTCCATCGGGTGTATGGGCAGCATGACCGCCATGTTCTTGCGGCCACGAGTGAAATCCACCCGACCACTTGTAGGTCAGTCTCCATCTCACCCGTACGCCAATACCGTCAGAAAACCGGCACCAGATCGGTGGTTTCGTGACGAATTGCCAAGGGTTGCTAGGCTTCACATCAACATTGAAGCAACCGAACCGCTTTCATGGTCTATGTCATCTGGCTGCTCTTTTTTATTGGCCTTGGGATCAGCGGCTTCTTCCTGCGCCGGCGGATGCACGCCAACCACCTGGAGCGGCAAATCCTGGCCGTGCGTCTGGCGACGGACCTCAGCCGTCAGATCAAGGTGATTCCGGCAAACCTGCTTTCCTGGCCCATGCGTGATGGCCTCGCCATCGTGCTGGAAAGTACCGCAGCCCTGGTTGCGGGAAGCCCCCTAGGCAGCCTGACGGACAGTCTGCAAAAAGACGCGCGTCAGCTCCGTGCAAGTCGCTCCACCGCTGCCGTCACCTTGTTACCCGCGAACATTCGCCGCCTGTTCGAGAACCTGGATCGCCAGCTGGCACGTGCCGGCGAGCTGCGGCTCATTGGCACCCGCGAATACGCTCTCGCCCACACCGCCATCGTGTTGGCCATGGAGCTGGCCGGTGTGGATATCCTGGTGCAGGAAGCGCAGGTCGCTGCAGTGCTGAAGGAGAAAGAACGATCCGAACAGCTCAAGGCACAGGCGCTCGCTCACTGTGCGCGCCTGCCGGCCAAGACCGCGGAAGAAGTGCGTCGTCGTGTCCAGGCGACGCTCGCCGCCTGAGGATCGATATTGCCGTGAGCGTCATTGCCGTGAGCAATCAGCTTATCGAAGCTTCAACGCATGGCGCCCGACCCAGTCGCGGGCGAAATGCTGAGCGGTGCGGCCACTGCGTACGCCACGGCCAATCGCCCAGGCCACGGCCTCCGCGTCGAATTGTTCGTTGAAAACTTCAGCCGTGTTCAGCTGCAAACCGTGTCTTGCTGCGATCCGCAGTACCCAGTGGTGGACGACGTCGAGATAGGCGTCCTGCCGAAAGGGATAAAACGAGAGCCAGAGACCAAACCGATCCGAGAGAGATACACGCTCCTCCACAGCTTCATGTTCATGCAGCTCATCCCCGACCATCTTCGCCCGCTGGTTGTCGCGCATGTATTCGGGCAGCAGGTGGCGACGATTGGACGTCGCATAGATCAGGACATTGTCCGCATGTTTGAAGAGTGAACCTTCCAGCGCACTTTTCAGCGCCTTGTAACCCGCGTCGTCCTCTTCGAACGCCAGGTCGTCACAGAACACCACGAAGCGATACGGCAGCCCGGCGAGTACCCGCGCGAGGTCGGCAATGCCGACAAGATCCGGTCTGCTGACTTCGACCAGCCGCAGCCCCTCTGCCGCATACCGATTGAGCAACGCGTGCACGAGGCTCGATTTACCTGTGCCCCGGGCACCCCACAGAAGCACGTTGTTAGCCGGCAAGCCGTGGAGAAATTGGCGTGTATTTCGTTCCAGGGTTTCTTTATGGTGATCGATGCCGCGCAGATCATCGAGAGCGAGTTCCGAATCGACTGAGGCTTGATGAAAACCGTGTCCAAAGCCATGCGCGCGCCAGAGCGAGGCCGGGTGCTGGCTGAAGTCGACGCCACCTTTTTCAGGCAAGAGGAGGCCTAGTCGTTCGCCCAGTTCCGTGGCAGTAGTGATCAGCTGGTCAAGAATGCTCATGCGTATTCGCTTGTGATGGTTTTGACTCGTGAGACGCGAAAGCCAAACTGGTAAGCTGTGGCCATCGCTCCGGGGATCGGGAGAAGGATAAACAAAATCATGGCTCGCCACTCCACGCAGGTTCACTCATCACACTCCGCTCACAAGTCGCAATCCTTCGACTCAGGCTTCAGCCCCGCATTCGGTGACGGCGATCGACGTTGCGGCGCCCCTGATCGACGGCTGGCGCTTGAAGACCGGCGCAATGCGGAACGGATCACTGCAGATCCCGATCCCCGCCGGAATCCGGAACAGGCAGATCGCCGGAGCGCGTGAGTTCATCTCGTACCGCAAGCGCGATGTCCGGCCGATCGGTGATGACCCCATCAACACCACGGCTGAACGCATCGCGGATCGCAGCAGCATCGTTCAGCGTCCACACATCCACGTAAAGATCGAGCCTTTGGGCTGCCGCAACACGGTCCTCTGCAGTCAGTTCGATGCCGTATTGTTTGAGTGGCAGTTGGAGTGCATGCGCCCGAGGGTTGTGCAGACCAGGCAAACCAATGCCCTGCGCGGCGATGAAGCTGGTAACTTCCCAGCGGTGCGCGCTGGTCGCGACTTCCGGGCACGCCTTGCGGAATTCACCGAGTGCCGCCCGATGGAACGACGCGACCAGGGTCCGTTCCACCACACCTCTCTGGCGTAACAATGTGCACAACCCATCAGCGATAGACGGCGTTTCCTGTTTGATTTCGATGTTGAACCGTTGCTCAGGAAACGATTCGAGCACCTCTTCCAGTCCGGGTACACGAAAGCCGCGCCCACGTTGTGGCGATGTGCCATCGAACGGCCAGTGGTAGGCCGCATCGAGTGCCTTGAGTGTTGCGAAGTCCATATCAGTGATCGCGCCGCTGCTATCGGTGGTTCGATCCACGGTGGCATCGTGCATGAGCACGAGCACCCCATCCCGGCTCTGATGTAAATCCATCTCCAGCACATCCACCCCGAGACCGTCCGCGTTCTTGAACGCTTCCAAGGTATTGCCCGGCAGGATTCCATCGCCACCTTGATGGGCAATGACTGCAGGCCGTGTGGTATCGAAATAGCGGGTCAGCGCGCGTTCCGGTTCAAAGACCGTGCCGAAAGCGAGTACAAAGACGCCGATCGCCGCGATGAGCAACCAGTTACGTTGTCGGGAGTTCAATTGAGCCACTCCCGGGTGATCGAAACCACTTCGCCATCCACGCGCAGCGGCAACTCACTGCCAATTTCGGTGAGGATCTGTTCCACCACCAACGCGGAAGACGCTGCCCCGACAAAGGCCCAGGCCGCGAGATCATGCATATCGTGATGATTGGTCTCGCAAACTGCCAGTTGAGGATTACGTCCATACCGCTCGCGAAGGCCGGTCAGACGACCACGTTTTTCCTTGAGCGAACGGCACCCTGGCAGGCGGATCAGAACGCGCAGTACCGCAACCTTGAGGCTTTCCACCGGTTCAACCCCGCTGTTCAGACGCGAGGAATTCCTCCCGGGTCATGCTGTAGAACACCGTATCGAGCCCATGCCGTTGCTGGCGTCGATCGAAAGACATACCGAGACGCTGCAGCACCTTCACCGAGCGCTGATTTGGTGTATCGGTGGTGGCGAAAACCTTGCGGAAATCACAGACCTCAAACCCGTGCGTCAGTACTGCTCGTGCTGCCTCGGTACCCAGTCCCTGGCTCCAGAAGTTCGGGTGCATGCCATAGAGCAGTTCGTTTTCTTCAATCCGGTTCCCCGGATCAGTCGCGGAATCCTCAAAACGCCGGTGGCCGCAGAAACCGACGATACTGTCAGAGGCGGATGCGAGGCGAACGCCGTAAAAGCCGGAACCATGCTGATCAAAATAGTCGACGCTTGAACCGATGATCGATTCGACGACATTCACGGGAATGATGCGGTTGTCCCAGAGGTAGCGACGCACTTCTTTGTTGGTCCAAAGACCATGCAATGCAACAGTGTCCGCCGGCGTTATCGGCCGCAGCACAAGTCGACGCGTGACGATGTCCTGATGGGTGTCGATCATTTGCTGATCACGTATCGGTATTGCAAGCGCCCAGTCCCCGGGAGTTCAGGACTCCCGGCCCGAGTTTGCCACAGCCATTTCCATAAGCGAACATGCCCGGCCGCGCGCGCAACCAGGGTCTACACACCATGCGTTTCAGTTTCTGGCCGAATCCCTCGCAGCCATTCGGTGAAGGGCTGCATCTCGCCCGCCACGTGGAATCAACGGGCTGGGATGGCCTGTGGTACGCCGATCACTTCATGCCAAATGCACCGGATACCAGCACCCCCTGGCCAGAAGCCTGGACCACGCTCGCCGCACTCGGCGCTTTGGTGCCACGTATAAGGCTCGGCACGCTGGTTACCGGCAACACTTACCGGCATCCCGCAGTGCTCGCGAAGGCAGCGGCGACACTCGATCACATCACCGGCGGACGTGTCGTGCTCGGTCTCGGCAGCGGCTGGCAAGAAAACGAACACCGTCAATACGGCATACCGTTCCACACCACATCCGAACGCCTGCAGCGCCTCGATGAAGCCTGTGCGGTGATCAAGACCCTGTTTGCTGAACACAAGGCCAATTTCAAAGGACGCTTCTACAACCTCGAAGACGCAAGCCTCGAACCAAAACCCGTACAATCACCGCTGCCTCTGCTGATCGGTGGCGGTGGTGAACAGGTCACCCTGAAGCTCACCGCTCGTTGGGCGGATGAATGGAACGTATGGGGAATGCCTGCCACGCTCAAACACAAGATGGCCATCCTCGATGAACACTGCCGCGCTCTGGGCCGTGATCCGAAAGCCATCAAGCGCAGCGCTGTGGCCCTGCTCTTCATGAGTGACGATGCGGCGTTCCTCGAACGCATGCGTGGCGCCAAACTGCAGCAGGCCGCCATCATCGGCACTGTCGATGACGTCGCCGCTACCGTCGCGGAATACGCCGCAGTAGGTGTTGATGAACTGATCGTGCCCGACTTCACCCTCGGCCCCCGTGACGCCAAGGTCGCTACCCTCAACCGATTTATCCGCGAGATCGCCCACAGATGAACAAAGAAGCACCTAAACCCCTTCCCGCAGCAACCGTGATCATGCTGCGACAACGCAGTCGTCTGGAACTCTTCATGGTGGTCCGCCATCACCAGATCGACTTCGCGTCAGGCGCCCTGGTCTTTCCTGGTGGCAAAGTGGACCCGGCGGATTTTGACATTGCACTCGAACCCTTGCTGCACGGCGCTCCGGCAGACGCCACCATGCGCGCGATGCAAGTCGCCGCGATCCGTGAATCGTTTGAGGAGTGTGGTGTGTTGCTGGCCCGCCCGGTAGGCAGCGGCCAACTGGTTGACGGCGCGCGGTTACGGTCACTCGAGCCCTATCGCAAACAGCTCAACGACGGTGACCTCACCATCGCTGCCTTTCTGCAAAAGGAGAAGCTGGTGCTCGCCTGTGATCTGCTGCATCACTTCGCTCACTGGATTACGCCGCCCATGGTGCCGAAACGATTTGATACCCACTTCTTCATCGCCGTGGCACCGGAAGACCATCTTGCGGAGCATGATGGTCACGAGAATGTCGACAGCGTGTGGACTACCGCAGCCGACGCAGTCGCAGCGGCGAAGGACGGCAGCCGCACCATCATTTTCCCGACCCTGCGCAACCTGGAACGGCTGGCGAAGTTGAAGACAACTGCCGACGCCATCAACAACTGCCAGACACAGCCGGTAGTGCCGGTGTTGCCATGGAGTGAAAAACGCGACGACGGCATGTGGCTCTGTATCCCCACAAATGCTGGCTATGACCTGTGTGAGGAGAAGATGCCGGCGCGCTGATCCAGCACGCTCCCCTGCTGAACCACATTTGGCGCTGACTCAGGCGGCGCCATCTGGTTTTTGTCTGGCTTCTATCTGGCCTCTGCCGCCCGTTCGTCGCCGAGGCTCTTAAGGAGCTCGGTGATCGCGAGCAGCATCGCTTCATCGTAGGAACGGGTTTCACGGCGCCGCACATAGTCCGCGAGCGGATTCACCGGATCGATTTTTCGCAGACGCCGAATCTGGCGGCGGATGTCTTCACGCATCTGTCGGGCGTGATAGATCTCGAGCAGGTCGATACAGCCTTCCTGGTTTTGGTCCATTCCCTACAATCTTCCATCGCACTTCGGTCACAGCGGTCAATCTAGTCCGCGAAACCCATCACGCCAGCGCCAACGGAGACTATTTTCCGCCATTTTATTGGCTGTGATTGGTGACAAAAATCAAACGCAATCAATGACATTCAATGGCGACAAACCATCGAACAAACGGCATCACTCACTGGTTTTCGACTTGCAAGCGCGGTGCCCTCACCGTAACGTCGATGCGCATTCCGATCACCAGAAGAGACGCACAACATGAGCGAACAACAAGACGTTCTGTTTTCGGTCGACAACCATGTCGCCACCATCACGCTGAACCGGCCGGATCGGCAAAACACGATCTCGGGGCCGATGCTTGCCTCCCTCTCCGAGTATCTGCTGCAAGGGGATCGTGATCCGGATGTCCGGGCCATCGTCATCACCGGCGCCGGCAAGTTCTTCTGCGCAGGTCTGGACCTGCGCAGCGGTGGCATCGCGAGCGGCCTTTCCAATCAGCGCACATCACCCGCCAATCTTGACCTTCGCAATACACCGCCTACGGTGCTGCACAACCTCGATACACCGACCATCTGTGCACTGAATGGCAGCGCCGCCGGTTATGGCATGGACCTCGCGCTTGGCTGTGACATCCGCTTGATGGCAGACACCGCCAAACTGGCAGCGGCGTTCACCAAGCGGGGCGTGTTGCCCGAGTCGGGTGGCACCTGGATCCTCCCAAGGCTGATTGGCTGGTCGAAGGCGAGCGAGATCATTTTCACCGGCCGCACGCTCGGACCGCAGGACTGTCTCGACTACGGCCTTGTTTCACGCGTCGTGAACAGCAATGAGTTGCCTGCGGCAGCTGCAGCACTCGGTCGGGAAATCGCCGCCAACGCACCACTCGCCGTGCAAGGCTCAAAACGCATGATGCGCATGGGCATGAACGAAACCTTCAACGATCACGTCCACCACGTTTTCCTGCAACTGCTGCCGTTATTCCAGTCCGAAGACTTCAAGGAAGGCATGAAGTCTTTCATGGAAAAACGCGATCCGGAGTTCAAAGGCCTCTGATCACCCGTTCAAGTTCGCGTGCAAGGGCTTTACGCCCCTTGCGCGCGACGAAGCGTTCGCGGATGGCCGCTGCGGTACGCTCCTGCTCCTGCTGTAACCGGCCGAACGTGATCAAAACATCACGATTTTTCGGCAACAACGGGACCCGTCTGGCAATCTGTTTGCCGCGGGCAATCGCCACGCAGGCGTCCTGATGTTCACCGAGTACATCCTGCAAGTCACGCAGCACCAGGCTCAACGGCAGCAGACCTCCGCCGAGGACGGGCTCAAATAGATTAAGGACATAGCGAAGTTTCTTGATACGGATGCGCAGTTCGTGCAGGGATTCGTCACGGCCTGTCTTGATCAGCTGCGCCATGCCTTTGCGTACGCTGCGCGTGCGTCGCGCAAGTTCCCGGGATGCAACTTCGGCAACGGTCGGGACCCCGGATGCCCCAGTTTGATCAATCACCGTCTGGAAGGCGCCGAAGAGCTGCTCAACGCCAGTACCCGCGAGAACCTCAAGCGTGCGACCGGCAAATTCGGAACGCTCACTCTCGAGCACCTGGGCCAGGCGATCACGGGTCTTGGCCTCGAGCTGGGTGAATCCATCGAGCATCTTCAGGGTCGCCGCCGTGTACACATCATGGTCGCGAAGCTCACCCGCAGCATCGGCAAGCGTTTTGAACTGCCGGCTGAAAGCCGCAGCATCCGAACCAAGCCAGGGCTTGCAGGCCACGAGCGTCGCACGAACCCGTCGCACGTGGGTGCGAAGCCGGTGAATGCCCTCCGGATCACGACCCTCAAGCGCCACCTCCCGGCTGAGGCGAATGATCCGCAAATCGTGCCACAGCTGAAATCTAAGCAAGCCCGTGGCCGGCTCTGCAGCCGGGAATCGACGATTCGAATCCGGGTGACGCCCGTTCAGCCAGAACGCCCGCTCCATTTTGCCGAGCCTAGAAACGCAGAGCGGCAAGCGGGTCTGCAGCATACCGACCAAGGTATGCAGCGATTCCACGGCACCGTCGATCCGTTCAATTTCAAGCTCCCGGAAGCGCAGGTCGGGTTCCCCGCGGCTGCTTCTGATCACCACTTCATCGACACTGACTTCAAAAGAAGCGTCTCCCGCCGGGGAGACCAAAATTGCGACAAATCGTCGCCGTCGGCTCTCGATGGAAACAATCGGCACGCGCGTGGTTATGCCGTGTGCCTGCAGCAAGTCGATTGCCACACCCGCTTCCGGAAGATCCTGCGCAGTCGCGGGTCCGGGGAGGCGCTGTTCAACTTCCTCCCGGGTCTTCACGAGGTCTGCCCCTGAGCCAATCGACTTGCATTCAAGCGACCATACGGACGCGCTGTCCGTGGATTTGTGGCGGATACGACACCCATAACCCACTCGCCAGAAATCAAGATCCGGTGAATCGAGGTAGGTGTCGACCACGTCAACAGGCTGCTTCGGACTCAGCCGGGTCAGTTCCCCAAGCACCTTGAGGATCGACGCCGCTTCCTCGTCATCTGCGAGCAGAAATTTGGCTTCGATCTCCTGCGTCGGGTAGGCAGAAATCTGCTGTGATTGGATCGGTGGCGATTCAGTCGGGCCTTGGGTCACATTATCCAACCTGGTTTACGGCACCTGACGCCGCAGTTTGCTGCCAAGTTAGGGGACCGGTTCTGAGTTGTCGATCCGCAATCTCCCCTTTCCGGTTGGTGTTTGCGCATGACAATTGAAGCCGACCTCTCACGTGCAGGAGAATCGCCGGTATTGGAAGCACATCGTGGCCGAAAGCAGCCAGCCCAGTCAGCTCAAGAGGTATGACTATGACAATTTCTAGTCGGATGATCGATTTCACATGGCGCCGGACCCGCTCGGTTGCGTCAGGTCTGGAGCTGAGCCTCGCGGTGAGCCTCTCCCTCCTGGTTTCACACCATGCAATCGCGCTGCAAAGCGGCGATCTCGTCGAGAACTTCCGTCTGCTCGATCATCAAGGTGCCTCCCATGAGCTCTACCGTTACGGGGATGCTCGGGGGATCGTCATTCTGGTGCAAGGCAATGGTTGCCCTATCGTCCGCAACGTCATGCCGGCTTTTCGGGAACTGCGTGACCGATATCGCCAGCAAGGCGTTGAGTTCCTCATGCTCAACTCAAATCTGCAGGACAACCGGGACACTATCGCGGCGGAAGCGAAAGAGTTCGGTTACGACATGTCGATCCTGAAGGACAGCGAACAGCTGATCGGTGAAGCGCTCGATCTCAAGCGCACCGGCGAGGTGTTCGTGATCGACCCAACTAACTGGTCTGTGGTCTATCACGGCGCCATCGATGACCGGGTGACGTATGAACATCAGCGCCCGCGTGCCAACAATGCATGGCTCGCCGACGCGCTCGATGACGTACTGGCGAAGCGACCCGTCGCCGTTGCAAACGCCCCGGCCAAGGGCTGCCTTATTAATTTTCCAGGCAAATCCGGCATGCCGCAGAACATGGCAGTTACCTACACGGAACACATCGCACCCATGTTGCGTGATCACTGCGTGAGCTGTCACCACGATGGCGGTATCGGTTCCTGGGCCATGACTGGGTACGACATGGTGCGCGGTTTTGCGCCGATGATCCGCGAAGTTCTGCGGACACAACGAATGCCACCCTGGCACGCTGACCCCGCCCACGGCCACTTCGCCAACGACCGTTCTCTGCGATCGGAACAGATTCGCGCCCTGGTACACTGGGTCGAGTCCGGCGCACCACGGGGAGAAGGCGCGGATCTCCTGGCCGAGTTGAACCAGACCTGGCCTGAATGGAGCCTAGGAACTCCGGACGTCATCATCGAGATTCCGGAACAGGTGATTCCCGCAACCGGCACCATCGACTATCAGTATCCGGTGATCAAGAACCCCATCGGTCGGGATGTTTGGGTACGCGCCGCAGAGATCATTCCGCGGGACCATAAGTCGCTGCACCACATCATCACCTACTTCGGCGTGCTGACCGCAGACGGTAAATTTGATCGCGCCCGCTCAGGTTCGCTCGGTGGCTATGTGCCCGGCGGCAAGGCGGATGTGTTTCCCGAGAACACCGGCATTTTCCTGCCGAAAGAAGCGATCTTCCGACCGCAGATGCACTACACCACCTGGGGCAAGGCAGGTGTTGATCGATCAAGGCTTGGGCTCTACTTCCACAAGACCAAACCAGCGCACAGCCTTGAAACCACCGTCTTCATCAACAGCGAGATCCGCATCCCGCCGCGCACTCGTGAACACTGGGAACAGGCAGAAAGAACTCTCGATCGCGATATCTGGCTGTATTCGCTCCTGCCGCACGCACATTACCGCGGCAAGGCATCGGAGTTTCGTGCCCATTACCCGGATGGCCGCGAAGAAATCCTGCTGTCGGTACCCAACTATGACTTCAACTGGCAGACGACCTACGAGCTGAAAGAGCCGAAATACCTGCCCGCGGGAACACGCATCGTGCACCGCACCGCGTGGGACAACTCGGTAACGAATCCGGCCAACCCTGATCCGAACCGCGAAGTACCCTGGGGTGAACAGTCATGGGATGAGATGCTCTTCGGTGCCTTGACCTGGCGGGTAGTCACCGAAGCGGAAAAAGCAGCCGATGCGGCGGTCGCTCTCGCCAACGGAGAGTGATAGGTCACCACCATTTGCCAAGCATCCGATGTCCTTTGCCGAGGTTTTTGCGCGCTTAGGAGTCGCCATAGTCACCTGGCTTTGCATCTATGCATGGCTGGTGTGGACCGCCGTGCTGCGCGTGGCCGAATGCGACACTAGCGGTGATGACCTGTGGTCGGTGGTCGCCGGTTTTGGCGTGCTGGTGAATCTGCTCTCGCCAACATTGGTGCTAACACGCCCTTTGCCTGACGTTCATGAGGTGATCCGGCACCTCGCCGGGCCGTTGGTCGTTTTGGTGCCGCTGGCAGCCATGCCTCTGTGGATCGCTTGGAACAACACGACCATTCAAGGGCAACCACTTTGTCCGACCCCGCAATCCGCACCCTAGCGCTTCTGGTGGGCACCGATCCAGTCCGTACTTCTGGCCATTACGGAATGGCAGATCTGGCGCAGCGCCCGCGGATCAGCCTAGACACGCCGCCGCGCGCCGAACCCGATGGGTACAGTCTTTGTAAAAATCGCGTCTGATTTCCGATTGCGAGGGTGCGGTACCCGGTCATCCTCGGCAGAGTGGCGGTGATCGTTGTAAAGATCGCCAGGCGCCGCCGCGGTGCCGCAAAGGAGAAAGAGAACAATCTATAACCATCCGGGGGGGACAGTTCATGAGCTTGCTCCAGGAATTCAAGGCATTCGCGATGCGTGGCAATGTCGTCGACATGGCAGTGGGTATCGTCATTGGTGGTGCGCTCGGCAAGATCGTTTCATCGTTTGTGGCTGATGTACTCATGCCACCGATCGGTCTGTTGCTCGGCGGAATGGATTTTTCAAATCTAGCCGTCACGTTGAAAGCCGCCGAAGGAACCGAAGCCGTGATGCTCAAATACGGCGTCTTCGTTCAGACCGTCGTCGACTTCATCATCATCGCTTTCGCAATCTTCATAGTGGTCAAGGCCATGAACTCGATGAAGAAGAAGGAAGAAGCGGCACCTCCGCCGGCACCACCGGAGTTGCGGCGACAGGTTGGCTTCGGCAATCTGCCCTGGATTCCAACAGGAGAGTCCCACATGGTCCGCACATCCTTGTTAAGACCACTCTGCGCGCTTTTGTTCTTGCTGCCATCGCTCGCCCTGGCTCACGGCAAATCTGCTGCGCCGGCTGCCAACGCTGCACGCAGCATCGACTTTCCGGATATTGCCGGCGCGGTCACACTGGTCACCGACCTGCACACCCATTCAGTTTTTTCTGATGGCCATGTCTGGCCGCGCATCCGGGTAGAAGAATCCCTTCGTGATGGCCTGGACGCGATGGCGGTGACCGAACACCTCGAGTACCAGCCCCATCGCGTTGATCTACCGCATCAGGATCGAAATCGTGCCGTGGCGGAAAGCGAAGCTGCAGCGGCCGGTACCGATCTCATGATCATCAGCGGTTCGGAGATCACCCGCGAAGCACCCGCCGGACACATGAACGCAGTATTCGTCAAAGATTCCAACGCACTTTTGAAACTGCCTGCGGCGGTCGACAAGGTTACGGACGCAATTGAAGTGTACCGCGCGGCTCACGGGTGGCCCGCAGATGAAGCGGTGAAGGCAGCCACCGCCCAGGGCGCCTTCGTATTCTGGAATCACCCTTACTGGACGGCACAGAATCCGGATGGCATTGCGCGGCTCGACCCCTTTCATGCTGCGCTGATCCGATCCAGGGATCTCCATGGCATCGAGATTGCGAACGGCGAGGACTATTCGGAAGAAGCCCACCAGATCGCTCTGGATCATGATCTGGTGATGATCGGCGTCTCCGACGTCCATGAGCTGATCGACTGGGACTACCTACCGGAACAGGGCGGTCATCGACCGGTGACGCTGGTGTTTGCGAAAGAGCGCTCCCCGGAAGCGCTGCGCGACGCCCTCTTCGCCAAGCGCACCGTGGTCTGGTTCAAGAACCTCCTCATCGGACGCGAACCGGAACTCAAAGCGCTGCTGGACGTTTCACTGACTCTCGACCCGGCCATCACCCGCTATCGCAATGTGGACGTGGCGGAGGTCACCCTCGTGAACCACTCCGACGCCGAGCTCATTCTCGACAACACCTCGGATCACACCTTCATGGCAGACGCGGACCTCATCTCTGTTCCACCACATGGTCGCAGGACGTTGGCGGTCAAGCTGCCGAAGAGTGGCCGCGCGGTTGAAATTGGTTTTATCGTTCGCAATGCCCTGCTCGCACCCGGCAAGCCTGCAACCATCGCGTTCAGCGGCACGTTACCTGCGCCAGGCTGAGCCCCGGTGAGGCTTGATTGGATGAACCCATGAAAGTAGTACCAGGTACCACCCTGCTTCTGCTCGCCGGACTGCTCTGCAATCCTTCGTGGGCGGCGAGCTGTCACCCCATACCTAAGCTGTCAGACTGGGCAGGCCAGGGTATCGGCCTTGACCTGCACAATACCCGCTATCAGAGGAACGCTGACCTCTACAGCGACAACGTCCAAAACCTCGAAGTCGCGTTCGTGTTCGGGCTTGATGGCGGCGACAGCCCACACAGCTGGTTTGAAGTAAGCAGCGATACGCTGTTCATTGCCTCTCCCGGCGGTGTGGTTTATGCCCTCGACCGAGAAACCGGCTGCGTTCGCTGGCAGCGCCGTTATGAAGAAGGCATTCGTACGGGGCTTGTGCGTGGCGAACTGCACGGCGGCCTGCAGGCGCTGTGGTTCGGCACACGGTCCGGTTACGTATGGGCGATCGATGCTCGCCAGGGCGATGTCCTATGGAAAGCCGATACTAAAGAGCACCCTTCCAACATGTTGACGGGTACACCGAGCTTCGCCGATGGGGTGCTTTACGTCCCGATCTCATCGATGGAACTCGGTCTCGCCATCAATCCCCTCTATGGCTGCTGTACCTCCCGCGGATCCCTGATTGCACTCGATGCCGCTACCGGAAAGGCAATGTGGCGAACACCGGTGATCGATGAATCACCTCAGGTCTCCGGTCGTCACTTCCTCTTCGTGGAACAGTGGGGACCATCGGGCGCCCCAGTGTGGTCTGCGCCGACGATTGATAGCGAGCA
>VGVE01000090.1 GCA_016874135.1 Gammaproteobacteria bacterium | reverse complement strand
TGCCACTGATCGCCGGCAGCCAGGTCGTCATGCGTCACCGCTTCGATGCAGCTGAATCCCTGAAGCTCATCGATCAGCACCACGTGACGAATGTGCACTTGGTACCGACACAGTTTCATCGACTGCTTCGCCTTGCCAACAAAGACCGCGCGGCGTTCAGCGGCAGTTCGCTCAAGGTGGTCTGGCACGGTGCAGCGCCCTGCCCTGCCGAGGTGAAGCGCCAGATGATTACCTGGTGGGGGCCGGTGGTGCGTGAGTATTACGGCAGCACCGAAGGGTCCATCGTCAGCACGGCGACTGCGGAGGACTTCCTTAAGCGGTCCGGCACCGTGGGCCAACCTTCACCGCTGGTCGAGATTACCATCCGAGGCGAAGACGGTTCGGTTCTTCCGGCAGGACAACATGGCCAGATCTATGTGAAGAACCGAATGGGTACGGACTTCGAGTACCACAACGCTCCGGAGAAGACCAAGGCGGCCCATCTCGAACCCGGCGTCTTCACCTTTGGAGACATCGGCTACTTCGATGCGGACGGTTATCTCTATCTCTCCGATCGCAAGATCGACATGATCATCTCCGGCGGCGTGAACATCTATCCTGCGGAAATCGAAGGAGTGCTCGCCATGCATCCGGCGGTTCAGGATGCAGCGGTGTTCGGTATTCCGAACGAAGAGTTCGGTGAAGAGGTGAAAGCGGCAGTGACGTTGACGCCGGGGCACAGCGCGGGCGACGCCCTTTCGGAAGAACTCATCCAGTGGGTGCGCTCGAAACTCGCTGGTTACAAGGCGCCGCGCAGCATTGACTTTGAATCACAAATGCCGCGCCAAGAAACCGGCAAGTTGTACAAGCGTTTGCTGCGGGACCGATACTGGCAGAACAGCGAACGCAAGATCTGATCGGGCGAATTCGATTGAGGTGATTTGTGGCTAACTGGTACGAACGCAACATCCTTCCGAAACTCATCGACAAGGCCTGCGGCCAACCGCCGATGACGGAGCTGCGGGGTCGTTATGTGCCCCGCGCCCGTGGAGATGTGCTCGAGATCGGCATCGGCAGCGGTCTAAACCTGCCCCACTACTCCGACGAGGTCACCTCAATTACCGGCGTGGATCCTTCGGCGGAACTCAACGAACTCGCCCGCGAACGTGCATTGGCCTTGAACAAACCGGTCAACGTGATCGGTGTCTCCGGCGAGTCGCTGCCGGCGGCTGACAACAGCTTCGATTGCATCGTCTGCACGTGGACACTCTGCTCCATACCCAATCCCTACCGCGCGATTGCCGAGATGCGTCGTGTGCTCAAACTAGGTGGAGAACTCTACTTCGTGGAACACGGCCGCTCCGATGATGCCGGCATCGCCAGGTGGCAAGCCCGCGTCGAACCGTTGTGGAAGATCATCGGCGGGGGCTGTCACCTCACGCGGCGGGCTGATGACATGCTCGCGGATGCGGGGTTTTCGATCGTTGAAAAAACCGTCGGTTACGTACCCGGGCCGAAAATCGCGGCGTTCATGATTCACGGGGTGGCAAAGTTGCGTTAAGGAAGGCCTGACCAATCAGCCCTTCCTTCGCATAGCCGGCGCGTCGCGCTTCGTCGTCGCGCGGCTTGCACGAATCCCTTACCATCCCGGGCCTGATCAGCGCCGCTAATGAATGGCGGGGAATTGCTGCAATCAAAGGGAGAGCCGGTACCCATGAGCACGAATGCACAGCCGTTGCCTGCAGCAGGGGCACCTCGAAATTACCGCTATTTCGATCTCGTCATGGCGGGATTTGTAACGGTATTGCTCTGCTCCAATCTGATTGGCCCCGGCAAGACCTGCATTCTCTTTGGCATCACCTTCGGTGCCGGTAACCTGTTTTTTCCGATCAGCTATATCTTCGGCGACATCCTCACCGAGGTGTACGGCTATGCCAAGGCACGCCTGGTCATCTGGGCCGGATTCGGGGCGATGCTTTTTGCGACGGTGATGAGCTACATCGTCATCAACATGCCGGCGGATCCGAATGAACCGTTCAACACCGTCATCCAACCGGCGCTGGAAACGGTTTTCGGCAACACCTGGCGCATCGTTGTCGCGTCCATGCTCGCGTTCTGGGCGGGAGATTTTGTGAACAGTTTTGTTCTGGCGAAGATGAAGGTCTGGATGGAAGGCAAACACCTTTGGGCCAGAACCATCGGATCAACCGCCATGGGCCAGGGTGTCGACAGCCTGATCTTCTATCCCGTTGCGTTCTACGGCATCTGGGATACGTCAACCCTATTCGCGGTGGTGGCGTTCAACTGGATGTTCAAGGTGGGCGTCGAGATCTTCTTTACGCCGGTTACCTATAAAGTGGTCGGTTTCCTCAAGCGTGCGGAAGGTGTCGATCACTATGACCGCAGCACGGACTTCACGCCGTTCTCATTGAAGACCTGAGGAAACCTGTGTCTGCCTGGTGGTGGCGAAGGACTGGTTCAGGGTAACGTCGTCACTGACCGATTCCAGCAGCTCAGCCGGCTTCCGCTCAAGACTCCCGAACACTCAAGCAGACGAGTCCTTCAATCCGCTCAATACCTGCATTGAAGATTCCCGCGGTGTCGGCCGTTGCATCAGCACGCCGAAGAGTGAGTCTTCAGTTGCGCGGTTCAGGACCACGATGCTGATCCGCCGATTAGAACTGTGGTAAGGATCCTGGGGATCAAATGGCACCGAAGAGGCGAGCCCCACTACCCGGCCGACCCGCCGTTGATCCATGCCACTGTCGAGAAGCGTACGCCGCGCAGCGTTGGCACGATCAGCGGACAGCTCCCAGTTGGTATATCCCGCGTCACCGCCGTACGGATGCTGGTCCGTGTGACCACTGATGCTGACGCGGTTCGGAACCTGTTCGATAACTTTGACCAGCTCTCGAATGATGCTGCGGCTGTAAGGTTTGAGTTCATCACTGCCGCTGTCGAACATGGGTCGGTTATCTTTGTCGATAAGCTGGATGCGCAGCCATTCTTCTGTGAAATCAAAGATCATCTGATCCTTGTAGGCCTTGAGTGACTGGTTTTCCGCCACGGCGTACTCAAGCGATTCGAGCAGTGCGTCCAGTTGTTCCTGTTCGATCTGTTCGAGTATCGCCTCCACATCACTGACATCACTTTCCGAATTCGAGCTTTCCTCCGGTTGGGCATTGATCACTACGGCCCCCACCTGGGAGTCGGAACCGCCCATGTCGAGAATCTGTGAGCTCGTACCCCCGGCACCGGGCACTATGCTGGGGTTCTGGAAATAATCCTGGATAGCGCTGCGCTCCTGTTCCGTGATCGAACCTAGGAGCCACAACAGCATGAAGAATGCCATCATCGCGGTCACGAAGTCGGCATAGGCAACTTTCCACGAGCCGCCATGATGGCCATGCGCATGTATTTTGATGCGCTTGATGATGATGGGTCGGGTATCTGCCTCTGCCATGTCAGCGACTCGGGTTGTTTAACTTTCTGAACATCGGCCTTTCTTCATGTGTTCTTCAGGTTCCGCATAAGTCGGTCGTTCGCTGTGGAGGATCGCCTTGCGGCCGAACTCCACCGCAATCGCCGGGCTGAAACCCTGCAGCGACGACACCATGCAGGTCTTGATGCACTTGTAGAACTGCGATTCATCCCGCGCCACATGTTGTAGGAAGGTCGACATTGGCGCCACGAAACCGTACGCAAGCAAGATACCGAGCAATGTACCGACGAGCGCCGCGGCGACATGGTGACCAAGAGCTTCCGGCGGGCCACCGAGCGACGCCATCGTGATCACGATACCGAGTACGGCGGCGACGATACCGAAACCCAGCAGACCGTCCGCCCTCCGCGTCAGCACGGCTGCCGTCAATCCACCTTCTTCATGATGCGTTTCAAGTTCGACATCCATCAGAGATTCGAGCGCGAGGGGTTCGGTAACGCCATCCACCATCAGGCGAAGGTAGTCAGTGATGAACTCGATGACATGATGATCAGCACAGATTTTTGGGTACTTGGTGAAGATCGGGCTGGCATCGGGTTTACCAACATCTTCTTCCGGCTTGATCATCCCTTCCTTGCGGGCCTTATTGAGGATTTCCAGGATCATCGACAAAAGATCCAGGTACATCGCCTTGTTATAAGATGAACCTTTGACCAGCTTGCCGAGATTGCCACCGACTTTTTTTAGAACTTTTCCCGGGTTGCCCATCACCATGGCGCCGATCGCAGCACCCATGATGATCAGCACTTCATAGGGCTGCCACAGCGCACCCAGTTGACCATGGGACAGCACGAAGCCGCCGGCCACACAACCGAGTACCAGAACAATGCCCGCGATCAGGTTCATTCCGTTGAAGTCCTTCCGTCTCTGACGTGCAGATTCCGTGGTTGATCCTGCGTTCGTGGCTCGGTGACTTAGTGTCAAAAACCCGGCAGCACGAACGGCCCGCGTAAGTCTTCAGAGCACGTACGTCTTCAGAGCACGTGCGTCTTCAGGTAAAGACTAGCAGTGGATGGGAAAGTGGGTGGGAAGGGACTAATCCGGTTGCGGTTGGGTCTGAACGAAGGCATCGTCCCCCGAACCGACGCGCCTGCAGGAATCGCGCTGATGAACCCGAACGAACCGGAATCACCCGACACAACGCCGGCTTTTCGCTGGCGAGTGCTGAAGTCCGGGGATATGGAGATCTATCACCACGAGCGGCTGGCAAGCGCGCTGCACGGGCGGCAGAAGAGCACGCTGCTGAGCCGGGTCACGTCCGCCTCAGAAGCGGACGCGCAGCGGCTCATGGCACGCGCGACCGGCAACTACAAACGGGGAAATGAGCGCCGGGCGAGCGAACATCCGCGTAATAGATGAATCGCCCGGCGCTGTGCAATCCACGAGATCAGTACGTAATCGCCTGATCCAGCTTCACCCACCGTTTGTTCTGCACCTGCGACAGGACACTCTCTTTGGCACCGGAGTGCCGCTCCGGCCCGAACTGGATGCGGTATCCGAAGATGTCGGTGTAGTCGGCGATGCTCTCGATCGCGGTGACGAGTGCATCAGTGGTGAGGTTCCTGCCGGCTTTTTCCATGGCGAGAATCATAAGGTCCGCAGCGCGGTAGCCTTCCATGGCGGCGAGCCCGGGATCTTCGCTGTAACGTTCGACGTAGGCATCCCACCACGCCTGCACCTCAGGCGACTTGGGATCGTCGGCATACAGGTTCGCCATGTGCACGAACGCGTAATAACCCTCACCGGCTTCATGGTCCGCGATCACCTGCGCATACGCCGCGTTGTTGCCTACCCACGAGACGCCGGTCCAGCCCATCTTCCGCGCCGCTTCGAGCACGAGGATGGTGTCGCGGTGCACGGTACCCATCAGCACCAGATCGCACTTCGCTTCACGCAGTCGGAGGATCGCCGCGGTGAATTCCGTCTCCGTGGGTTTGTGTGCGGAAGTCGCGGCCATGGTTCGGCCCATGTCTTTCAGTTGATCTTGTGTGCCGGAGAGGATTTCCTTGCCATAGTCGCTGTCCTGGTAGATGGAACAGACATTCTGTGCGCCCTTCTGTTCGATGAAGTACTTCACCGCCGCACGTACTTCATCGTAATAAATACCGCGCTGGGTGAACTTGAAGCGGTGGAACGGTTCGATCACCGAGCGGGCGCCGGTGATCGGAAAGAGGTTCGGGACACCGGCCTCGAACTGCTGCGGCATAACGGCATTGTTCAGCGGCGTTCCCACCGACAGCAGCATGGCGAAGATGTTGTCGCGGTGGATTAGCTTGTTGGCCGCCTGGATGGCACGTGGCACCTGGTACTGCGTGTCTTCCACCACAAAGCGGATCTGGCGACCGTGCACACCACCTTTGGTGTTCTGTTCATCGATGCGAGTGCGCGCGGCGTTGATCGAGCCGACGCCCCAGATCGCAGTGGCACCGGAGAAGTCCGTATACGAACCGACCACGATCTCTGTATCCGTCACACCACGCTGCTCAACCTCTACGGTACTGCCCGCTGCATCGAGTGCCGCACCCTGCACTGCATCGCCTGAGGCGGGTGCGGGCTCGCCACCGCACCCCGCCATTACCACCAACGCCAGCGCGCCGATCCATCGAATGAGGTTCATTTCTTTTCTCCTGCGTACATGGCCGCAATCATGTCTTTGTACTTTTCATTCACCACCTTGCGCTTGAGCTTCATGGTGGGTGTGAGTTCTTCATCTTCCGCATCGAGCAGCTGATCGATCAGCGCAAACCTCTTGATCGTCTCAACCCGCGCGAACTTCGCATTCACCTTTTCGATCTCGGCGCCGATCAGGTCCTGCACTTCTTTGGTATGGCAGAGGCTAGTGTAGTTGGTGAACACCACATTCATGTCCTGCGCGTATTTGCTGACGTTGTCGAGGTCGATCATCACGAGGCAGGTAAGGTAAGGACGCCGGTCACCGATCACCACCGCATCTGAAATGAACGGCGAGAACTTCAGCTGATTCTCAATTTCGCTCGGCGTGATGTTCTTGCCACCGGCAGTGATGATGATGTCCTTCATCCGGTCCACAATGTAGATGAAACCGGCCTCATCCACCCGCCCCACATCGCCGGTGTGCAGCCAACCATCGATGATGGTATCCGCGGTTTTTTCGGGCTTGTTCCAATAACCGGGAATGACTCCGGGACCACGGATGAGTATTTCCTTCTGTGGTGACAACACCACGTCGCACTCGATACAGGCCTTGCCCACCGAACCAATGCGGGCGTTGCCTGGCCAGTTTGCAGTGGCGAGCCCGGTACATTCTGTCTGCCCGTAAACCTCGTACATCTCTTTGCCAAGCGCCCAGAACCAGGCGATGAGATCCGAGGCGATGGGCGCCGCTGCGGTCGACAGCCAGCGACAGTCATTGATGCCAAGCATGATCCGTATGTTGCGCAGCACCAGAACATCGGCAATGCGAAACAGCAGTTCTACGCCAAGCGGAGCCTGTTCTCCCCGCATACGGAACGCTGCACGCCTCTGCCCGATGCCGATGGCCTGCGCGTAAGCCCATTGCCCGAGACGTGTCGCATCCTTCATGCGAATCGTGACCTGGGAAAACTGCTTCTCCCACACACGCGGCACCGCGAAATGCACCGAGGGTGCGATCTCCTGTTGATCCTGCTGGAAGGTTTCCATGTCCTCCACAAGATTCACCACGCAACCGGACTCAATGGCTGCCGAGGTATAGAACATCCGACCCGCCACATGGGCGAGCGGCAGGAAGCCCAGCTGTTCATCATCCTGCCGCATGCCGTAGATGTCCTGCAGGTTACGCATCATGAAGATCATGTTGCGATGGCTGATCATCGCGCCTTTCGGTGGCCCGGTCGTACCCGAGGTATAGGTGAGCACCAGCAGATCTTCCGGCCGTGTCGCCGTTATGCCCTGATCCCAGTCGTGGGGGTGTTCTGCATCCCAGTTGCGGCCGAGGGTTATCAGTTCATCGAATGACAGTACCTGGCTGTCCTGGAAGCTCCGCAAACCCTCCATGTCGAAAACGATGATCTTCACGAGATCCGGCAGTCTCGACCGCACCTCGAGCACTTTGTCGAGCTGCTCTTCATCTTCGGCGAAATAGAAGCGCGTACCGCTGTCGGCGATGAGGTACTCAACCTGTGAAGGCGAGTCGGTGGGGTAGACGCCGTTGGTCACGCCCCCAATACCGATCACGCCGAGATCGGCAAACAGCCACTCGCGGCATACTTCCGAGGCAATGGAGCAGCGGTCACCCCGCTGCATGCCCAGCGACTTGAGACCAAGGCCTACGGCGCGCGCCATTTCACCCCAGTCCTTCCAGGTGTATTCATTCCAGATACCGAAGTCCTTTTCGCGCAGCGCCACCCGATCGCCCCAGCGATTCACGCGATCGGCAAAGAGTGCGGCCACGGTGTCGCAACCATCGATACTCTGTGCTTTTTGTTCGGCACTCATCGCCAGGTTTTCCGTTGTTTCCAGCGACGACGCCCACGCACACCCTGCTCTTTCATGCCGAGATAAAACGCCTGGATGTCGGTCGAAGCTTTCAGCCGTTCGGTGGCGTCTTCCATCACGATCCGGCCGTTCTCGAGCACATACCCGAAGTCGGCCACTTCCAGTGCCATCTTCGCGTTCTGTTCGATCAGCAGAATCGTGACGCCCTGTTCGCGGTTGAGACGCACGATGATGTTGGCAATCTCCGCGACGAGTTTTGGCGCGAGGCCAAGGGACGGCTCATCGAGCAGCATGACGTCAGGCCGCGCCATCAAGCCGCGCCCGATGGCGAGCATCTGCTGCTGTCCACCGGAGAGGTATTCAGCCTGTCGGTGCGCAAACGATTTCAGTATCGGGAAATAGCTGTATACGAGTTCGAGGTCTTCGGCGGCGCTGCCGACACGACGTGCCCAGGTACCCATGCACAGGTTTTCCACCACCGTGAGGAACGGGAAGACTTCGCGACCTTCCGGCACGTGGGCGAGACCTTGCCTCGCCACCCAGTCCGGATCCTTGCGCGTGATGTCCTCACCATTGAGCGTTACAGTTCCCTTCTGTGGCTCCATGGCGCCTGAGATCGTTTTCAGAATCGTCGTCTTGCCCGCACCATTGCCTCCGAGCAGCGTGACGATGCTGCCGCGCCGGACTTTCATCGACACGCCGCGCACTGCCATCACCGGGCCGTAATAGGTTTCGATGTTGCGCACTTCGAGCAACGGGCTCTCGTTGTCGTTTGTCTGGGCGACTGTCACATCAATCCCCGAGATAGGCCCGAACCACTTCGGGATGGCTCTGCACCTCGGCAGGCGTACCGATGGTAAGCACCTGCCCGTTCGCCATCGCCATCACCCGATCCGAGACATGCGCCACCAGATTCATGTCGTGCTCCACCATCACGATGGTGATGCCGAGTTCTTCATTGATGTCTTCGAGCCAGAAACTCAGGTCCTCCGTCTCTTCCGGATTGAGGCCGGAACTCGGCTCATCGAGCAGCAACAGTCTTGGCCGGATACAGAGTGCCCGGCCGACTTCCACCAGTTTGCGCACCCCATAGGGCAGATTGGCGATCACCTGGTCCCGCCACGCTGTCAACTCCAGCAGATCAATGACATCTTCCGCCGTCTTGCGGAACTCGAGCTCCTGCTTCCGTACCGAAGGCAGGAAGAGCAGATCAGAGAGCAGGTTTGACCGGCGATGCACATGGCAGCCGATGAGCAGGTTCTGCAATACCGTTTCGTGTTCAAAGAGCTCGATGTTCTGGAACGTGCGCGCGATACCGAGTTCGGCGATTCGCCACGTGGGTACTCGAGAGAAGTCCTGCCCTTCCAGACACAGGGTTCCCTGGTCGAGGTCATAGAAGCGGCTGATGAGGTTGAAGACCGTGGTCTTGCCAGCACCATTCTGACCGATGACGGAAAACACTTCACCCGGTTCGACCCCGAAAGAGACGTCATCGACGGCCTTCACGCCACCGAAGTTGACCGTCAGGTGTTCCGCTGTGAGCAGGCTCACTTGAGCCGCTCCGTGCGCAGGAACCGTCGCTGCCGTTTATAGGTCGACTTGCGGTACAACGGAAAGTCTTCGAAGTAACGCCGGATCTTGAGCCAGCGGCCATACAGTCCGTCCGGCTCGTAGATCAGAAAGAGGATCAGCAGCAGGCCGAAAATCCCCGGTTCAAGCCCGGGAATCGAACCGATGTTCGCCGGCACATGATCCCTAAGAATCGCAATGCCCTGCGGTAGCAGACCGACAAAGATCGCACCGAACAATACACCGTGCAGCGAGCCGAGCCCGCCGACCACCACCATGAGCAGCAGCTGGATTGAGGTATTGAGGGTGAACGCATCCGGCGCAAGGTAACCGATGCGATGGGAGAAGAGCGCCCCTGCAAGCCCGGTAAACGCCGCTGAGAGAGCAAATGTCAGCATCTTCGTCCGCGCCACGTGCACGCCCATACTCTGCGCGGAGGTTTCTGAATCGCGAACCGCCACCATGCTTCGCCCGGTGGGTGACCGAAGCAGGTTCATAGCGGCGAGCACCGCGAGTACGAGTACGACTACACACACATAGTAGAACGTGATCGGTGAGGCCACATCGAACCCGACGAGCGTGCTCTGCGGCACCGCCATGCCGGCAACTCCCCCGGTCACGGATTCCCAGTGAACGATCACCTGTTCGACGATGACGGCAAAGGCAAGTGTGGCGACTGCCAGGTAGATCCCGGTCATACGTAGCGCCGGCAGACCGATCATTGCGCCAGTGACGGCACTCACCACTGTAGCCCCGGACGCAGCCGCGACCCAGGGAGCACCCTGCTCGAGCAACCACGCGTGGGTGTAGGCACCGATCGCCAGAAAGGCCGCGTGGCCGAGGCTGACGAGCCCGGTGTATCCCATCAATAGCATGAGCCCGACACCCGCGATGGCGTAGATGAATACCTGTGAGAATTCGCCGAGCAGAAAGCGGTCCAGCCACAACGGACCAGACACCACCAGCAAGACCAGCAGCGCATACCAGAACACCTGCCCGCCATGTGCGAACAGGTTGATGTCCTGGTTGTAATGAGTCTTGCGGATGAAGCGCATTAGTTGTCCCGGCTCATACCTTCTTGCGCTGCATGGTGGCGAAGAGGCCTTCCGGACGCAGAACGAGAACGATCAGCAGCAACACATAGGCGGAAAGGTCACCAAACCCGGGCATCAGGTACCGCCCGCCGAACTGTTCCATCAATCCGACCAGCAACCCCCCGAGCAGCGCGCCGGGCAACGATCCAAACCCACCGACGATGGCGGCCGCGAAGGCCTTGATACCGATGAAGCCCATGAGTGGATCGATGAGCGTGATGGGCGCCGTCAGGATGCCGGCAATGGTGGCGATCACCGCCGCAATCGCCCACACCAGGCTAAAGATGCGTTTGACGGGAATGCCCACGTAAAACGCCGCGAGCTGGTTTTGCGATGCGGCCTGCATGGCGATGCCGAGGCGCGTGAAGCGAAAGAACATGAAGAGCAGCAGGCAAAGCACACTCGTCCCGACGATGATCGCGATGTTCTCATAGCCGATCACCACCCCACCGATTTCCACCACTTCACCGCTCCAAGGGGTCGGCAGCGGTCGGGGTGAGTTGCCCCACACCGCGCCGGCGAACGCCCGCAGCACAAAACCAAGACCGATGGTGAGCATCAATACCGCGAAGTGCGGCTCACCTATCATGGGTCGGAGGAATATCCGTTCGAGCAGCGTTCCGATCACCGCCATGGCGATGATCGCGGCAAGCACCGCCCAACCGAAGGGCCAGCCCCACAGGTGACTGAACGTCAGCGTCAGGAAGGCACCCAGCATCATCACTTCGCCTTGGGCGAAATTGACCATCTCCGTCGCCTTGTAGATGAGCACGAAGCCGAGCGCGATGAGGCCATAAACACAGCCTTGCGACGCGCCGCTGACGATGAGCTGAAAGACCTCCACTGCCGATTCCGACCCTCTGCGAGGTCGGCTATTCTCCGGGGCCAACCACGGGATGTCACGGGGCGATACCAATCATGAGCGGAAGACTAGCCGGACGGCATGCCGTCATCACACAGGGCAATGATTTCATGGGGCCGGTCACAGCCGAGGTGTTCCGCAGCGAAGGTGCCCGGGTGACCCTCGACACCCGCGATCTCACCGTTTCAGGTGCCTGCGAAGCGCTGATCGCATCCGCAGGCCCAATCGACATCCTCATCGCCAACCTCGCCGGCCCGAACTACTCGGGCCGAACCATCGCCGAACTCGATGATGACGCCTGGCGAAACGCGTTTGAGACCATAGTACATCCGCTGCATCGGCTGGTGCGGGCGGTGCTGCCGCAGATGCGGGAACGCCGCGCCGGCAAGATCGTGGTGTATGGATCAGCCGTAGCACTTAGGGGTCTCAAGACCCTCGCGGCCTACAGTGCCGCCCGCGCTGCACAGGTCGGTTATGTGCAGGCTGTGGGTGTCGAGGTGGCTCCGGACAATGTGCAGGTGAATCTCATCGCCCAGAACTATGTGGAGAACCCTGCGTACTATCCGAAAGAGCTGCAGGAGAAAGCATCGTTCCAGACGTCACTCAAACGGCAAGTGCCACTCGGCAGACTGGCACGGCCGGAAGAGGATGCGAAGTTCGCCGCTTATCTCGCGAGCAATGATGCGGATTTTTTTGTGGGGCAGGCGATTCCGTTTTCGGGGGGGTGGGTGCAGAGGTGAGGGTGCAGAGGTGACGGCGACGGCCGCTCCGATCGCGGCCCCTACATCGATCAGCCGCCCTGCTCAACCCTTTTCCGCAACCGCTTCAGACTCTTCACTTGATTGCTCGCGAATTGCGACATCCATCGATCACGCACCTCGATGAGGGGCACTTCGTCGATGATGTAGCGCTGCTCCTTGCCCGAACGTTCGACGGCAACGAGCCCACATTCGCGCAGAATCGGCAGATGGCGGGAAACCCCCGGGCGCGAGATTTCAGCGACAGAGTCGGCGAGCGCACCAGCGCTTAAAGATCCATTCGTAGCGAGAAGTTCAAGGATCTGTCGCCGTGTGGGGTCGGCCAGACCAACGAAAACGTCCCTAACTTTCAATGATGCGCCTCAGAGCGATCAGGTGTTTGGTCTCCCAGCCGGATTCATCCGCCACGAACTCTATATGCGGCACAACACCGGCAACTATGCCGGCGCCATGCCCTATGGCAATCCGGTGCAACCGTTTGAACATGCAGAGCACCCTGAGACCAAACGCCGCTTTCGCAATCTGGTTGAAGTATCAGGGCTACACAAACATCTGGTTCTGATCGAACCACGATCGGCAACGGAAGCGGAACTCCTGCGATTCCACACACCTGACTACGTTGCAAAGATCCGGGAACTGAGCGCCGGCATCGGTGGTGATGCGGGTGCATTCACCCCCATCGGCCGCGGTAGTTTCGAAATCGCCGTGCTCTCCGCAGGTGGTGTGCTGACGGGACTCGAAGCCATCATGGAGGGCCGCGTCGATAACGCCTATGCGTTGGTGCGTCCACCAGGACACCATGCACTGGCACACATGGGTATGGGTTTCTGTGTCTTCGGCAACGCCGCCATCGCGGGCTTTCTTGCGCTGGAACACTACGGCTTGCGCCGTATCGCTTTCGTCGACTGGGACGTTCACCACGGCAACGGCACGCAGAGTGCATTCTGGGAGAACCCGCGCGCACTGACAATTTCGATTCACCAGGACCGGAACTTTCCGGCGGATGAGGGCCATATTCACGAACGCGGCGCAGGCGCGCGACTCGGCTTCTCTATCAATGTGCCATTGCCACCCGGCTCCGGGGTCGGCGCGTACGAAGAGACTTTTGACCATATCGTCATCCCTGTCCTGCGTGCCTATCGCCCCGAACTCATCATCGTTCCCTGCGGATTTGACGCCGGTGGTTGCGATCCGTTTGGACGGATGATGATGCACAGCGGCGGCTACCGTTCGCTCACAACCAAGATGCTGGCCATCGCCGACGAACTCTGTGATGGCCGTCTGCTGCTTTGTCACGAAGGGGGCTATCACGCCCCCACCGTTCCGTTTCACGGCCTCGCTGTGCTCGAAACGTTGTGTGGTGTACAGAGTGGCGTTGAAGATCCGTTTGCGAAGGTACTCGCCCGGCTTGGTGGACAGGAGTTGCAGCAGCACCAGAAGGCAGTGATCGAGCAGGCCACCCCAGATTTCACAATCCTGCCCTTGCGCTAGGTATCTGTGGGCGGATCCCGAACACTGCTCCAGCATGACAGTAAAAATCCGTTCTCCCTGGATGCGATGAGATCGCCCGGGCTCTCTACCCCCG
>VGVE01000089.1 GCA_016874135.1 Gammaproteobacteria bacterium | reverse complement strand
ACGGTTGGCGAGGAATATCGCGAGATGCGGCTGGCCGAGGTGCAGTGCAGCCCAGGTAAATTCCCGTGCCGCTTCCGGGCCGAGATTGTCCACGCCGAACAACAGCTCGCGGCGCGCATTGATCTGCTGATTCAGTTTGTGGAATTCGAGCGCGCGAGCACCGTTCGGATACTGATACAGGCGATCGAGCACGTCTTTGCCGATATGTTCTGGCGGACTGCCGAGAACGGGATCCGCTCCAACCTTTGCGGCGGCGAGGAAGCCGTAGTAGTGCCGCTCGCCAGCGATACCCGAGTAGATCGCTGCGGTTTGTTCGGAAGTGCCGTGGATTTTTTCGTTCGCCCGGCCAAGCCAGTACTGCCACTCAATGCTGTTGCGCTCGGAATCCGGCATGAGGTTGATAAACCTCTCAACGGCGGCCCAGTCTTCCTGGTTGCGTGCCGCTGTGGCCAGCGTTGCGAGCAGAAGCGGATCGTTGCTCGTAAAGTCCTTGTCCGGAAATTTTCCGGTTGCTGCGGCCGCCTGCCAGATGGCGCGTTCGATACGATTGCGCTCCTCATCCGTCCAGGCTTTCCGATTGCGGTACTCCGGCCAGGCGCGTAGCGCATCCGCTGGATTGTTGCGCGCGAGGCGTTCGAATCCGTGCAGCACCACGCGGCGAATCAGCGGTGAATCACCCTTGTAGCGGCCAGGTATCAGAATCCGGCGGGGATCCTGGTGGGTTTGCCAGTATGCGTCTGCCCAGGTACGTCGTTCGCCGGTGAGGCGGGTGATGAGTGTACGGCCGAGCTGCGTCGAGCCTGCCGCAAACGCCAGCTCCATTCGTTCCCAATAGAGTTCAGGTGTGATGCCCCCCGCCTGGCGCAGTGTCGTGAACAGGGGATCACATGCGGTTGGTTGGCTCTTGCCGTTGAGCCAGAGCGCGCGTGCTGCAGCGAGGCCATCCTCTCGTTGTCCTTGGCCGGGTTGCGCAAGGTTGACCTGTGCGCGTGCCCGGTAGCACTGCAGCTCGACGGGCATCACTCGATCGTCGTTCGGATAACCGCGCAGCAGTGCAGACCACTGATTGCGTGCGGCAAGGTTCCTGAGCCATTCCTTGCGGATTTCTTCAGCCAGCGGCAGATCGGGGTGGGCTCCCTCGAATGTGTCGACCTCAGTGGCGGTGAGGTTTGGCAGGCGACGCTTGTGGGCGTGATAGTCAAGCCATGGCGTCAGCGGGTAGTGCTCGAGACTTTTTTTCGCGCGTTCGAACTCGGTCATCCGGCCGGCGTTCAAGAGCTCAAGTGCTGCCTGCCATTCGCGACGTTCGCGGCTGTAGTCCGGTGCCGTGTAGGTAACTGGCGCCGTTTCAGCAGCGAGTGGGGTTGGTGCCGCCTGAATCTGTGCGGCAAGACCGGCAGTGCTGCCGACCAGCACGCCGACGGTGACGATGATGCGAATCGTGATCCTGCAAACATGTCGAAAGAAGGCGGGGCGGGCATGAAGCCTGATTTTGCCCAGCAACTGGAGCCGGGCACGTCCATTCAGAAACACTGTCTCTCCGATCTTGCAGTTTGAACGTTGGCACGGTCGTCGAACCGCGCCTGGTGCTGCCTTCGTTCAGTGTGCCTTTGGTGTGTCTTGTCCGACACGCACGGCGAGCACGTCACAGGGCGCACCATGCAGTACGCCATTCGCGGTCGATCCCAGGAGCAGCGCGAGACCATGGCGACCATGACTGCCGACAACGATCAGATCAGCCTTGTTGGCCTCCGCCGCACGCTGGATCTCATTTTCCGGCCGCCCAAAGATCAGATGGCGCCGCGCTTCCGGAATACCGATCGCGTCAGCGAACTCGGCCAGGTGTGACCGCGCTTGCTCGTGAATCTGGTTCTGGACGGCGGAAAGATCCATCGGCACGTCACCGCCGTAGGCGAGACTCAGTGGCTCGATGACATGCACGACGTGCAACGCGGCGCCGGACGCCGCCGCCAGTGCCAGGGCACGATCGGCTACAGGTTGCGACTCTTCCGTCAGGTCGACTGCGAGCATGATACGGCGGTATGCGTTCATGTTGCCCCCTGTTCCGGTTTGCGGCCAACATAACACAGGCAGTGTTCGATCCAGAACACTCGATCCAGAACACTGATCCTTCGGAAAAAACAGAGGGTCGCATGGGCTCTGCAGGTGGCGTGGAATGACCTGGCTAATTGTGATCGTTGCCCTTCTCATCATCATCGGTCCGGTGATGTATCTGCTGCCGAACCGGCGCGAGAAGGACCAGCGCAGTTTTCGGGACGCGGCACGTACAGCTGGCCTCACTGTAGAGCTCGCGCAGCTGTACAAGATCGAGAGTGAACCTCATGAGCGTGTCTCCGCCGGTGGCGCAATCAGAGTTCCGAAACTGCCCTGTGCCCGTTACGGAATGGCCCAGTCGCAGCCCTTGAGCCGGTTTCCCGAGGTCCATCTGGTGCGCGGCCGCACACTCCCATGGCAGGCGAATCCTGAGTACCCGGGCAGCGGCAATGTGTCGCTGGAAGGAGTGATCACGCCATTTCTCGATCGCCTCCCCGCAACTTCCAGGGGCCTCTCCGTGACCGGTTCGATGCTGTGGCTTTATTGGACGGAAATGCCCGGCGAGGCCCGAAATGTCCCGGTTTCAGCGGCTGACGCCCGTGTTGAGGTCGAGACGATCCGCGATCTTTTAAGTGAGCTCCGCCTGGCGGTCGCCGAGTGGCATGGGCGCAGCGTTTCTTGACACCCCTTTCTGTCGCCCTTTATAACGGCGCGGCTTTTGCGGCAGGGCAGACCCGGATAGGGTGACTTCCACCACCGGCTGATGGACGTCCTTCCCCGTTGTTACTGCTGCAGTTGAGGCGCATGCCCGCCCGCGTCAGGCGCGCAAGAAACGGCGACTGGGGTGATTTGAATCACTCGCCTGGATTTGACTAGACATCGTCCAGAAAAACGGATCCGAGTATCCGATTCCAGTTCCCGCAGGTCCGCCCATCGATTTCGACGCCTTTACAGGATGTCTTGGCACAGGAGGTCTTGGCTGCCGAAATGGCACGTTCTCTGGTCATCGTAGAGTCCCCGGCGAAAGCCAAAACAATCAACAAATACCTCGGCAAAGACTTCGTTGTCCGGTCAAGTGTCGGCCATATCCGCGATTTACCCACCGGTGGTTCAACCACCGATGCCAAGGATCGTGCCAAGGAAGCCGCCCGAACCAAGGCCGTTCCACTGGCACAACGTGCGGAGTACAAGGCGCGGCGCGCTCGCGAGCAGCTCATTAAGCGGATGGGTGTCGACCCGGAAAATGGCTGGGCCGCGAACTATCAGGTGTTGCCTGGCAAAGAAAAGGTCGTGTCGGAGCTCAGCCGGTTGGCAAGCAGCGCCGACATGGTTTACCTCGCCACGGACATGGACCGCGAAGGCGAGGCGATTGCCTGGCATCTACGCGAAACCATCGGTGGTGATGCGTCGCGGTTTCGACGAGTGGTGTTCAACGAGATTACCCGCAAGGCGATCCAGGAGGCGTTTGCCGAGCCGGGAGAGCTAAACATGAACCGTGTGAATGCCCAGCAGGCACGGCGGTTTCTGGATCGGGTGGTTGGTTTTGAACTTTCGCCCTTGCTCTGGGCCAAGGTGGCCCGTGGTCTCTCCGCTGGCCGGGTGCAATCTGTCGCAGTACGTCTCGTCGTCGAACGGGAGCGGGAAATCCGCGCGTTCATACCGGAGGAATATTGGGAAGCATTCGTTGATCTGGCCCGACCAGGAACAGATGAGGTCTGCCGCTTCCAACTGGCGCGGCTTGATGGTGAGAACTTCCGACCCGATAACCGCGAAGCCGCCAATGTGGCCCTCGCAAAGTTGCAGCTCGGCGGTTTCAAGGTTTCTGAGCGCGAGGACAAGCCCACTCGCACACGGCCTAACGCACCGTTCATCACGTCGACGCTGCAACAGGCCGCGAGCACGCGACTTGGTTTCTCAGTGAAGAAAACCATGACGATGGCGCAGCGTCTCTATGAAGCCGGCCACATCACCTACATGCGCACCGATTCCACCAACCTGTCCGCTGAAGCCGTGGGTGCAGCGCGCGACTTCATCCAGAAGACACACGGTGATGCGTACCTGCCGGACAAGCCGCGCGTGTACGCCAGCAAGAAAGACGCGCAGGAAGCGCACGAAGCCATTCGCCCCTCCAATGTTGGTAGGTCGGCTGCTCACCTCTATGACATGGAAGCGGATGCGCAGCGTCTGTATGACCTGATCTGGCGGCAGTTCGTCGCCTGCCAGATGCCTGATGCGGAATACCTCTCCACAACGGTGACAGCACTCGCCAACCGCTGCGAGGTAAGACTGCGTGGCAGGATTCTCACGTTCGACGGCTATACCCGCGTATTGCCGCCGCAATCGCGCCGTGATGAAGAACTGGAGATCCCGAATTTTGCTGCGGGTGAAGCGCTCGATCTGCGAGGTGCGGAAACGATCCAGCACTTCACCAAGCCGCCGCCAAGATTCGGCGAGGCGAGCCTGGTGCGTGAACTCGAGAAGCGCGGTATTGGCCGACCTTCGACCTATGCAGCGATCATCAGCACGATTCAGGAACGCGGTTATGTGACTCTGCAGAACCGCCGGTTCTATGCGGAAAAAATCGGCGAGCTGGTCACGGACCGGCTGGTTGAGAAGTTTCAGAACCTCATGGACTATGGCTTTACCGCTGACATGGAAGCGGAGCTCGATCGGATTGCCGAGGGTGATCTGCCGTGGCGTGAAGTGCTCGACCAGTTCTACGGCGATTTTGAAAACAAACTGGATCACGCGCGCCTGGAGCAGGGCGGCATGCGTGCCAACGACCCGACCGATACGGACATCGCCTGTCCCGCCTGCGGGCGACACATGCAGATCCGTACCGGCTCGACGGGGGTGTTTCTTGGCTGTTCCGGTTATGCCTTGCCCCCCAAGGAGCGCTGCACCCACACCATCAATCTGATCCCGGGTGAAGAAGCCATCGATGTCGACGCCGATGAAGAAGGCGAGAGCCGCCTTCTGCGCTCGCGGCAGCGTTGCCCGGTGTGTTCAACCACGATGACGCCTTACCTCATCGATGAAGACCGCAAGCTGCATGTCTGTGACAATAATCCGGATTGCGGCGGATTCCGCATTGAAGCCGGCACCTACCGCATCAAGGGTTACGATGGGCCGTTGATCGCCTGTGAGAAGTGTGGTTCGGACATGCAACTGAAGTCCGGCCGGTTCGGCAAGTACTTTGGTTGCACGAACACCGAGTGCGGTAATACCCGGAAGCTCTTGCGTAACGGCGAGGCGGCGCCACCCAAGGCAGATCCGATACCCATGCCAGAGCTGCGCTGCGAAAAGGTGGATGACTTCTATCTGCTGCGGGATGGTGCGAGTGGGCTGTTCCTCGCCGCGAGCCAGTTTCCGAAACACCGCGAGACCCGGGCACCGTTGATTCGTGAGCTCAAGAGCCACACCAATGAGCTGGATCCGAAGTTTGGCTACCTGCTTTCCGCACCAGAAGCGGATCCCGAAGGGCGACCGGCAGTGCTCCGGTTTTCGCGCAAGACGCGGGAGCAGTACGTGCAGTCGGAAGTCGAGGGCAAACCGGCGGGCTGGCGAGCGTTTTTTGCAGACGGTCGCTGGGTCGAGGTGAATGGTGGCGCTGACACATCAGGTGATGGCGAAGGCCGGACCTCCCGGGGAAAGGCCAGTGCCGCCAAGACCCTGAAAGCGCCACCGAAGAAAAAAGCCAAGGTCGCGGCCAAGCCGAAGGCAAAGAGCAAGGTGACGACGACGTAGTCGCTGCTCTTGTTGGCAGATGCGTATTCGGTGGCAGTTCGAGCCGTGTCAATGGGCGACCGTTTTTCTGCCGCAGGAACAGAAGCCGCCCGTCATTACATCTGCCGAATGACACCAACACTCAGCCCTTCGATCACGAACGGCGTAGTTGAGAGGTCCACCGCGATCGGATCGTAGGCCGGGTTTTCAGCGATCAGTAGCACCCTGTTGCGATTGCGGGTGCGTTGCAGGCGTTTCACGGTCACCTCATCTTCGATTCGTGCCACCACGATTTGGCCGTTGGCCGCGTCCCGCGTTCGATGAACGGCGATCAGATCACCATCGAGGATGCCCGCATTGATCATGCTGTCGCCTTTGACCCGGAGCAGAAAATCCGCGTGTGGACGAAAGAAACCCGGCGGCAGTTCGACCCGGTCTTCGATATGCTCGGTGGCGAGGAGCGGGTGACCTGCAGCAACACGTCCCACGATGGGGATGCCGGTTTCACCCTCCGGCAAGCGGATGCCACGGCTGGTGCCCGGAATGACTTCGATGGCGCCTTTGCGTGCCAGCGCCTTGAGATGTTCTTCCGCAGCATTCGGTGATTTGAAACCGAGCTGTTCTGCGATATCGGCACGTGTCGGCGGATAACCCGTATCGGCAATGTGGGTACGGATGAGCTGGAGAATCTGTGCCTGGCGCGGAGTCAAAGGCTGCATGGATGATCCTGTGGTTTTATCCAGTCAGCTGGGATTATATACAGTGAATTTCACAAAGCTACCCTTCCTTCGGGTGCCAAACCTGTTCGTGCTGCTGTTGTCAGTCTTTACAACTGCACAGACGAGTGCGTTCAGTGCGGACCCGGAGCTTGGCGTCGAAGCACGAGTGTTTGCGCATGATGGCTTTGCCCATCAAGGCAACTTCGTACAAAGCGCTGTATTCCGAGGCGAATTCGTCTTCGAAACCAGTGAGTCATCCCAGCTGGTGGTCACGCCATTCGCTCGCGTCGACAGCGAAGATGACCAGCGCACCCATGCCGATGTGCGTGAGCTCTTCTGGTCAATGGTGGGGGACAACTGGGAGTTTTCGCTCGGCGCCAAACAGGTCTTCTGGGGCGTCACCGAGTTCAATCATCTGGTCGACATCATCAATCAGACCGATCTGGTGGAGAACATCGATAGTGAAGAAAAACTCGGTCAACCCATGGCACACCTTGCCTTCCACGGTGACTGGGGCGTGCTGGATCTCTTCTTGGTGTCAGGTTTCCGGGAACGCACCTTTCCAGGCGAGGATAGGCGCCTGCGGCTGCCGTTCGAAATTGATGATGATGACACCCGATTCGAAAGTAACGACAAGCGCTCCCACGTGGATGTGGCGCTGCGTTGGTCGCATCAGATCGGCGGGCTCGACATTGGCCTCTATCACTTCAATGGTACGGCGCGGGCACCCTTGTTTGCACTCGAAGAACGGCCGGAAACGTTGCCGGTACTGATACCGGAGTATGCGCTCATCGATCAGACGGGCTTAGATGCGCAGTACCTCACCAGCAACTGGGCGTTCAAGCTGGAAAGCACCCGCCGCAGCGGCGGCGGCGAGACGTTTCATGCGGTGACTGGCGGCGTGGAATACACCGTCGTCGGTCTCTTTGGTTCAACTGTGGATCTTGGCCTGGTTGCGGAGTATTTCCACGATGAACGGGGTGAAGCGGCCTACGACACGCTGCTCGAGGATGACTACGCTGTGGGTCTGCGATTCGGATTCAACGATGCTGACGATTCGCAGGCGTTGCTCGGTGTCATCCGTGATGTGGATTCCGGTGAAACGGCGATCAGCCTCGAGGCGAGCCGGCGTCTGGGCGAACACCTGAGTGTCAGTCTTGAAGCCCGGGTGTTCAGCGGCTCTGAAAGTCTGGATGGAGATGACCCGTCCACCTGGATACCTGATCGCGACAGCAAAGCGGCTTACCTGGACAGGGAAGATCACGTCCAGCTGGAACTGAAGTGGCACTTCTGAAGCACATGAAACGTGATGCTGCAAACAGGGCCCATCGGGAAAGGATGTCGATCCTTGAATCCTCACGGGTGGTACACGGCGCTGCTGAGGTTCGCAAGGCGATCGACCAGTTGGCCATCCGGATCGATCTCGCCTTGCACACCGCCGACCCCGTGCTGGTGACGGTGATGCAGGGCGGGCTTTATCTCGCGGGTCAGCTGCTTTCGAAACTGCGTTTTCCCCTGACGCAGGCGAGTCTTCAGGTCAGCCGATACGGCGATGTGACAACCGGGACGGGCCTCCGCTGGATCGTGCCGCTTAACGTGGATGTTAGTGGACGAACAGTATTGCTGGTGGATGATGTGCTTGATGAAGGGATCACGCTCAAAGCAGTTGTCAGGAACTTGCTCGAGGCAGGCGCAGGGCGGGTGCTGACAGCTGTTCTGGTGCGCAAGGCCGCAGCGCGTTCGGCCGGAGAAACCGCGGACTTCATTGGCCTTGAAAGCGGAACGTCCTATCTGTTCGGCTGTGGCATGGACTGTCGCGGCTATTGGCGAAACCTTCCCGAGATTCGCGCGCTGCGTGAACCGGAACAAGGATCATGATCGGCATCCTGAGTGGTAGTGCCGGGCTTGGAGCCCGCATCGGCGATGTGGTGACACAGGCCGAGACCCCTTGGGGCATGCCATCGACGTCGGTCCGCCGGGTTCACTTTGATCGGGGTGAGGCCCTTGTTCTCAATCGCCACGGAGAAGGTGTGCGCATTGCACCCCATGCGATCAACTATCGCGCCAATGTCCATGCGTTGAAGTCGGCGGGTGCTGAGGCGCTGATTGCGCTGCACACGGCGGGCGGAATAAACCTCGCTTTGCCGGCAGGCGCGCTGCTGTTGCCCGATCAGATCGTCGATTACACCTGGAGTCGACTGTCAACCTATGCGGACGATACGGCAGTCCATCACATCGAATTCGCGGAGCCATTTGATGCGGCGTTATGCCACAGGCTAGAGGCTGCTGCCGCCAAGCTGGGTATCATGCTGCACGTGGGCGGCGTGTACGGCTGCACGCAGGGACCGCGGCTCGAAACCGCCGCAGAAATCAATCGTCTCGAACGGGATGGCTGCGATGTGGTCGGGATGACCGCCATGCCGGAAGCTGCTTTGGCGCGGGAACTCGGCATGCCTTACGCAAGCCTCTGTGTGGTGGTGAACCCCGCCGCGGGGCGGGGTCGCATCGAGTTCGCAGAAATCCGCCGCCTTTCATCGGCGGCAGCGCATGACATGACGCTACTGCTGAACGCCTGTCTGTGATCCCGGGGGCGATGCGGTTGACTGCATCAGTTGCCAGGCGGTGACCAGCGAGTCGGGCAGCGCGACGGGTGCAAAACTGATCAGCATCCCGAAGTAGGGGTGATCGAAGTAATGCACCTCCCCTGGTTTGATGTTCCGAGATTCCGTAAGGACGTGGCGCATCAGGAACGGATCGGTGAGATCCCCAGCTACGATGGTTTCGCCAGACGCACGCGCCGGTAGCGGTTGCGGTATCTGGCCCTGGAAAGGTCCATGCAGCCACAGCCGTGCAGACGTGTTGAACGACTCGGTTCCGCGGATTGACAAGGTGCCCTCAAGCGTACGCATTCCCAGCACCGGATAACCTGCCTGGATGTAAACAGGTAGTGCCGCCGAGCCGCAGCCAAACGGTTGTGTCCAGCGGCGATGCCAGAGAATGCGTGCGCCGGCTTGTGAAACGAGCCTGTTGGCGGCCGCCTGGAGGCGGTGATTCTGGATTGGCTGCGCGGTCAGCGCCGTTTGGGCGAGACTCTTTTCGAATTCCGTAACCTCCGTTCGAAACAGCTCTTTCGGCGTTGGACGTGGTGGTGGCACATCGGTCGAGGAGACAGGGGGCGCACTTGGTGTGGCGGAAGTTGGATTAACAGCCGGAATCCGCGCGCGTTGAAACCCCGGCATGCCGACCGCGGCGCCCAGTTGAAAACGCTCGATGGCGGGACGTGTAAGGTCGTCGATGCCAAAGCCGGGTGCGTGGTCCGATGCATCGGTGATCGTCCAGAACGAAGCGGGCAGGGTGCGATCCCCGTGTTCCGGAACCCGGTCCTCTTCACCCAGTGTCTCCCGCACTCCGAGCCGTTCGAACACGACCACTTCGATGCTTTGCCAGTTGTAGCTGAACTCGCGCGCAATCTGCTCGGCATCGTCTTCCCGTTCCGCGGCAACAGAATAAGAAGCCAGGAAGATCAAGGCGCAAGCGCACACAGTTCGCAGGTTGGTTGATTTCATCGTGCGTTTCTTTGAATCGTGTAATTAACGCGATTTCCGCTTCATCCGGCGCGGATTGACGGGTGTCTTTCTGGCTGCCAGTGCTTTTTCAGCTGTCTTCGCTTCATCTGCCGCCGTATAGAGTGTTTTCACCGCCTGGTCCACGTCCGCGGATGCTCTGCGTTGATTGGTCGCGGGCGAGAGGAGACTCCGGCAGAGGTTTTCTGCGAACTGGGCACGTGCCTCGAACTCCGGCAGATTCTTGCGAATGCGGATCATGTTCGGCCCATCGAGCCGATACACGGAAGGTTCCTTCTGGATGAGCTGGATCAGCGCGAACGGATCCACGCCGGTGCGATCAGCGAACTCGATGCGGCCGGTTTCCGGGCCGAGGTCGAAACGGCGCACGCCGAGTTGCTGGGCCATGAGCTTGAGTCTCGTTACCGCGAACAGCCTGCGTGTCTGTGGTGGCAAAACGCCGAAGCGGTCCACCAGTTCCACTTGCAGGGTATCCAGCACCTCGTTGGTGGCAGCGCCTGAAATCCGTTTGTAGAGAATCAGCCTGGTGTGTGCATCCGGCAGATAGTCTTCGGGAATCAGCGCTGGCGCATGCAGGTTCACTTCCTGGTTGATGTAGGCGAGTGGTGCGCCAAGGTCCGGTGAACGGCCATCCTTGAGGGCCTGCACAGCGCGTTCGAGCATTTCCATGTAGAGCGTGAAGCCAACCGCTTCGATCTGACCGGACTGATCTTCACCGAGAAGTTCACCGGCGCCGCGGATTTCCAGGTCATGTGTGGCCAGTGTGAAACCGACACCTAGATCGCCTGCGGCTTCGATCGCTTCCAGGCGCTTCACCGCATCCGTGGTCATGGCCTTGCGATGGGGGGTCAGGAGATAGGCGTAGGCCTGGCGATGCGAGCGACCAACACGACCCCGTAGCTGGTGCAGCTGCGCCAGACCAAACCTGTCCGCGCGGTCAATGATGATGGTGTTGGCGTTCGGCACATCGATGCCGGTTTCGATGATGGTGGTGCAGAGGAGCACGTTCAGCTGCCGGTGATAGAAGTCGTTCATCACCCGCTCGAGTTGCCGCGCCGCCATCTGTCCATGGCCGATACCGATGCGTGCCTCCGGGACCATCGCCTGCAGTTCCCGGCCCACCTCTTCGATCATCTGAATTTCATTGTGAACGTAAAACACCTGGCCACCGCGCATCAGTTCGCGACTGATGGCCTCGCGGATAACGGCGCTGCGTTTTTCCTGCACGAAAGTCTTGATCGACAGTCGGCGAGCGGGTGGCGTGGTGATGATCGAGAGATCGCGCATGCCACTCATGGCCATGTTGAGCGTGCGCGGTATCGGGGTTGCGGTGAGCGTGAGTATGTCGACTTCGGCGCGCATCGCCTTGAGCCGCTCTTTCTGACGGACACCGAAACGATGTTCCTCATCGATGATGACGAGCCCCAGATCCTTGTAGCGAAAGTCGTCGGACAGCAGCTTGTGAGTGCCGATCACGATGTCGATGCGGCCCGCAGCCAGATCGTCTGCGGCCTTTCGCAGTTCACCTGCCGTGCGCAGCCGGGATAACACCTCGATACGTACAGGCCAGTCGGCAAAACGTTCGCGGAATGAATCGCCGTGCTGTTGTGCGAGGAGCGTCGTCGGCACGAGCACAGCCACCTGGGTGCCGTTCTGTACCGCCACAAAGGCGGCACGCATTGCCACTTCCGTTTTGCCGAAGCCGACGTCGCCGCAGATCAGGCGATCTGTGGCCTGGCTGCTGCGCAAATCTTCAAGGACGGCGTCGATCGCCGCGGCCTGGTCTGTCGTCAGTTCAAAAGCGAACTGCGCGACGAACCGCTGATAGTCCGCCTCGGTGAGCTGGAATGCTCGCGACTGGCGGGAGAGCCGGTGCGCGTGAATGTCGAGCAGTTCGGCTGCTACATCGGCAGCCTTTTCCGCGGCACGTTTCCTCGCCTTCTCCCACTGGTCGGAACCGAGCCGGTGCAGCGGCGCAGTTTCCGCGTCGGCGCCGCTGTAGCGGGAAATCAGATGCAGCGATGCAACCGGTACATAGAGTCTGGCGTCATCCGCATATATCAACATCAGGAACTCATGGGAGGCGCCATCGATCTCCAGTGTCGACAGTCCAAGGTAGCGCCCGACACCGTGTTCCAGATGGATGACCGGAGCACCGATGTGCAACTCCGTGAGGTTGCGGATGATCTCGCCGGGATCCACTACACGCCCGCCACGGGTCTGCACACTCTGGTCCGCCGCGGGCCGGGAGCCGAGCAGTTGGCTCTCCGAGAGAATGCAGAGGTCGCGGAACAGCGCGCTCGAATCCAGCTGCGCGATTGCGATGCCCCTTGGGGCCGATGACTTCATGAACGACTGCAGCCCGTCGGTTTCTTCGGTTTCGATGCCAGCGCGGCGCAGTTGTTCGGCAAGCAGTTGGCGGCGACCGGTGGTCTCCGCGGTAAAGAGAATCCGCTGGCCGCCGAGTTTGTTTAAGTAAGCCAGCAGGTCGGCGGCCTGGCGTTCGGCGTGAATGTTGAAGGTAATACCGTCGACCGGTGTGGCTGCGAACGCCACCTCGTGGCGATGACTTCTTTGCCCGTGTTCATCCCCGTGGTTGTTGCTAACTACACGAATCTGCGATGCCTGAGCCAGCAGTTCGCGTAGCACTTCCCGGTTGAGGTAGAGCGCATCCGGCGACAGGATCGGTCGTTCGACGTCATGGCGCAGGTTTTCGAAACGGGCAGTCACATCCTGCAGAAAGTGCGTGCCGGCGGTTTCAGTATCGCCGGCGAAAAAGAAGCGGCTGTCTGCCGGCAGGTAGTCGAACAACGTATCGAGCCGCTCAAAGAAAAAAGGCAGGTAGTACTCGATGCCTGCGGGGGGCAGGTTGTTGCTGACATCCTGGTAAACACTGCAACGGCGGACATCGGCGTTGAAGGTGTGGTGCCAGTTGTTGCGAAAACGAGCTATCGCTGCCGGGTCAAACGGAAACTCCCGTGCCGGCATGTAGTGAATGGACGTTACCGACTCGACGGTGCGCTGCGTTTCCGTATCGAAATAGCGCAGGCTCTCGATCTCATTGTCAAAGAGATCGATACGTACCGGCCGGTCGTGTCCGGTGGGAAAGAGGTCGAGCAAGGCACCTCGAACGGCAAACTGGCCGAGCCCGGTGACGGTATCCACGGCCTGGTAACCCGAGGCTTCGAGTTGTCTTCTGCAGGCATGGATGTCAAACCGGTCGCCTACGTTGAGGTTGAGTGTTGCAGTGGTCAGCCAGGCGCGTGGTGGCACTCGTTGCAGCAGCGTCTGCACCGGAACGATAAGCACACCGTGCTGGAGGTCCGGCAGCGTTCGCAGCACCTGCAACCGCTCCGCAACGATGTCTTCGTGTGGAGAAAACGGATCGTACGGCAGCGTCTCCCAGTCCGGCAGCAGGAACTGCGGGGAGTTTCCTTCGAGAAAAAATCTTAACGACGCCGCCAGATCCCGCGCCGCTACGGAGGATGGCGTGACCACAACCGAAACCGTGGAACTTGCCGCAACCGCCGTGGCGATGGCCCGTGCAGCTGAGAGGCCGGTGAGTCCGGTCCATTGCACACGCTGCCCGCGACCGGGCAGGTAGTCGGCTGCATTGAGCGGATCAGGCGAAGCTGCGGACGTGATGCTGTCGATTGGCATGAGGCGGTCGATTCTATTCGATTGCCTGAATGAGTAACCGGGCGATTGTCTGTTCGAGAAGCCCTGCTATCGATGGCGTTTAGGGCTCTGGACGGTTCTCCCACGGTCCGAGAGGTGATGCCTCGGGATGAGAAGACGCGCGCAAGTCCCTATTCCGGCAGCGTTCAGGGTAGTTTTGCCAGGGTTCAGGCGCTAGAGT
>VGVE01000088.1 GCA_016874135.1 Gammaproteobacteria bacterium | reverse complement strand
GAACGCGCCGACTGTTCGAGCAGCCGGACGTGGACCTCAGGCGCGCTGGAAAACGCCTCTTCGGAAGATTGCCGGATGTGACCGACAAAACTCTCGATGATCCGCGCCGAAGGGTTGAACATACGCAGGTTCCGTTGCGTTTATGTCGAAGAAATTCTAGTTGCCCGCGTCAGGAACTTGTCGTCGACCAGTGCTCAAAAAAACGGGTGCTTTACATTCCGCCTTCAACTGTGCAGATCGGTGCACGTTCTGGCCGGAACCGTTCAGCTGTGTAACTATTTATGCAGGATTTCCATCACACCCCCGGCTCCACTCCATGTCACAGATTGAACTGCGATTCCTTCGCACAATGGCGGCACTCAGGGATACCGGCAGCCTGGTCGAGGCCGCTGACCGGGTCTTTCTCACGCAATCGGCGCTCTCCCACCAGCTCAAGGATCTCGAAGAACGCCTTGGATGCGCGCTCTTCATCCGCAAGAGTCGGCCGGTGCGGTTCACTTCAGCCGGCAATCGCCTGATCAAGCTGGCGGATGAAATCCTCCCGCTCATTCACCGTGCGGAGATCGATCTCGCCCGTCTGGCCGGCGGTGAATCCGGCCGAATTCTCATGGCCATCGAGTGTCACAGTTGCTTTGAATGGCTCCTTCCAGCCATTGACCAGTACCGTGAGAACTGGCCCGAGGTGGAACTCGACGTGTCGGGTGGTTTCCACTTCGCACCGCTACCCGCCTTGGCGCGGGGTGATCTGGACCTGGTGATCACCGCGGATCCAGTGGCGCAGGAGAACCTCGCCTACCTGCCACTTTTCAGTTACGAGGCAAAACTGGCGGTTGGCAAGAACCATCCGCTCGCCGGTCGGGAATGGGTTGAGCCGCGGGACCTCGCAGTGGAAACCCTCATCACCTATCCCGTGGATCGCAGCCGGCTGGATGTCTTCAAGTCGTTCCTTGAACCGGCGGGTGTCGAACCGGCCAGGGTGCGAACGGCGGAGCTGACGCCTCTGATGTTGCAGCTGGTTGCCAGTGGGCGAGGCGTAACCTGCCTGCCCAACTGGGCACTCCACGAGTACCGCGAAAAACATTACGTGTCGGTGTGCTCACTTGGTGAAGAGGGCATCTGGCCAACACTTTACGCCGCAGTACGATCCGATCAGGCCGATGCGCCCTTTATGAGCGGTTTTGTCGCCACCGCGAAAGAGACCTGTTTCCGTAACCTGTTCGGGATAGTCACTGCGGATCTTGATTGAGGCGTCGAACAGGCAGCCGAAAAAGCAACGGGCAGGCCGCGAGCGGTCTCAGGGCAGAAGTGTCGACAGCTTCCAGCCGCCAGCTGAACGGGCCCAGCGAACACGGTCATGCAGCCCGTCCGGCTGTGCGAGGTCGAGCCGCTCGAGATCATGGAGTTCAAGGTAGAAACCCCGGGCAGTTTCCGGAGCGACCAGTGGCTCGGGTAGCGGCAAACTCTGCAGTGCCTGCAGCAGATTCGCACGGGAGGACACCTCGCTGCTCTGCCGCTGCCTTTGAGTGTAGAACCAGTCGAGCACCTTCGGCATGCGCGGTCGCAACTGCCAGCTCTCGGCGATGAGACTGGCCTCCACAGGTTCGAGATCCACATGCGCGCGGTACTGAACCTGGATGCTCGGCAGATACAGGCAGATGGACGCACGATGTAATGCGCTTCCGGACGAAAGTTCGCTGAACTTCGGGCTGGTCGCGCTCATGAACAGCGCCAGACGTAAACCCAGGTCGCGCAGCACCAGCGTGCGCGCCTGCGGCCAGCCGTTAGCATCGACGGTTGCGAGGACACAAAGCGCGGCCATCGGATCCCCGGCTGCGCGCGCGCGTGCGCGATCCTCGGCCAATAGGCGCAGTGGCTCCACAGGCGTTAACGTCAGGCGCTGTCGCCGGAGTTCCGGTCTTCTGTAAAGCGTCGCTTGAGTTCGGCGATGTCGCGCTGCACTTCAGACAGACGGAAGATCAGATCAGGCAACTGATCGCAGATTCGCCACAGCAGGTAGGCAATCACCAGGAGGACCAGGAAAGACAAAAAAGTCATGATGACCTCAGTTGAGTCTTGCAGGTTGCCGGAAGAGCCCTTGAAGGGGAGTTCCGTTTGGCTGCCCGTGTTTGGGCAATAACTGGAATTCTAGCTGCAAACCGGTTCCGGGAGGGCGAAGTCGGTCGGATACTAGGTCAGGTGGGGACGTGGATTCTCCCAACTGCGAAGTCCTTGAGGCACACTTCGCGCATCCACAGCCAGTGTGCCGCGATGTGATTCGAGTACCTGATCTCCTGAGCTTTCCGCTTGCCCATGATGCAACCCGTGCCGCCGTCATCGGCGTGGATCGAACCCTCAGCTTTGCAGCGGTACATGCGCGTGCCAACCAGCTGGTTGCCGTGTTGCAGGCGCGGGGACTCAGGGTCGGTGACAGGGTCGCCCTGCTGGCGCGCAACGAGGTGGAGTATTTCGAAATCCAGATTGCCGCCTCCCGCGGCGGGTTCGTGCTGGTACCGATCAACTTCCGGCTCGCTCCGGCAGAAATTGCTCACATCCTCAACGACTCGCAGCCCGGTGTGCTCATCCACGGCCCGGGGTTCGAGGTAGGGATCGAGGCGTGGATTCCGATGCTCGCACTCGGGGGTACGTATGACGAAGCGTTGAGTGCTGAAGCAGCGGCAGATGTGTTGCCGTTGCCGGTGGATGCGGGTGCTGCCTGCGTGATCCTGTACACCAGCGGGACGACGGGGCGCCCCAAGGGAGCGGTGCTCACCAACCACGCGCTGCTCGCCCGCATCAATGCCAATCTCTTCGATTACGAAGTGAATACGTCTGATACCTTCCTGCAGTGTTTGCCGATGTTTCACATCGCCTCGATGGTGTCCTACAGCTATCTGGCGGCGGGCGGCACGAACGTTTTGCTGAAGGATTTCAGCGTCGAAGCAGTGCTCGATCTCATTGCGCGACATCAGGTGACGGCGGCGCTGATGGTGCCGACGATGATCAACACCCTCGTCAACAGTTCGCTGGTGGATGAAGCTGACCATGCATCACTGCGCACCCTGATCTATGGCGCATCACCGATTCCGCCCGTGGTGCTTGCCCGGGCCATCGAAAAGCTGAGTTGCCGTTTCTATCAGGCGTTCGGCATGACCGAGACGAGTGCAGTAACGCTGCTGCGACCCACCGATCATGATCCCGTGCGACAGCCCGGGCTGCTGGCGAGCGCGGGAACTCCTGCGATGGGAATGGTTATGCGGCTCGTAGATGACCGTGACGAAGATGTGCAAGTCGGGGAAACCGGGGAGGTGATCTGTCAGGGGCCTGCAGTGATGGAAGGCTATTGGCGCAATCCTGAGGCGACCGCAGAAGCGATGCGCGGTGGCTGGATGCACACCGGCGACCTTGGCTACCGCGATGTTTCGGGCTACCTCTTCGTCACTGACCGCAAGAAAGACATGATCATCAGCGGCGGTGAAAACGTGTACCCGCGTGAAGTAGAAGACGTGCTCTTCGAACATGCCGACATCCTGGAAGCAGCGGTAATCGGTGTTCCGGATGAACGCTGGGGAGAGCGGGTGCATGCCGTGATCGTGGCAAAGCCTGGTGCTCTTCCTGAACTCCAAGAAGTATTGCAGTTCGTACGTTCCCGGCTCGCTGGATACAAGGCGCCAAAATCGGCAGAACTCGTGGACGCGCTGCCGAAAAATGCCACCGGCAAAGTCCTGAAGACGGAGCTTCGCAAGCGTTTCTGGGACGGGCAGACGCGCAACGTCAACTGAAGTGCGAGCGGACCCGAAGCGATATCGAACCTCAGCGGAGTTTGAGCAACAACACCAGGAGCAGCGGAGTCACGATCGCCTGCAGCAGCATGAAGCGCACCAGAACCTGGGTGTTGGACCAGCCGAGGTTTTTGCGGACATGATCGTGCAGCGGGTAACGCACATTGCGGAAGATCGGAATCCTGAAGAAGCGAAGGAGGGCGACCTTCAATAGCCCGGTTCCGCCGTTCACCAGCACCACTGTCGCAACGACAATCACTAGGAAGGGATTGCCGGCAGCGAGCACAAGGATACCAGTGAGCAGTCCAATGGGCCTGGAGCCGGCATCACCCATCAGTACGACGCTCGGATTGCAGTTGTACCAGAGATAGGCGGCGATGCAGCCGACCATGGCGAAGGCGAGTAATGCCCAGCTCGGGCCGTCATCGTAGTGGGGTACCAGCAGATATTCGGAGATGTCCACGTGGCCTACGACGCCATAGAGGATCGCGCCGAGGAAGATCAGAGCCATGGCGGCGAGACTGCCAGAGAGGCCATCTACCCCATCGGTTGCATTGGTTGAATTGATGGTTACCCAGATGAGCACAGCGCCAGCGCTGATGAAGAGCCAGGACTCCACATGTAAGGGCTCTTTGACGAACGGCAACCAGACGTCGAACCCGGCAAAGCCGCAGACCGCACCCGCAGCGACGATGCTGACGACCAGGTCCGCTGCACCCAGCGCGTATTCGCTCCAGCCTCCGCGTTTGCGGTCGTCGAGAAAGCCGATCCACATCGCAAACGCGAGGCAGCCGATGACGGTGAGGTAGGGCCACTCCATGGGCATGACCAGGAATGCTATGACGGCAAAGACCGGGATGAAGATTGCGCCGGCGCCCATCGGTTTGCCGATGCTCTTCTCTGCATCCACTGCGAACGCCCGTCCTTGATCGCGAGGCAGCAGGTGCCACAGCTTCGGCAAGAGCCAGAAGGTCAGCACAACGGTTGCGGCACCTGCAAATGCAGCAAGGAACAGGTTGCTGGAAAAGAGCCGCAGCGGTCCGAACAGATGACCGAAGTGCTCTGCGAGCGTCTGAAGGATGGTGGTTTCTCCCCGGGGCCTGGGGCTGTCGCCTTGAGGGCGGCGATTATGGCATGCGGAGTCCCGAACGGGGGCCTGCGCTGATCACCCAAGGTCTCCTGAGCGGATGCCCTGGCCCCAAAGGTTCAGGGCTTTTTCCAGTCCGCATCCTTGGCAAACGGATCGTCGTTGGCATCCTCGTGCCACTCGTACTCCACACCTCCGGCAATGTCGCGAGCAGCCTGCACGCCGTGCAGCCGGGCGATGAGTGCGAGCGCCATGTCGGTGCCTGCGGACACGCCGGATGAGGTGAAGACCTTGCCGTCTTCCACCCAGCGCGCTTCGACGACCCAGTCGACCTTGTCAGTCACATTCGCCGCGAGTGAAAAGAACCGTTTGTTGGATGTGGCCTTGAGTCCGTTAAGCACACCGGCCCTGGCCAGCAGCGCCGAGCCACTGCAAACGGAAGTGGTGAATTCCGAACCGGCATGGGCATCGCGGATGTAGTTGATCATCGCCGGATTCTCGAGCTCCGGAATCGTGCCGAAGCCGCCCGGCACCATCAGAATGTCCAGTGCCGGTGCATCGGTGAACCCGTGGTCGGCCATCACCACCGCGCCGTTCGTGGATTTCACCGGCCCCGCATTCTGGGCGATAAAGGTGATCTGGAAGTCAGGGACGTAAGACCATATCTCCACCGGACCGAAGACATCGAGCACCTCGAAACCGGGGTAGAGGACGATGCCAACGGTTTTTTTCTGTTGCGGCTCACTGGACACGGATTGCTCCTTTGGGTCGGTGGTGTTGGCCGTTCTGATGTTGTTCGCGGTCAGACAGCAGTCAGCTGCAGGAGTGCCCGCACCCGGGACGCGCGTTGCCCATGGCGCGTCTCTTCCAGTCCGTTCTATCCAAGCAGGTTTGCAACCATCGCATCCGGTTCGTTGTCTGCCTAGGCCTGGTAGGTGAGGTCACCATCCGCCTCGCCGGCTTCGAGGGAGGCAATGATGTTGGCATCGCAGCTGAGTTCGGTCGGCAGGAAGCGGAAGAATGGATTCTCATCGTTCGATGGCAGGTCGAATGCCTGTCCTGACTTGAGGCGGATGGCCTTCAACATGCGGTAGGCGTGGCCACGCTCCTCCTAGCCGTTCCGGCGCAGGAGCACCCTGGCTTCCACCTGCTGCACGTTCTCCGCCAGCACGTAGTAGAACGCCTCGCCGAAGCACTCGATCATCGCCAGGACTTTCATGTCATCAAGGGTGAGTTGTTGGCGCGACTTCAGGACGTCGAACGCGGCGAAAGCCTGTTCCGGGTAGCCATCGGGCAGTGTGGTCATCTGGGGTTCCTCTGCAGTGGTGAGGTGGTGTGAGCCGGAACCGCGAGCGGTTCGGAAGAAGTCGGCCAAGGTAGCCGAACACCTCAGGCGTTTGAACCCCGGGGAAGGAGAGCCAACGCCCGAGCGAGGTCTGTCCTCGCCGAGGACGTCCTCGCCGCGGACGATCGAGCTATTGGGGTTGAATTTAACTAAAAGTTAAAACTATTATGCTTAGAGCAAATACCCGGAGTACGTGATGGTATTCAAATACTCAGGACTTCGACCTGCCGGCACAGTGATCAAGGTCATCACGGTGGTTCTCGCGCTGGTGCTCATTGAGCACAAGTCGGGCGCGTTGACGACAATGAAATGGGTCATCGGTGATGCCGGCGCGAACGTGGCTCTCGTTTTTGCGTTCTGGACGACGCTGCTCGCCCCGGGCTTCTACCTTATTGCTCTGTGGTCGCTCGGCAACTTTTTCAGCCGCGGACGCTCACCGGAGGTTTTCTCTTCGGAGGCCAGCCGATGTATCCGCAGCACCGGTAGCAGCCTCTTGACCGGGGCCGGTTGCGCGCTGGTGGTTGAACCACTGGCGATGGCGGTGCTGACGGCGGAAGGCATGCACTTTGATGTCTCACTGGTGGTCGAAGACCTGACGATCGGATTGATCGGCTTTGCGCTGTATGTGCTCGTGGCATCGGCAGAACAGCTGCGGGATGAGTTGAAGGAGTTCATCTGATGCCCATCCGGCTGCGCGTCCACGTGATGATGGCCGAGCGTAACGTGACGGCACGGAACATCGCAGCACGTATCAACCTGAGTGAGACGCAGCTGTCGTTGCTCCGAACCGGCAAGGTGCGGGGGCTGCGCTTCGATACGCTGGCCAAGCTCTGTTATGTGCTCGGATGCAAACCCGGCGATCTGATCGACTATGAACCGGACGAGCAGGACATGGCAGCGGGCCCGACGTGAGGTCCGGCGCGACCCTGTCGCCCCGTACGGCTGCTATAGTCGCCCCCCTGATTTCAAACAAACGCCAATCCAAGGGGGGCAGCACATGATCGATTTCGAGATTCCGGCGGAGACGAAGGCGATCCGCGAAAAAGCACGGCACTTCGTCCAGTCCGAGTGTATCCCGGCAGAAAAGGGCTGCACCGCGCAGAACTTTGAGGTGGTGCTGGCTGAACTGCGTCGCAAGGCGCGTTCGCAGGGACTCTGGTGTCCGTTCATCCCCGTTCAATACGGCGGCATGGGGCTGCGACCCCTTGCCAATGCTCTGGTGCAGATGGAACTCGGCGAAAGTTATCTCGGTGCGCTGTCGCTCAACACCCAGGGTCCTGATGACGCCACGATGCTGACCCTGCTCGAACACGGCACGGACTACCAGAAAGAGAAATTCCTGACGCCGCTGCTCGATGGCAAGAAGCGCATCTGTTATTCGATGACGGAGCGCGCCGCGGGTGCTGACGCCACCGGCATGCAGACCACGGCAGAGCTGAAAGGCGATTCCTGGGTGATCAATGGCGAGAAGTGGTTCAGCTCCTCTGCTGATGTCGCTGATATCGTCGTTCTCATGGCGAAGACCGATCCCGATGCGCCGCGCCACGAACAGTACAGCACGTTCATCATCGAACTGCCAAACCCGGGGTATCGCATCGTGCGCAATATCGAAACGATGTCGCCGCATACGGAACTCGGCCTCAAGCTCGGTGCATCCCACTCGGAAGTGAAGATCGAGAACCTTGTCGTTCCTCGCGAGAACATCCTTGGCGGCCGAGGCAAGGGCTTCAACATGGGTCAGCACCGCCTGGCCTATGGGCGGCTGCGCCATGGTATGCACAACGTTGCGATCGCCCAGCGGGCGCTGGATCTCGCGGCTGCGCATGTAACAAAACGCTCCACGTTCGGCAAACGCCTCGCGGATCGCCAGGGTGTGCAGTGGATGTTCGCGGATTGCGCAGCAGAACTGTACAAGGCGCGCCTCATGCTGCTGCATATCGCCTACAAGGCCGAGATGGGCATGGACCTGCGACAGGAAAACGGGATCGCTAAGGTTTTCCTCGCCAACATGGTGCATCAGGTCGTCGACACCGCGCTGCAGCTGCACGGTGCGCTCGGTTACAGCATGGATACCCCGCTTGCCGGCTGGTATCGCAGCGTGCGATCACAGCGTCTCGTCGACGGGCCGGATGAAGTGCATCGCTGGCGCACCGGCGTCAACGTGCTCAAGGCGTTCGAGAAGCACGGCACCACGGCGTCGGCTTGTGGCGGGGAGTTGTTGTAAGCGACTTCCCGCGAGATACGGGGCGCGTGACCGCGCCCCGTATCCGATACGAAGGGTCAGTACGCAATCGTTCCATTCGTCAAATTCACACAGGGAATACCTCAGCTGTCTCAATCTGCTGAGTGCCTCATAGCCTCAGATTGGCTGCGAGCGGTCAGCCTTGGCTGATCGCCACCTTCATCCACGTTGAGGCACGTTGAGGAAGCCCGTCGTGCGAGAACTTGCACTTGATGAAGTCACTTTGGTTGCCGGCGGCTACGCTGCCGGACGAAACACGACAGTCAGCCGGGTGATAGCAGTTGTCGCCGACGCAGCATTCAGAACTGCGGCGATGGCCGCCAGGGGCTGACCGGTGTGTACATTCGGTGCAACATCCACCGGTCAACTCAAGGAGATTTCCGCTGTGCCGTATCACTCCGGTTTTCGCCCCGGCCTGTTCGACGGCCAGACCATTTTCATTCCCGGAGGTGGTGGTGGCCTCGGGCGCTGCATCGCGCATGAACTAGCGAGCCTCGGCGCGCGCGTGATTCTGGCGGGGCGTTCCATGCAGAAGCTGGAACGCTCGCGCGATGAGATCACCGCCGACGGCGGCACGGTGCTCGGTTGTTATACCGCTGAACTGCGCGATGAGGCGGCCGTGGTCGAACTGGTGCAGCACATCCTGTTGCGGCACGGGCTCGTGGATGGGCTTGTCAACGCCGCCGGCGGCCAGTTCCCGGCGAAACTCGAAGATCTGAGCCTCAACGGCTGGAACGCGGTGCTGCACAACAACCTCACCAGCTACTTCCTGGTTGCGCGGGAGATCTATCGCCAGTGCATGCGTGAGCGGGGCGGCAGCATCGTCAACATTGGCGCGGACTGGGTGGATGGCATGCCCGGCATGGCGCACAACGGTGCCGCTCGGGCGGGCCTGTCGAATTTCACCTGTTCTGCGGCCACCGAGTGGGGGCGAAACGGTGTGCGGGTGAACTGCGTCATCCCCGGCTTCATCGCCACCACGGGGCTCGACCGTTATCCGGAAAAGGACTGGGATTCGATCCGCCGGGTCAATACCCTGGTGCCACTCGGACGGCACGGCAATGCCGCGGAAATTTCCGCCATGGTGGTGTTTCTGATGTCGGAGATGGCGGCTTACATCACCGGCGCGGATTTCCGCGTGGACGGCGGTATCCACAACGGCGCCGGCAGCTTTGTTTTTGTTCCCGGTGCACCGCGCAATGTCAGGGCGTTCGACGGCTTCCACCGTGACGAGCGGCCAAAGATGCTCGACTGACCGGTTTCAACGCGGGATCACACGCGATAGATGCGCGCCGCGGTGCCATAGAACATCGCGTGTTTCTCGCTTTCCGAAAATCCTGCGGCGATCTTCTTGAGTGCATTCCAGAGCACCGGATAGGCAATCGACAGCTTGTCCACCGGGAAGTTGCTCTCGAACATGCATCGGTCCGGGCCAAAACAGTCGATGGTATGCAGGTACCAGTCCCGCTGCGCCTTCACGAACTCGTTGGAAGAAGGTGGCGTGCCCCGCGTGTGCCAGCCATAGCCGTTGTCGGGCATGGCCATACCACCGAGTTTCGCGACCACGTTCGGACACCGGGCAATTTCCGCCATGTCGGCTTTCCACGTCGCGAAGATCTCATCCTGACGACTCGCATAAGGGCCGACACCGAGTGGCGTGCCGAAGTGGTCGAGAATCATCACCGTATCCGGTGCAGCACGGGCGAGGTCGAGATAGTCCCGGTTCTGGTGGAAGAAGTGCCAGGCGTCGTAGGTATAGCCGAGCTTGCCGAGCAGGCGCACCCCATCGCGGAACCCGGGTTTTGAATAGAGCCCCGGGCCACGTGTGCCCGGATTCAACAACGTCCCTGTATCATCGTGTGGCCCCGCATGACGGATGCCCCGGAAAAGACCTCCACCGACACGTTCGTGTTCTGCCAGCACTTCTCTGAGCTCGGCCTCGGGAAGCATCATGTCAGCGTGGCCAACGATGCCGGCGATGCGGGTTTTGCCGGGTGTGGCCGCACTCCGTTCCGCATTCACGCGTACGTATTCCGTCTCACCCACCGGTTTCAGATGAACAGGACCCTCGATGCGGTAACTTGCACCGCAGTCGATGAACACCGTCTTTTCGATGTTGTGCCCGGACATCGTGTCGGACCACAGGTCCTCGAGTGAATAACTTCCCCAGCGGGTGACCGTTGGCCAGAGATGATGATGCGGATCGATGATCGGGCGCTCCGGCTCGAGGATTTCTTCGGTGATCAGCGCACGCCATTCGTTTGATCCGGGCAAGGCCATGTTGTGTTCTCCGGTCGGGTATCAGCCTTTTGTGATCAATGGGTCCTGCTGTAGTTCAACCGTGTTGCCCGCGGGGTCGGAGATCCAGACGATGTGGCCGACATCCCCGGTCATCTCGCGCATCTCGAGCCCGGCCGCCTGGATCTCTTCAATCGCGCCTTTGAGATCGTCGACGAACCAGGACACATGCGTATTCACCGGCTCACGGGGAATGCCCTGTTTTTCCGCGCCGATGATGTGCATCTGCACCCCGGCCTGCTCCACCCAGAACCCGCGGTCTGAACCCATCACCGTAGGACGGCCGGGAAACGTGATGGGCACTTCCGGCAATCCGAGGAGTCCGGTGTAGAAAGCGCGGGATTCGGCGCCAACCCCGGCGACGTTATAGGCCACATGGTTGAAGCGGGTGATTTTCATCGGGCTCTCCACCTCTGTTTTCCCTCTGTCCAGAAGAGCATAACCCCGTAAGGGTACGGTCTGAAATGTGACACCCTTCACTTACAACGTGCACGTCAGTTGGCTCAATTGAATTCCACCCGGTGCTTGCGGATACTTTGGCCTGGGCGGAGCAGGACAAAAAATCAGACGGCGCTGACGGACACGGGCAAATGGTGCAACTGCCGGCTTGGATCATCCTGCGTGCGTGCATCATCACCGCAATGGTCTGCGCCTCTTTGGGCAACACCGCCATGCCACCGGCCGAGGAGCCGAAGGCTGCTGTATTCAGCGATGGCAGCCGTGTTCCGGTGCGCCGCGTGTTCACTTACAAGCAAGACGATGGTGTGCCTGTGTTCACCGACAAGGTGCCGGCAAACCAGACCTACGAAGTCATGGAATTTTCCTGCTACGCCTGCGATCCCGGATCGACTGTCAACTGGAACTCGACCCTTTTGCACACCGACAAGTACCGCACTGAGATCGCCGCAGCGGCCTCCACCTGGGGCGTTGATGAGGCCCTCATCCGCGCGATCATGCATGCGGAATCTGGCTTCAATCCGCATGCACGTTCCCACAAGGGAGCAACCGGGCTCATGCAACTGATGCTAGGTACTGCCGCAGACATGGGCGTCGTCGACATCCACGCAGTGAGTGACAACATCCAGGGTGGTGTGAAGTATCTCGCGATGTTGCTGGAGCAATACAACGGCGACATTACACGCGCGACCGCTACATACAACGCGGGACCTGCCAACGTTGATCGATACGACGGCGTACCGCCGTTTGCGGAAACGCAAACCTACGTTGAGCGTGTGAAGATACTGCACGAGCGTTATCGCAACGCCACCTGATCCATCGGCTCACTTCGACTTCCAGGCTAAACAGCGAAATGGATATCCGCGCGGCATTTCGTGAGCAGGCCAGAGCCTGTCGGGAACTGGAATCCTCTTTCATGGTGCGCCTCTGTGAGTTGTTCGCCGAGCGACTTGGGGCAGGTAATCCGGTTGCGGAAAAACTCCTGAGCTGGCCGGCCGATAGTTCGGCGTTGCGCCAACTCATCGCACTCAGAGTTGCCGGCGCATTGCATGCCATGGTGCTGCGCAAACAAAGTGCGGCACTGGTCGCGGCCTGGCCACCCAATACCGTTTCCGACGATGTCTTGTGGTCTACAGTCCGAAGCGCCTGCAGCACTCAGGCGACTGTGCTGTTGCCATGGCTCGAACGCGCGCCATAAACGAACGAAATTCGCCGTTCATCGATACTTACGCCCGGGTTCCTGGCCATCGCCGAACGTGCCCGCCAACCACTTAAGGTTTCCGAGATCGGGGCCAGTGCCGGCATCAACCTGCACTGGGATCACTATCACTACCGCCTTGGTTCGATGATGTTGGGTGACGGCAGTTCAGGTGTGCAGCTTGAGCCGAAGTGGCAGGGGCCTCTTCCGCCAGCGGCGGTCCCTCGGATTCTTGAGCGAGCGGCCTGCGATCTCTTCCCTATCAATCCGGGAGCGCCGGATGCCGAGGAGCGCCTGCTGCCGTATATCTGGGCGGATCAGTTCGAACGGCTGACCCTCACCGTGTTCCAGGTAGGCCGTCGTGATCGGGCCGCTCTTGACCCGGTTGGTTGCGTGTTGCATGACAGCTGCCCGTGATCAGAACTCGAGGATCGCTCGGCCGCTGATCTTGCCGGTTTCCAGCGCGTGGCAGGCAGCGTTGATGTCATCGAGCCGATATCGTTCGGTCACCATGGCATCGAGATCGAGGGTGCCTTTGTCGAACCAGTCGAGGAACTTGGGGAAATCCCGATCCGGTGCACACGAGCCACCGATGCTGCCGATGAAGTGCTTTTCGTTGAGCAGGATGTCCATGGCGTTGAGTTCGACGGGTGTCCCCGGTACGCCGACGAGAACTGCGGTACCGCCGTCACATACGCCGAAGTGACCTGAGCGGCATGCAGGCACGATCTGTTCCATCGTCTTGCGGATGCCGATGCAGTCGAACGCGTAGTCCACGCCACTCACCGCGGTATGCAGGATCGTGTACTTGTCCTTCTTGCCGGTGAGTGCATGGATCGCGGCGATGGGATCTTCGCGGCTCGCGTTGATTACGTGGGTGGCGCCGAACTTTTTTGCGAACTCAAGCTTCTCGTCAGAAAGATCGACGGCGATGATCGGGTTGGCACCTGCAACCTTCGCTCCGACGACAGCGGAAAGCCCCACGCCACCTACACCGAAGACAGCCACACTTTCGCCGGCTTTCACGTTTGCAGTGTTGATGACGGCACCGGCGCCGGTCATCACTGCGCAGCCGATGATGGCGGTGACATCCTTGCGGATGGACTCAGCTACTTTCACAACATACTGTTCATCGGCAAGGGTGTGGTCCGCCCATGTGAAAACGTTCTCGGAAATGGCCGTGCCGTCGGCTACCTTGAGCTCTGCTCGCACCGGCTGCTTTTTCCGACCCCGGGCGTTGCGCGGAACCCAGGTCACCATGACGGTATCGCCTTCACGCACGTGGTTCACCAGCGATCCTTTTTTCACCACAACGCCGGTAGACTCATGGCCAAGAATGACCGGGTTGGCACGCGGACGGTGCATCTGATGCAGTTGGGAGTGACAGATGCCGGATGCAAACTGTTTGACGACGACCTGGGTCGGCCCGGGATCAGGCAAGGTGAGGTCTTCGATGCGAAGGTGTGACGTAGTTTGCGGAAGGACAACAATACGTGCCGGTGTGCCCATGAACAGTCTCCCAGTATCCTCGTGGTCTAAT
>VGVE01000087.1 GCA_016874135.1 Gammaproteobacteria bacterium | reverse complement strand
CCTGATCTAGTGTGGCCAGGCAAGACCACAACGATCCGCGAACTCCTTGCCATGCTCGACACGGACGAAGTCATTGAAAAACTGGAGTAACGGATACCATCATTCCGCCGCGGCCGCCGTTGTGGCGGGGTTGCTGCTGTTCTGCGGCAGTTTCGCACATGGGTACCCGGCAGCGACTCATCAGACATTCTCCTTTCTCGCGGCGAAACTGTTCAACCAGTGTGCAGAAAGGTCAGGCGACACGCCGCTTACCGCGATGCAGGTTCGATACCTCGCGCGAGCAACCGTCGAGATGACGGATCGCAGTGCCCCCCTGCGCATCTTCCGCTGGAACTACTACGCACCCCAGGACTTTTCCGGGCGCGTGCTCGGCGGGCTTGTGGACACACGCTTCAATGGCAACTACGAAAGGCTGGTGGCCGCACTGGATGAACCGGGTACGGAAGTCGAGAGGCTCGAAGCCCACGGGGCCGTGAACTTCTACCTGCACCATGTCACCACGCCGCAGCGGGTGGTGCCGGTTTACACCAACCGCCTCTGGCGCATGTCGTTTTCTGACCGGTTTGATGCTGTACTTCCTGACGAAGAACGTATCCTCGCTGCGCTGGGAGATCCCTGTGCAGTGATCCGCGATGCCAGCCCGGATATGCGGGGTTTGTTGCATGTTCTGGCTGAAGAAACCCGAGCCCGGGTACGTGAATCAATCCCCGGCATGCAGGTGACCTGGGAGGTGTTCTGGGAATTTGCCAAAGAAGACGGCGCGTTTGGTGAATACGGTCCGGCGGGCAACAACTTTGGTCGTGAGGTTGAGTTCGACTGCGGTGATGAGGGCCGGTGTGTGCTGCTCGACGACGATCCGTTGTATCTGGATTTCGTGGCGGCACGCCATGCGGCGGCGGTATCGGCGACGTTACAACTGTTGGCACGGCTCGCCAGCGCTGGGAGCGAACCGCAAGTCGAAACGCAGTCCGAGGCCGAATCCCTTGTTGAGTGATGTACGCGTCCTCGATCTTTCTGCTTCCGAAGCGTGGCTCACCGGACAACTGCTGGCGGACATGGGTGCCGATGTGCACCTTCTGGAGTTGCCAGATGAAGTCGCGACGGATACCTACTGGCGATCCGCCTTTGCCAATGGTAAACATGTAGAGACTCTGGACTGGCGCCGTGATCGGGCGGCGCTCTTCGATAAGCTTGCCCATGCAGACGTACTCATCGAATCCCTCGGCCGGGGATTTGATGAAGCCGTTGGTGTTGCCCGCGAAGTGCTGGCATTACGCTTTCCTCGACTGGTGCATGTCTCCATCACGGGATTTGGCAGCGAAGGTCCGAAGGCGCGATATCAAGCCACCGATCTCATCGCCTGCGCCGCATCCGGATTTCTGTATGTCAGTGGCCGGGCGGATCGTGCACCGCTCCGGGTTTCCGCGCCGCAGGCGTTTCACCATGCAGCCGCAGACGCGGCTGTGGCAATCCGTTTGGCGTTGACGGAGCGCGAACGGTCTGGCCTCGGTCAACACATCGACGTGAGCGCGCAGCAAAGCACGACCTTTGCCTTGTTGTCGCGCGCGCTCGATAAACCAACGGGTCAGCCCAAAGCCATGCGATCCGCGACCGGAACGCAGATCGGTGCCGTGCAGCTGCGCAATCTTTTTGATGCCAAAGACGGGCCGGTGATGATCCTGCAAGGAGTGCTGCCGCCGGTGCATGCGTTCATGACGCGGTTGACTGAATGGCTGCATGGACTCGGTTATCTCGATGCATCTTTGCTCGGCCAACCGTGGGGGCAGATCGCCGCACGCATGGCGACCGGGACGGTGACTGCAGAGGACTGGGCACCCATTTCCGAGGCCATTGCCAGGGCGGCCGCAGCACATACCAAGGCAGAACTCATGGATGTCGCCGTAGATCGTCGCCTGTTAGTGGCCCCCGTGTTTTCCGTCGCCGATATCCTCGACAGTCGCCAGGCGCAGGCGCGAAAACTGGTGCTGCGGCGATTCGGAGAACACCGCCTCGGCCCCTTCGCTCATCTGTCAGGTTCGCCGTTGCCGCTCAAACGAAGCGACGGCAAGGCCTGGCAGGCCCGAACACCAACAAGGACCGCTGCTTCCGCGGATGGTGCCTTGCCACTTTCCGGCGTGAAAATTCTGGACCTCTTCTGGGTGGTGGCAGGCCCCGGCGCGACCCGCATGCTCGCTGACTATGGCGCCACTGTCGTGCATGTGGAATCTGCCACCCGTGTGGACATGATCCGTAATGTACCGCCCTATCATGGCGCGGTGATGAGTCCGGAAAACGCGGCTGCGCACCACACGACCAACGCCAACAAGCTCAACATCGCGCTCAATCTGACACTGCCGGCAGCGCGTGAAGTCCTCGAGGATCTGGTGAAGTGGGCGGACGTGGTGACCGAGAGTTTTGCGCCGGGCGCCATCGAGCGTATGGGGTTCGGTTTTGAGACCATCCACCGTCTCAATCCGCGCGCCATCATGATCTCGAGTTGTCTGCTGGGCCAAACGGGACCATTCAGTGGTTATGCCGGGTTCGGCAATCTCGCTGCGGCAGTGAGCGGTTTTTTCGGACTCACCGGTTCGCCTGCAGAACCACCGACAGGCTGTTCTGGTCCCTACACGGATTTCCTGGCGGTGCGTTTCAATGCGTTGGCGTTGCTGCATGCGCTTGAACACCAGCGTCGCACCGGTGAAGGCCAGTACATCGACATGGCACAGGCAGAAGCGTCATTGAATTTTCTCGGTGCGGAATGCGCGCGCTACTTTGCCACCGGCAGAGTGAGTGAGGCGCGTGGCAACCGTGATCCGGATCTGATCCCGCAGGGCGTGTTTCGGGTTCAGGGAGAAGACCGCTGGATCGCGCTCTCCGTAGGTAGTGACGCCGAATGGTCGCGTCTCTGTAAGTTGTCAGGGCATGCAGCGCTGTCGGGTCTGCAGAGCTTGTCGTTTGCCGAGCGGCGGGCGCGTGAAGACGCACTGGAAGAGGTGCTCGCGCAGTGGTTGGCGGGTGAGGATGGCGCAAGCATTGAACGGCGCTTGCAGGCTGAAGGCATACCCGCCCACTGTGTACTCGATACTCTCGACCTCTTCGACGATCCGCAGCTCGCGCACCGTGGGCACTTCATTCCGGTGCGGCACCCAGACCATGCCAACGCGCATGTAGAGAGTTCACGTCTGCTGATGTCACGCACATCCGCCAGAAGACCTGAAGTTGCGCCCTGGTTTGGTATCGACAACCAGGCGGTACTCAGCGGCATACTCGGTTATGACGATGCGCACATTGCCGCTCTCGAACAGGCGGGTGTACTCAGCTAGAAACTTCAGCGCTGGACCAGCTGGTCACAATCCACCAGTGCACATCCATGTCCGGAGTCCTGAATGCACTTGGCGATGACACGTGTTGTGGAGGCTGCTGAATCGTTCACGGAAATTTCCGTGGCAGTGCTTCCCATAGGGCTGTTACCAGCGGCGTTTGTGCCTGCGGTGTTTGTGGCTATGGGTCGGGTATCCGTTGGGTTGTCTTCTGTTGCGGCGAAGCCGGTATTTTTGTCGGCAGGTGGGCTCGTGAAGTTCTGCCCTGATTGATCTTGAAACGTGCCGGACCCGTTCGCCTCTGCAGCAAGCTCCTGTGAAGCAGACGGCGTCATCGCGGCAGACATCGGTTGTTCGAACTAGAGCAGCGTCGCCACAATGACGGCCATGACCGCCAGCAGCATCATCGGTGCCGCGTTTTCACCCAGCCATCCCTTGCGTGCGATGTTCCCAGGCGCCGGATTCCGGGGGCCGAAAGATCCGGGACGTCCCTGTTTCAGCCACGCGGCGAGTATAACCAGCATTTTGTCGGCGGAGCGTGAAGGCCAACGGCGAAGGTCAATCACCGTATCGTTTTCGAACGGGATCTGTGCCGGTGTGATATGCACGAGTACCGCATCCGGTCGATTCCGGAGGATGTCCACGAGCCAGCCGTTGGCGTTGAGAGTGTCGCCGCAGATCACCAATACGTTCTTGGCTGACACTGCACAAGGTCGAACTTCAGAAGAATCACACTCGAGCCCAACCAGTTCGAGGAAACGCTGCAGCGGCCGCACGAGGTGGGTATCTTCTGGTGCATGGAGGATGAGCGTGGTCATGCCTCAAGGTTAGCTTTTTTCACCGCGCCAGCTGGCTGCAGGCATAATCCGGACAAAAGCTGCCGCCACCGGCTATTCACTGCCGGAGGAGAGAATTCACGGGCGGCAACTGGAGTAGAGGGGACATCACCGTGCATCTCGGTCTCACGCCCTGGGATTGGACCAATTCCCTGGCGCGCCATCTGCAGGAGCAGGCGCTTAAAGCTGAACAGCTCGGTTACGAGTCGTTCTGGCTGCCGGAAAACCACTTCAACGCCACTGCGATCCCTGAACCCTTGATGTTGCTCGCGGGTGTTGCGGGTGCGACGTCGACCATTCGCCTCGGCACCACCAGCTACCTGCTGACCCTGCGGCATCCGTTGCTCGCCGCCGAACAGGTCGCCGTGCTCGATCAGCTGTCCGGCGGCCGGGTGATCCTTGGTGTCGGGCGTGGCTACGCGCCGGACATGCTGAAGGCATTCAATGTCGTGCCACGTGAGAAACGGGAAATATTCGAGAGCGCTCTCGAGATCATGCGCCAGGCGTGGTCTGGTGAGCCCGTGCCAGTTGAAGGTACCGCGGGAATCACAGTGGGTCCGCGGCCGTTGCAGGAACCCCATCCGCCGATCTGGGTGGCGGCATTCGGACCGAAAGCGCTCGCGCAGGCGGGCAGATTGCAGTTGCCCTATCTTGCGTCACCGATGGAAAGCCTCAATGTCCTCAAAACGAACTATGCGAGCCATCGAGAAGCGGGGGGCCCTGAAGTGGACTGCGTGCCGGTGATGCGAACGGTTTATGTGACAGAGAGCCATTCGGAAACGGAAGACCTCAAGAGGCGGCTGCGTGAACTCGTGCGTCCGGGAATCACCAGGACCGATTCGCAAATAGTTGACTTGGATGACTGGACCATCGTTGGCGAAGCGGGTTACGTGGCGGAAAAGGTTCACGAGTATCGCGAAGTGCTCGGCATGACCCATATGATCGCGGCGCGGCTGCGTCTGCCGGGGCTCGATATGACGCGGGTCTTCCGCTCGGTGAGTCGCCTGCCGGAGATTGTCGCCGGTCTTTGATGCGGCGAAACTGTGGGGCGCACGCAGGCGCCACCAGCCAACAAACAAGAAAAGGGGAGAAGAGCATGACATTCAGGGTATTGTGGCCGGTGATGCGGTGGCCGGGTGACCGCGCGCCGGAACTCGCAAGTGTGGCCAACGGTGGCGAGGCGCTGTTCTATGACTCGGCCAAATCCGTGCCATCCGAGGTGTGGGCTAATGCCGACGCGCTGGTTAATGGTGTCGACCTGGATGCATCGATTCGCAGTCAGCTGACCCGCTGCCGTATCTTCGTCAAGCCGGCCGTGGGCTTCGACAACATCGATCTCAAGGCGTGGGGTGAACTCGGTATCCCTGTGTGCAACGTGCCGGACTACGGTACGCAGGAGGTGGCCGACCATGCCATCGCCCTGATGATTGATCTGATGAAGGGCATCACCTTTCATACCCGAGAACTCAAGAAATCACCGCGGCAGTACTGGCGTCCGGCGCTCAACCCGTTTGGCCGTCGCTTGTCGGCTTGTACGTTTGGTGTGGTCGGCCTCGGACGCATCGGCACCGCCGCAGCGCTGCGCGCCAAGGCGTTCGGCATGCGGGTCGTGTTTTATGACCCCTACGTTTCCAACGGCACCGATCTCTCGATCGGGGTCAAACGGGTTCACTCCCTCACGGAGCTCTTTGGCATGTGCGATGTGGTCAGCATCCATGCGCCGCTGTCAGCGGGTACCACGAAACTGATCAACGCGACGGTCCTGGCGGCCAGCAAACCCGGGCTCATTCTCATCAACACGGCCCGTGGTCCGATTATCGATCTGGATGCACTGCATGACGCCCTCAAGGCCGGAACCGTACAGGCGGCGGGACTCGATGTATTGCCGGAAGAGCCGGCGAATCCAGATCATCCACTGATCCGCGCTTGGGCTGCGGATGAAGAGTGGATCGATCACCGGCTGGTGTTGACGCCGCACTCGGCGTTTTTCACCCCTGAGAGTGTGTACGACATGCGTTACAAGGCCGGTGAAGTAGCGCTGACCTATCTCACTACGGGGCGTTTGCAGAACTGCGTCAACGAGGCGTTTCTCAAGAACCGGCGCTGAGGTTACCAGGCTGCTAAAAAAGCAGCCTGGTAAGTCATCTATGGATGGATGGCCTGCAAATCCAGGGTGAAAATTTAGGATTTGACGCGAGTGGGCGTAGCCCCCTTACTTTGAAAAAAGACAGATGAAAAAGTCCAGGAAGGGACTTTTTCAGTAACCTGTTAGACGGGTGGCGGCGAATCAACCGTCATGAAATGACGCCTCTTGCGCGCCACTCATTAAAGTGATCGGCGAGGCCCAGCTCTGCGAGGATTTCGCGGGTGTGTTGGCCGACGGTGGGTGCATCGCCGGTGGTTTCGAGTGGGGTTCCCGAGAAGAGTGGCGCCGGGCGCGCTTCGATCAATTCACCCGCGACGGCATGCCGGCGGCGCCGCAGATTGTGGTTGTGGCGGATCTGCGGGTCGTCTTCGAGTTCAGTGAGTGTTCGAAAGCGTGTGAATGGAACGTCTTCGCGCTGCATGGCCTCCGCGGCTTCGGCGACGGTCATGCGCGCTGCAGCAGGGGCAGCCCTTTCGGCGAGAATCTCCTGCAGGGCAAGACGGTTCCGCGTTCTCTTCTGCAGTGTTGCGAAACGTGGATCTGCAGCTACTTCCGCCATTGCGAACGCCCGACACATTCCGGCGAATTCATCCTGTGAGAGGGTCATCGTCACGCCCCAGCCATCCTTGAACTGGTGCACCGTACCTGACGCGCCGACAGGGGGGCGCTGATCTACACCATCGCCTTGCAGGATGATGTCCGCAGTGGTGTCCGCCCAGATGAACTGCAGCGCGGTATCGAGCATGGACAGTTCGATGAGCTGACCTTTGCCAGAACGGGTTCGGGCGAGCAGCGCGGCGGTGATGGCCTGGAAGCCCGTCCATGCCGTGAGCTTGTCGAGCAACAGCATGTTCACCTGCTCGGGTTTATCCGGATGTTCGCGGTGAATGCGGCCCTGAATGGCGCCGATACCCGAGTAGGCCTGAATGATCGGATCGTAGGCGCGATCACCCGCACGCGGCCCGGTCTGTCCGAAGCCGCTGATGCTGAGATAGACGATGCCGGGATTGATCTTGGCGAGGGCGTCATAGCCGACACCTAAACGATCCACCACACCGGGGCGGAAGTTCTGGATGACAACGTCGGCACCTTTCGCCAACGCTTCGACGATCCGCCGCCCCTCCGGCGCACCGATGTCGGCGGCAATGCTGCGCTTGCCGCGGTTGATCACATGGAAGAAGCCGGAATACCCGTTACGTGCGCTGCCGACGTGGCGCTGGATGTCGCCGGCTTCGACCCGTTCAACCTTGATGACATCGGCACCTTGGTCGGCGAGCAGCGCGCCGGTAAATGGCCCCGACACCACTGCAGACAGATCGATCACCCTGAAGCCGGTCAGTGGACCTGTCATTCTGGTCAGCCGCGCAACGGATTGATGGGTGGCCAGTTCGCCTTGCTGTCGAGGATCTTGCGGCCGATCTGCGCCACGTCCCAGGTGCCTTTATCCAACGGTTGGTCGGCAATTGGCGTCACCTGCCATGAGAGGAGGCTCACACGGTTGCCTGCAACGAGCAGTTGGCGACCGGTCACGTCCTTGGCTTCATCAGTGCACAGCCACACAACGGGCGGCGAGACGTTTTCCGGCGGGAACTTGTCACCCACACCCTCCGGGAAGATGTCTTCTGTCATCCGCGAGAGTGCAGTGGGGGCCAATACATTGACGGTGATGCCGTACTTCATGCCTTCAAGCCACAGGCAACGCATGAAGCCGGCGATGCCAGCCTTCGCTGCGCCATAGTTGGTTTGGCCGAAGTTACCGAGCAGGCCGGATGTAGAGCTGGTCATGATGATCCTGCCACCGGTGCCCTGTTCGACCATGCGGTCATAAGCCGCCTTGCTGACGAGGTAGGTGCCCTTGAGGTGGACCGCGACAACGATGTCCCACATGTCGTCAGTCATGTTCTTGAACGACTTGTCGCGCAGGATGCCGGCGTTGCAGATACAGATATCGAGCTTGCCGAAACTGTCGACCGCCGTTTTCACCATGGAGCGGGCGTCGTCCGCACGGGTGACATTGCCGTAGTCCGCCACGGCCTTGCCGCCGGCAGCGCGAATCTCGGCAACTACGCTGTCCGCCATGGAACTGGATCCGCCTGAGCCATCCCGTGAACCACCGAGATCGTTAACCACAACGGCAGCACCTTCTTTGGCGAGCAGCAGTGCGTGCGCACTGCCGAGACCACCGCCGGCACCGGTGACCAGTGCTACTTTCCCGTCGAGCATCCCCATGATTTCCGCCGGTTTATTTATGTTTGTCTCGCAGTCTACGGCCCGATGCCCATAAGGCAAGGCGAGGCAGAATCGTGCGTATGGACGGACGCGAATACTTCAATTTGCGAAGTGCCGCTCACGCGGGTTCCGTCAGGCGAGCGCTCGGGTCTATAGTTCTACCTGTCACGACAAGAACAACCCGGTGTATCGGCCGAACAATGCCGAACTCAACGGGTAGACAAGATCGGGAAAGTTGAGCCGAATATGCCAACACCGCTGCAAGCCGGGCGAACGCCGGGAGATGATCTGGATCTCTCCCTTGATGACATGGTCGATCTTTTGTCGCGGGAGATCGAACGGCTGAAAGCATCGCTTGAAATGTACCGGCTGCTCGATCATCCACAGAAGCAGGACATCATCCTTCGGCACGTACAAGCGCTGGACGAACGCCAGAATCGGCTGGATGACCTCAAAGACCTGCTGCTCGCCCGACAGATGCCGCACTGGCGAATCGGCGAGACGTTCTCCCTCAGATCTTGAGCCAAGCCTGTATCGCTGCAACCAGTCGCTGACCTGGATTGTCGGCGCATAAACGGGAGAGGGTTCCGAGCCCTCCGGGATTGGCCACGTTCACCTCGACCAACAATCCACCACTGGTGTCGATGGCAGCAAAGCCAGCCCCAGCCTCTTTTAGGCGCCGCTCCACTTCAGCGATGACCCTGAGTTCAGCATCAGAAGGTGTCCCGTTCTTGGCGACTCCACCAGCAGCGAGATTGGCAATACCCGCTGTTCCGGGCTCCCGCCGATAACTGCCGATGCGGGTATTGCCAGCGATCAGCGTGCGATGTTCACCAAGCCGGATGTGTTCATTGTCCTGTTGCAGCAGGAACCAGGTACCCGGCGAGCGGCTCATGACGCTGTGCAGCAGATTTGCGTCATGGGCACCAAGCCGTGTGACTTCCCGCCCAAAGCTGCCCGCCGCCGGTTTCAGTATCCAGTGGTGGTGTGATCCAAGTTGAGACACCAGCACCTCCGGATCGGAGGCCGCATGTGTTGGTGCCATGAGATCCGCCCACATCAGTTTGCCGTGCAACAGCAGATACACGGCGGGCGGGTTGATCAACCGCGCACCGCTATGCGCCAGCAGCTGCATGCGATCGATGAAGTCCGCCCGTAGCCCCAACCCCAGGGGCCACACCAGATCGAACTGCTTGAGCACATGCGCTCCGCTGCGAACGTTGCCGCTGATCCACTTGAGGTTCTGTGTGCCGAGGCTGACTTCCCATCCGGCCGATCTGAATGCTGCCGGCAAGATGGTTGTATTGTCGGTGGCGGGATCTAACGGGGGCGCGCCTTGCGTCGGATCCGTCAGAAAGAGGATCGATGGCATCACGCCCTCCGATAGAACGGGTCTGGCTGCCGGACCCGCCGCGGCAGTGTGTACAATGACGATGGAATCACGATTACCCCAGCGGTTGGCCGTGCAACTCAAAGATCACAGTTTACCCGTCGAACAGATTCCGGACCATTGTCCGGTGCCTCTCAGCGATGCACGCAAAGCGGAACTCAAGGCGGAAATCACTTCACACCTGAAGGCGCGTGATGCGGTGCTGATTGCGCACTATTACGTCGACGGTGAAATCCAGGACCTTGCCGAGGCCACGGGTGGATTCGTCTCGGATTCGCTGGAAATGGCGCGCTTCGGTAAGCGTCACGCCGCCAGCACGCTGATTGTTGCCGGCGTTCGTTTCATGGGTGAAACGGCGAAGATCCTCTCGCCGAAAAAACGGGTGTTCATGCCGACGCTCAAGGCGGAATGTTCGCTTGACCTCGGCTGTCCGCCGGATGAGTTCGAAGCCTTCTGTGATGCGCATCCGGATCGGACGGTTGTGGTGTATGCCAATACATCAGCCCGGGTGAAGGCGCGTTCTGACTGGGTGGTGACATCGAGTGTGGCCCTACCCATCGTCGAGCACCTGCATGCGCGCGGAGCAAAGATTTTGTGGGCGCCGGATCGTCACCTCGGCCGCTATATCGAGCTCAAAACCGGCGCCGACATGATGTTGTGGCGCGGCGCCTGTGTGGTGCACGACGAATTCAAAACAAAAGGTCTCAAGGATCTGATGAAACTCTATCCGGAAGCCGGCGTGCTGGTGCATCCGGAATCACCGGAAGAGGTTATCGCCCTTGCCGATGCAGTGGGTTCAACCAGCGGCATCCTCAAGGCGGCGACTGAGCTGCCTCATACCACATTCATCGTCGCCACCGACAAAGGCATGTTCCACAAGCTCAAGCAGAAAAATCCCGGCAAGCGCTTCGTCGAAGCACCGACCGCCGGCGATGGCGCCACTTGCAAGAGTTGCGCGCACTGTCCATGGATGGCGATGAACCACCTACAGGTGCTGGCAGATACGCTGCGCTCTGAAGCACTGATGCTCGCAAATGAAATTCAGGTGGATCCTGCCGTTGGCAAGCGGGCGATGGTGCCACTCAACCGCATGCTGGATTTCAACTTTTCGAAAGCCTAACCCGCTTGCGCCGTGCGTAGTTCGGTGCGCAGATCCATGATGCGTTGATCGAGTTGTGCACGCAGCCGTTCATCGGACCGACTGATAAGACGCTGCGCGTACTCAAGGTGCTGGATCGCACGGCTGTAGCCACCGTGCAGCGCGAAAAACTCCGCGCGGGCGCGATGTACTGCAATCACGTCCCCAGCCAGGCCCGCGGTTTCAGCGAGTTCATACCAGATGTCGATGTCACGCGGATTGGCGAGGCTTTGTCGTTCGAGGACTGTCTGCGCTTCTCGGTGGCGGTTGTCCGCGCTGAGGGCGCGCGCGTACAGCACCGACAGAGGCGTGTTGTCAGGATTGAGCACCAGGTGATGGCTCAGGAGATGCGCGGCCTGATCAGGTTCACCGGCATCGATCAGCGACTCGGCGTGTGCACCCACGTAGAGGATCTTCTGAGGATCCGTGCCGAGCAGTGATTCGGTGATCGCCAGGGTTTTGCCTTTTTTTCCCGTCTTGCCGAGCGCCAGGGCGAGACCGTATTCGGCTGCCATGTCTTCAGGGTTCTCACGCAGCGCCTTTTCAAACACCGCAACCGCGCCAGCCGGACTCTTGGCGTAGTTCACCTGGGTGCGAACCCGCATCAACCTGTAGTCCAGCTCATTCAACCGGCTGTTGGCAGGCTGTCCTCGGTACATTGTTAAGTTCTGCAGTTGCTGCCGCGTATCGGATACGCGTCGATCCGTCATCGGGTGCGTCAGCAGAAACTCGGGTGGCCGGCGGGTGAATCGGTATGCATGGTGCATGCGCTCAAACATCCGCGGCATGCCTTCCGGATCGAGACCGGCGCGTTTGAGCGTATTGAGGCCGATGCGGTCTGCTTCGGTTTCGCGTGTGCGGCTGTAGCGCAGTTGTCTTGATTGGGCCGCGGCCTGCACGCCGCTGATGGCGGCCATGCCGGCGTCACCACCGCCCATGGCAGCGATGGCTATTGCAGCGATAAGGCTCGCGATGGTCAGCGGGGTCTGGGCACGTTGTTCTTCAACACCGCGGGCGAAGTGGCGCTGGGAGAGGTGGGCCAGTTCATGTGCGATGACAGATGAATATTCGTGGACGTCATGGGCACTCAGGAAGAGGCCGGCGTTGACACCAACCACACCTCCCGGAGCGGCAAAGGCGTTGATGTCCTTGTTGTCGATGAGTACGACCCGTAGCAGTGAGTCGGCGAGATCGGAATACGCGGCGAGCTGGCTGATGTGCACGGTGACGTAATACTTCATCAGCGGATCACGGCTGGTTGGTAATCCGGCATAGACCTGCTTCAGAAAACTCTCACCGATCTCGCGCTCGAGTTGCGGCGAAATGATGCTCGACGACGCATCACCTAGACTTGGCATAGCCAGAGGTTCGTCGGCTTCGAATGCGGCATCCTCAGGTGCTTTGAACGTCGCCCGGTCAAGGCTGACCGGCTGCGTCGGCTCAGCTGCGTGCAACACTGAAGTGAGCAGAAGTGGCGCGATCCAAAAGGACCACGATCGACGAATCCAGAAGCGAAGACGGGTTATGCGCATTGCTCGGATCATAGTGAATGGGTGGCCTGAATGCCTCCTGAATCCGGATATACTCGGTCCATGGACGAAACCGTTCTCGATGTCAAAGGCCTCACCTGCCCGATGCCGCTGCTCAAGGCCAAGCAAGCACTCAACAAGCTGCCACCCGAGAGGTTGCTTCGGGTCTACGCGACTGACCCCGGCTCAGTTCGAGACTTTGCAACCTTCGCCCGCCAGAGTGGTCACGGACTGCTCGAGTCCACGTCCAGCGAGGGTGTTTTCAGTTACCTGCTGAAGAAAAAAACCACCTGAATTACTCGCCGCCGACCCACCACGAAACAGCGGTGGTTCCCGCGCTGTGGAGTGCTGCTACCGCGGGCTGCTACCATGCGCGCACTTTTTCGAACCCGGACGATCGGCATGTTAAGGGGAAGCATCGTTGCCCTGGTTACGCCCATGCATGCAAATGGGGACGTGGACTGGGTGGCGCTGGAAAAACTCGTGCGCTGGCACCTCGATAACGGCACCCATGGTATCGTGCCGATGGGCACCACCGGTGAGAGTGCGACGCTCGATACGGATGAACACCTGAAGGTCATCCAGCGGACCATCGAGATCGTTGCCAAGCAGGTTCCCGTCATTGCCGGTACGGGCAGCAACTCCACCCGTGAGGCCATTCATCAGACCCAGGCTGCCGCGCAGTTCGGTTGCGATGCGTGCCTCATCGTCACGCCGTATTACAACAAGCCGACTCAGGAAGGTCTGTACCAGCATTATAAAGCCATCTCGGCAGAGTGTGATGTGCCGGTGGTGCTCTACAACGTTCCGCCACGTACGGCTTGTGACATGAAGGCGGAAACGGTCGGGCGCATCGCAGCGCTTCCTGGAGTAATCGGCATCAAGGAAGCCTGTGGTGATCCGGAGCGGATTGCACAGATCAAAGCTGTCACGCCTCAGGGATTCATCATGCTTTCAGGAGAGGATGCGCAAACTCTGCGCATGATGGAGCTTGGTGCAACCGGAACGATTTCCGTCACGGCCAATGTACTGCCGAAAAAGATGGCGCAGTTCTGCGATGCGTTCCTCGGTGGCAATACCGCTGCTGCCGCAGAGCTGGATCGTCAGCTGCAGCCGATCCATCAGATCCTGTTCGTTGAAACCTCGCCTGCTCCCACCAAATGGGTGCTGCTCGAGATGGGCATGATCGAACGCGGCATCCGTCTGCCGCTGGTGGAGTTGTCCGAAGGCAACCGACCTGAACTCCTTCGCCGGCTACGGGCAATCGGCGCGCTCAACTAACGCGGCTTCTCAACGTGACCGTTAAAGGGATCTGATCGGAAAGTGCACATGATTCGTTATTCGCTGCTGTTGTTCGTCTGTCTCTCACTTGGCGCATGTGGCTGGCTGAATGACGATGAGGGCATGTTC
>VGVE01000086.1 GCA_016874135.1 Gammaproteobacteria bacterium | reverse complement strand
TCTTCCACATCTCATCGGTGATGCTGCGCACCGGCCCGCCATACCCGATATACACCCCGGCGTTGTTGACGAGGATGTCGAGGCTACCGTGCCGTCTCCGGGTTTCGGCCATCGCCGCATCCACTTGGGCCCGGTCCGTCACATCGAGCACCATCGCATCGCCGCCGATTTCGGAAGCGATGGCTTGTGCGTCTTCGAGTCTGAGGTCGCTGACCATGACCTTTGCCCCCGCCAGCGCGAGTGCGCGGCTGATGCCACGACCGATACCACGCGCACCTCCGGTGACATGGGCCACCTTGCCGGAGAGGTTAATCCAATCCGCTGCCTTGCTCATCAAACGTTCCCCACTACCAGCAAATCATCCCGCCAGAACCGGGCGACGATCAAACCACGGTGCCGCTTCTTCCAGCTGGTAAGCGAGTTTCAGCAGGGTCTGTTCATCGCCCCAGCGGCCCATGAACATGCAACCGATCGGCAGGCCGGTACCGGACATGCAAAGCGGCAGGGCAATCGCCGGTGTACCAATGGGGTTGGCGAGTGGTGTGAAAGCCACCCAGTCGAGGACACGCTTGTAGAGCGCCGGTGGCGAAACCAGGGGTCCCTGCTCACCGAGCTTCGGTGCTGGCGCACTCAGGAGCGGTGTCAGCCAGACGTCGAAGTTCTGCATGAACTGGCTGACCAGGAATTGCACGTGCAGGAAATGTTCCCGTACGCGCTGCACCTCTCCCTCGATGACCAGATCTGGGTTGTCGCACTCAGTGCGAAGGGGTTCAAAGCCACCGATGAGATTCGGGTGTTTCGGGTACGGCAGCGCCATCTTGTTTCTCCACGCTCACTTGAGCGAGCTGATTTTGAGACGAATTCGGGACATCCTGGGCCGTAGCCTCTCGGCCCCTTGCCAGACCGGCAGCAAGTGTGGGCAATCAGGGCGCCTCGAATCAAATCGATTATCCCCGCGGCACCTGATAGCCGGATGCTGACTGGCGATCCGCCACGGGCGGCTTTATTAGCCCGGTCGAGTAAGTCCCGTGCAACCGGTCTTCAACCCTCCGGTGGCGGAGCATTCTGCGCAGCCAGCACCCCGGGCATCCCGATTGTAGATGTCGCGATGAAAACGGAACTGGCCACTCTCCGGTTCCGCCGCGGTGAGATACTGCAGCAGTACCGGCAGGGGTTCCCTGAGAAACACCGTGCGCTTCTCGCCACTCGCCAGCAGGGTGTCGATTTCACTTCGCGAATAACCCGGCTGGTCTTCAAGGAGCAGCGCCGCGAGATCGAGCGGCTGCTCGACGCGGATGCACCCCGAACTGAAACTGCGCTCCGAGCGGGCGAAGAGCTCACGCACGGGAGTGTCGTGCAGAAACACAAAGTGGTCGTTGGGGGAAATGAACTTCACCTGCCCGAGCGCATTCCAGAGGCCGGGACGCTGGCGGATGAAATCCGGAACCCGCTGCCCGGCAAAGCTGAACCAGTCAATGCTGGCCGGATTGACCGGGCGGCCCGTCGCCATCACCACATCCGTGTGTTGTTTCGTGAGGTAGGCCGGGTCCTTGCGTATCGCCGGCAAGGTGTCATTGCGCAGGATGTTCCGCGGCACCGTCCAGTCCGGATTCAGTACCAGATAGGTCATGCTGGAACGGAATACGGGGTCTGTCGCCACGGGTTGTCCACCACGACGCGTGTGGTCCAGCGGATGTTGCCGCCGCCTCGGAGTTGCAGCGTGAGGCCGGCGATATTCACCAGTAGCGCGTGTTCATGACGCTCAGGCGCCGCCCAGTTCAGCCGTTCGAGATTGACGCGGATGCGGTCGATCAGGTCGGCGACCGACAGATTGAGCGCATCGATCGACCTGCCGCCGATCACCCCATCGGATTCCAGTCCGTGGTTTTTGATGGCTTGTGTGTTCCCGGGGCAACGGTGCGCAAGCTCGGGCCATAGGGTCGCTGAAGCACCCGGGTGCTGATCAATCGGGCCATAGGCAAACTTTGTCTCGTCGCCGCGTTTCTCGGCATGGGTGAACATGCGTTCGAAATCACATCGGAAGCGCTCGCCGCGCAACAGCGCACCGGGCGGAGCGCTGCCGCATTAACGGGGGTGCAACACATGGTCGGCGAGATGGCCATCGAACTCGCGACCAGTCGCAGCGTACTCGCCACCGCCATCCGTGTCGCCGATGTTTTTCTGACCCTCAGGAACCCGACCCTCGAAGACGCCCATGACCTGATGCAGGACTACCAGATCGCCAAATGGGTGGTGAATCAGGGTGCCATCCGCCTCGTCAACCAGGCGATGGATGTCGTGGGCGGCAGCAGCTTCATGAGCAGCCACGCCCTATCACGGCCCTATCGCGATATCCATGCCGGCCCGTTCATGCGGCCCGGTTCATGGCCGGAAGCCCGGAAGTACATCGGCCGGGTGGCACTCCATTGCTACCCGGACTCGTAATTCGGCGGACCACCTGTCCCGCTGCATAGGGAGCCGGTAAAGTCGATGCCACATAAAGCGGGAAGGTGAGGCAAACCGTTGAGCTACCACAAACCGATTCCTCCGAAGGGCACACACACCCTGCCCTTTTGGGAAGGCACGAAAGCTGGCAGGCTGATGTTGCCACGCTGTGTCGACTGTAACCGTGTGCACTGGTATCCACGCCACATCTGTCCGCACTGTCATTCGATGAACCTGGAATGGATCGAGGCCAGCGGTCGCGGCACCATCCATACCTTCGCCGTGCAGTACATGGCTTTTGGCGGCTGGGCGCAGGAAGTCCCCTTCGTCACCGCCTTCATCGACCTTCATGAGGGTGATCGAATGCTGACCGTATTGAGAGGCGTGGATCCTAAGAAGCCGGAAGAGATCCGAGTCGGCGCAGCAGTGCAGGTTGAATTCGAGCAGGCGGATGAGTCGACCTTTATCCCGTTCTGGCGCGTTGTCGACGGTTCACAGGGAGGGGCGTGACCATGCCAGGGCAACTCTACAAGGCTGCCGCCATCGTCGGCGCCGCGGAATCGAACCAGATCGGCTTCCTCGAAACACCGGTGACCTCTTTGCAGCTGCACATCGAGGCCATTCGTAACGTCTGCGACCAAACCGGTATTCCCATCTCCCGTATCGATGGCGTGTTTTCGACCGGCTGGTCCACGGAGCTCTGTGAACACCTCGGCATCAAGCCGAAGTACATCGACACCACTGCGGTGGGCGGTTGCTCCTTCGAGATGCATGTACATCACGCCCTTGCAGCGATTTACAGCGGCATCATCGAAGTGGCGCTTATCACCCACGGCGAGAACGGCCATTCAGCTCGCAAGATCGGCAATGGTGGTGCGGGCAACTATGCCCGTGGCGGTGGCACGCAGTCTCCTTCACACGAAATGACCGTGGCCTATGGCCTCGCTGGGGCAGCCTCCGGTTACGCCCATGCCATGGTCCGCCACATGCATCGACATGGCACGAGGCGCGAGGACTATGCCCACATCGCCAAGGTGTCGCGGGACTGGGCCACACTCAATCCACGCGCGGCGATGTACAGCAGAAAGAAACACCCCTTTGGTGGGCCCATCACCGTGCAGCAGGTGGAAGAGTCGCGTCTCATCGCCTGGCCGCTGACCATCCTGCACTGCTGCATGGTCACCGATCATGGTGGCGCGGTGCTCGTCTGCAGTCCACGTGTCGCCAGGAGCCTGCGCACCAGACCCGTGTGGATCGCCGGGGCCGGTGAAGCTATGGGCCACGGCAACATGCTGGAGATGGAAGACTTCACCGCCACCTCGGCGCGACAGTCTGCGGAAGCTGCCTACACCATGGCCGGCATGGGACCTGCGGATATGGAAATGGCCATGGTCTACGACTCCTTCACGATCACTGCCGCCATCACCATGGAGATGCTCGGGCTGGCGAGGCCCGGTGAAGGACATCTCTTCTGGAAGGATGGCCGCGCTGCTCCGGGGGGTTCGTTCCCGGTGAACACCAACGGCGGCGGGCTTTCGTTCAACCACAGCGGGATGTATGGCATGCCGCTGCTGATCGAAGCTTGGCGCCAGTTGTCCGGCACCGCGGAAGATGGCATCCACGGTGATCCGGGCAAGCAAACCCGCGCACGGAGCTGTGTGGTCAACGGTACCGGCGGCAGCCTTTCCACCACAGGGACGCTGGTACTGGTCGCGGACGACTAAGGAGCCTCTGACCGATAGGATGTTTTCGTCAGGGCAAGTCGAGGATCTCGGAGAAAAATCGCGAAAACGCTATAATTTCAAGAATTTTTTTGGAGTGAGCCGCAACGCCGCTCTGGCGAAAACAGACATTGAGCAGAGGCTACTGAACATGAACACGGCGGGCGATACACGGTGGCCGCACATCATCGCCCACGCCGACATGGATGCCTTCTACGCCTCTGTTGAGCAGCTGGACAACCCGGAACTTCGTGGCAAACCGGTGCTGGTCGGGCCACGCAGCCAGCGTGGTGTGGTGTTGACGGCCAGTTATGAGGCACGTCCCTTTGGTTGTGGCAGTGCCATGTCGATAGCCGAAGCGATGCGCCGCTGCCCGCACGCGGTGATCGTTCCGCCCCGCTTCGAACGCTACACCAAAGTCTCCGCGAGGATTATGCGGGTCTTCGACAACTTCTCGCCGCGTGTGGAACCCTTGAGCCTCGATGAAGCATTCATTGACATGAGTGGCGCCGAGGATCTCTTCGGTCCGCCGGCAGCGATGGGACGCAGAATCAAGGACGCCGTTCGGGAGGCGACAGGGCTCAATGTGACCATCGGGCTCGCTTCCACCAAACATGTCGCCAAGATCGCCAGTGCCCTGCACAAACCCGATGGGCTGACCGTAGTCGAACATGCAGAGACCCGAGCGTGGCTCGCGCCCCTCGCCGTCAAACGGATATGGGGAGTGGGGCCGAAGATGGAAGCGCGACTGCATGCGCTCGGTTTAAAGACCATCGGCGATCTCGCCCGCAGTGATCCGCGAACACTCGCGCTGCAACTCGGACAACACGGCACCCACCTTCACGATCTGGCCAATGGGCGCGATCCCCAGCAGGTCGAAAGTTCGCGGCGTGAATGGAGCATCGGCTCCGAACGGACCCTAGAACAGGACGTCTCGACTCCCGAGCAGATCGAAGTGCACCTCCGTCGCGCCGCTGACCGGGTCAGTGCCCGGCTTCGCAACAAGCGTCTGCACGCCCGCGGCGTTCGCGTGAAACTCAAGACCACCAGTTTTCAGCTGCACAGCCGGCAGGCGCGGCTCGACCCTGCAACGGAGCTTGGTGAGGTCCTGTTCAGGGCATCCCGCAATCTCGCCGCACAGATGATCCGATTTGGACCATTTCGGCTCGTGGGTCTCGCGGCGTTTGATCTGGCCGCGGTGGAAGCAGACACGCAGCTCGATCTGTTCGCGGAGCCACCGCGCCAGAACAGACTCGAAACCACACTCGACAAACTCAATTCACGCTTCGGTCGCGACACGCTAAAACGAGCGCGAGATCTTGAGCGCAACGGCACCGTGATGGGTACTGCACCCACTCTCGACTTTCGCTCGAGCCTGCCTCCTGATGAAGAGCCGGCGAGTGATCGCAGCCTGGAAGGTGAAGATCCAGGCTGGGATTGAAGCACCTGCCATCCATCCTGCGGCACCGGCTTCGACTGGTGATCCTGTGGTTGAAGTTTGCAAACCGACTGGGTGGAGTTCGCCTCCATCCAAGCAATCCGCGGTGTACAGCGGTGCTGTTGGTTGCCTTGCCGGTTAACACTCACTGTCAACCTCGCCTGACTACAAGGCCCCCTTTTTACCCGCGTGCTCACACCTTCGAAGGCAAAGCCCTGCTGACGTTGTTCCTCAGTGCTGCGTTGTGGCACTGGTCTAGGCCACCCGATGACGACAAATCAGCGAGACCCGGCAGGATGCGATCGCGATCATGAAACGACAGGGCGGAGTGGTGACTGACGCGGTTGCATTTGATCGCCGGCAGATCGCAACCAGGGACCACGCCCGAACGAGATCGAGATGGCAATGCCAAGACATAGCACACCCGATGTAAGCATCCATGCCTTCCAGCCATAAGTCTCTCGTACCCATGGCACCGCGAGGTTCAACACGAAGATACCCAACTGCGAAACAACATTCATGATTCCGAAAGCCCTCGCTACCGCATAGGGACTGATCTCCTCTGCGTGTTCAGACAACAGCGCACAAAAAGCGGGATAGATGAAGCCGGCAGTGAACCCGAGAAACGCAAACAGGCTTCCAAGCACGATCTGGTTCGTACCCTGCGGAAGCAAACTCAGAACAACGAAACCCGTACCGGTGGCTACGCCTCCAATCGCCGTCATGATCTTGCGTAGACCAAGTCTGTCAGAAAGCCAACCGGAGCCCAGCAGCGAAAAAGTAAAGACAACAAAAAACGCTGCCGTCAGGTTTGCAGCAGAAGCCACACCGACGCGGTGCTCCTGCACGAGGAACAGCGGCACGTACATCGCCACACCCACATAGGTAATTGCCCAGAATAACATTGACGTGCATAACACCCATGTACGCCAGTCGCGATAGATCCTGAGGCCGTCCCTGTGGTTTACAGCAGGATCGTGCTGCTGAACCAAAGGACCCCGCATGGCGCCAGCACCAACGCCCTGGATGATTTGAGCCCGCACTCGAGCGCTGAGATCACGATAAAAAAACAGGGCCAGTAGAAACGTGAGAGCTCCAACGATGGCGGCAAGCCAGAATTGCGGCCGCCAACCCGGCCATATCGGCAGAGTTAGCGCCGTCGTAGAAGTCGACAGCAAGGCTCCGCCGGTAATTCCCATGGAAAGCAGGCCAAAGGCATAGGCTCGACCGAGTCGCGGGGTCAAGTCGCGAAGCGCGGCATGAGTGGCCGGACCTGCGCTCGAGATTACAAAGGACGCGGCGATGTACAGGACACTGATCATGCGCCAGTTATCAGCGAATGCCATGGCTATCGAAATGCAGGTCATCGCCAATAGTGACAAAACGATGCACCAATATCGCCCAAAACGTTCGGCGACATTGCTCATCGTTATGGCCCCAATCGAGGAAGCAACGGCCCCCAACATGCCAAGGTTACCCCAATCCCGCAGACCCACACCAAAGTCGTCGAAGACATAGGGCAAGACCGAACCGATCTTCAGACGCTCCAGTTGCTCGACACAGAAAATCCAGACGATGATGCATATGAGCAGCCAGCGCAGTCCCCCTTCAGGAAAGAAGTCGAGCTCACGGTATTTTCGATAGGAAAAAAAACCTGTCGCTCCTGTGGGCTCATTCAACTTCCGCATGTCGAGCACTTCGCCATCAGCGTTTCCCCATGCATTGCCTGATTGTCCACAGAAACGAGAGCATTCTACTGCAATCTGAACTTTTTCATGCCGGCTTATCCGCTTTTTGGGTGCAGACAAAAAACTACGGACCGAATTGAGCGACCGATACCCGTCATTCAGGCCCATACGCTCTACGGCACCTGCTGGAATCGCCATAACAGCACCTTCGTGGCGACTAACAGATTCACGAGGGTGCAGTTCTCGAACAGGTGATCCGCATTCTTCTCCAAGCCCTTGAAGTGCGACTGTACAAAGCCAGACTGCCGCTTTATCGCCCGCAAGGTATGTCCGACCCTAGCTCGAGCCCGCGACCCGGGTACGCATTCGCCGGGGGTAAATGAATTGATGCAACAAGGCCGCTTTCAGGATCCTTTCAGGTGAGGCAATGCGACCGGGCGCCACATCGCAGGTGTCGGTGAGGCCCGTCGATGTCCCGCGCTCAGGCTCCTAGTCACCGTAAACATTTCCCATGGGTCTCTAGGGCGGCAGGGACAGGGCTCCATTGAACGACCCTTCAGCAATCATTCGGTACAGAGTTAATGCAGACCACTCCGTCCACAACGCTGGTCGCAAAGGTGCGCAATGCCACCGTCGTCAGTGTGCCGCCCAGAACCGATCCGGTACGGAAATCGAAAATCACTCCATGTAAAGGACAAGAAATCCGCCCCAGTCGAAAACGGCCGCCGACTAATTGACTTCGAGCATGACTACAGAGATTCTCGATGGCGAAAACCCCGTCTGCGAATTTGGCGACAAGTACCGAGTATTCCCCGACCTGGGTCGTCAGATATCCGGCATCAGGCAGTTCCTCGTACCTTGCGACACATTGGTACCCGTATGGTGTCTCTTGCCCCGTCAGGTTGGTACGCTCTGGATGAGCCCGGACGTCGGCGCTCGATTCCGCGCGCCAGCATCAACCGAATATTCACCGCTTATGAAACGGTCGATGGTCTGATGAAAGTGTCGCAGGCGCACTTCCTGATCACAGAGAATCATGCCCTTGAAGGAGTCTGATTTAACCCCTTCCTGCATCGTCTCCATATTCGAGCCATCCTGTTGAAGCACGTTCGAGAGAATTGGGTCGAAAGTACCCTCAAGCGCCTTGGCATAGACCGGCGAAGCGCCGTGCTTGTGAACACGGTGTTCGTACTCCGGCAGCGGGGTCCCCGGGGGATTGCGAACCAGGATGAAAAAATCATAGTAGCAACGGTTCGGATCCGTCGCATGAGGCCTGTAACGGAAGACGTTTCCTGCCTCGGGTTTTTGCGTGAAGGTAGCCGCCGGAAAGAAGGTGTAATGGTACTGATGTGCCAGTTGCTCATCATTCATCTTCCTGTAGGGAAGATAGGTGTCGTTCTGCATGGCGCGCTTGTAACGCAAGACCTCATGATGCACGTCAGAAGCAGAGCCTTGATATTGCTCATTCCGAACGCCAAGCCTGTTTTCCATCATTCGAACACGCAGCGGAGTCATTCTGTCTCGCTCGGCAAGAACTTCACTCACCGTACCCCCAAAGTTCAACATACGGCTGTGAATGCCTACCAGTTCAATTGGAATGTCATGACCTTCTCCGAACTCCACCATATCCGGATGAAGCGCCTGAAAGTGGTAGCTCTCATTGAATGCATCCACCGCATGCTTCCAGTTGCCCCCCCACTCGAAGGTTTGATAGTCGATCAACTGGTAGTCACTGAAGTCATAGGACTCAAGATGTGAACCAAGCTCACCAAGGTATTCTCGAAGCGGAATCGCCGCGGGGTTCATGTTGAACCAGACCCAGCCTCCCCAACGTGCTGTGTTAAGTGGCGTCAGCCCCAGTTCAGCCTCCGGTATGCCTTGGGCAAACTGACGGAAAAACTGCGGATCGGCCACCTTTTTCAATGAGCCATCGATATTCCACTGCCAACCGTGAAAGGGACAGGTGAAGGCCTTCATCTGTCCGTATTCCACCGTACAGAGTCGGTTGCCACGATGCTGACAGACGTTATAGAAACCACGAATCGACTCATCCTCTCCGCGGACGAAGATGAAACTCTCTTTACCGAGTTCATGAATCTGAAATGATCCGACCTCGGGCAGATCGCTCTCGCGAACGCCAATTTGCCAGGTCTTTGTCCAGATTTTCTCCCATTCCAGAGCCATGAATTCTGGCGAGTAGAATCGCTGGCCATCAATTCGTTCGAGGCCTATGTTCGGAATCGGTTTTCGCGGAAGGAAGAGTGCAGCGGGACGCTCCGCCGCCGGAGTCTGATCTTGCCTTCGGCTGAGAATTTCAGCTTCTATTCGCGCCATATCACACCGTCTTTTTTCAGTTTCTGAAGCGCTTCCGATCAGAAACGTGCATGAACACCCACGCCGATCGTCCGGGGATAAGGAACGGTGTGCTGCCCACCCGGAACGCTGATAGGTCCTTTGTCATTGGTCAAGTTGTCGGAAAACAGCTCAAATTCGTATCGCTCATTACCCACAGAAAGCCGTGTGTATACCAGATCCAGGTCCCCGGTATATCGACCGTCGTAAGGGCTCTGCTGTTTGCCACGGTACGCGTACCGAAGGTTGAAATTCAGGTTCCAGTCCTCATACCCAAGCGGTCGCTCGTAGTTCAGCACCGTCGCAAGCGTTTCCTTTACCGTGGCAACAAGCTGGTTGCCATTCTTCATATATGCCAGTCGCGGCGCGGTACTCGCTTGTATTCGTGGATCCACGTTTTTCAACTCGGTCTCGTTGATATTGCCGCTCGCGGCGAGCGTAAGGCCATCGATTGGGGTCCGCCAGACGACTTCAAGATCAAGGCCCTTGCCTTCCACATCACCCATCGGTACGACGATGAACTGGGCGACAGGAGAGATCGCGACCTGGGCATCGCTCCAGTCGATGTAATAGACAGCGGCGTTTACATCAAGCGCACCGTCCAGAAACGACCACTTTGTACCGAGTTCGTAATTCCACAGTTCATCAGGCCCATTCAAGGGGCTGAAGTTGCTACCAAGACCGGCATTGGCAGCATTTACGAGTGAAGTTGAGTTAATGGTTCCACTTCGGAAACCCTTGCCTGCGGACAGATAAAACATGCCGTTATCCGTCGGACGCCAGGCAACATTGAAACGCGGGGTCAGTGCGTCCTCTTTATAACCGCTTACACCGATGGTCGGGATGAAGACGCCAAGTTGCAGCAAACGCAGACTGCTGTTCTGGTCAAACGTCCGCTCTTCCTTGTAGTAACGCAGGCCCACGGTAATGTCGACGGGCACGTTCGGCAGCGTATAAGTGCCTTCACTGTAAAGCGCCCAGGACTTGCTTTCGGTCGAATTGTCGTTGCGCGAGTCGAGACCCACGTTGCCAGGAACCTGAATGTTTGTCGGCAGCAGCACATCCTGGCCACCCACCGTTTCCGCGTCCTGGTAAAAAAAACCTACGATGTAATTCAGATTGCCATCCAGAGCCTCCACCGAGAAACGCAAATCCTGGTTCCAAACCTCCGTGTCATGCTCGATTTTGGACTCGAACTTGCCAACCGGCAGAGCAATTGCCCCATTGTTGTTATCGCGAAGCTTTGCCTTCGTATATCCGGTCGTACTCTGCAATACGCCAAAGCCAAGATCATATTCGATATCCCCGGTTACGAAGTCATAGTCCGAATTGCCACTACCGGCGGTATTGTCTATACGCGGCGGGTCGAAGAAGGTGACCCGGTCGATATACTCCTGACGGGAGTGCATGTTCCAGTAGGCAAGCTTGAGGCTCAGTTCCTCAGTCGGTTGCGCCAAAACCTTCAGGCGCGCTGTTGTGCGCTCGGTAGGGTTGCCGTTCTTTTTCCCGTAAGGAATGATCTCGGCATAGCCACCACGCTTGCGGTAGTTGACTACACCACGCACGGCAAGCTTGTCTTCGATCAACGGTACATTCAGCATCACGTCGCCGGTGTAGCTGGGGTCAGCATCATCCGACAACGCAGTGCTCGCTTTGATCTCGGTTGCAATACCTTCGAAATCCGGATCCTTCGTGATGGTTTTCACGGTGCCACCAAGAGAACCAAGGCCATACAGGGTGCCGGAAGGCCCTCTCAGTACCTCCACCCGCTCGATGTCGAAAAAGTCGATTGCCGGAGCATAGGACAACGCGGGCATCGAGAAAGCCAGGTTATCAACGTAATAACCGACGGTGGAGTCTCCAATACCTTCGGAAGGTGAAATTGAGCGGATCTGGTAGACGGTACTCGCGGCAGAGATACCCGAGACCTGACTTGCACCCGGTATCAGGTCGATGACACCGTCAAGACTTTTGACGCCGTTTTCTTGCAGGAACTCGTCCGTCAATGCCTGAACAGATTGGGGCACGTCCGCGATCGACTGCTCCCGTCTTTGGGCGGTGACGACGATTTCTTCAATTTTTTGTAAAGACGCGCCAGGTTGTTCTGCTTTCGGCGCATCCTCCGCCAGTGCTGAGACTGAACAAACAGTGCTTATGACCATCGCTACCGCGACAGACTTAACTGTATGAATGAACATGACCGCTCCCCAGTTAACTAGGTCCAAAAACCGCGAAATCCTCCCTCTCCAACGATCTCCCTCGACGATCAACCTCTACAAACGATCACTGACAGGATCGTGTTTTATCTCCGCCGTTACTGCATATTTGTTTGCGAGCGGGATGCTGAGGTTCTTCAGATAAATAAGTACATACAGCTTTTTTTATATCAGCGACCCCACCGCCTGTCAATTGCTCGCAAGGGGAGTGCACACGAGGAGAGGATTCAATCCATCTTCAACCGCTGACTTGCGTTACCCACTACCCTCGAGGCGGCGAATTGCCGACTAGGACGACTCAGTGACTGGATGGACAATCTGGCTGGTGGACGAACTTCGCATACCTTGTCGCATGAGACTCTTCACGAAATCGAGCAACGGGCCGACTTCTCCTAGGTTCAACTGTCCGGCGGACCAGCCATACGCCATACCATCCATCAGGTACTGGGCAATACTACCAAGTATGCCAACCTCGGGATCTGCCTGGTTCCAGCCAAAGGAGGTCAGTGACAGGTGGTTCCATTCCCTCATGAACGCTTTGTAGCGATGCACGAGAAGGCGTCTGAGTTCCGGATTGGAACGACTTGCCAAGAGCAGTTCCTGGTAGATACGGAACTCAGGCTCCGACAGGTGTTTCCAATGTTTGTCAATTATGTAATCCGTTACGGCGGTACCATAGGGAACATTGTCCAAGTCACTCCTGTATGCTTGAAGTCTTCGCTCGAACAAGCGATTTACTGCCTCACGAAGCAGATCACGGCGTGAAGGGAAATGGTATTGGATTCCTCCCTTGGAGACGCCAGCGCGTTCCGCGACCACTGCGATGGTCACTTCCGGATGCGGCAGCAAACCGAAACACTCGAGCGCGGCATCGAGCACCACCGTGCGAGTATGATCGCTCTTTAACTCCTGCCTAGATCGCTTGCTCGGGCCAGCTTGCGTTTCTTTGAACGCCAACGCCGCTACCTGCCTGAAAGCCTTCGACTGCCGTTGCAATTCCTCAATGGGATCCAGATCGTCCCGCACCATCTCCCGACAGGCTGCTGCCTTACTTCGCGCCTCGGCAAGCGATACATCCGCGCACGACCCCAAACCCTTTTCTCGTCTGCGACCGTCGGCCGCCATGTATCTGAACACCCAACTCCTGGTTACCCGACCCTTTTTCTGGACCTGAACCTGCAGGTACAGATTGCCCCCGTCTGCATACTTCCCACGAGTGGTGAAATTTTCCACCTGACTTGCACTCAGCAGATTCTGCATTGCACTTCCTACCCGGATTTTCATTCCACCATTCAACCCACCATATGAATCTTATCTTGGTGGAATGAGAGTCGGTTGTCTACGCCAGGGAATCCTGCTGTAGGGAGCAAATACTCTGTCCGGGTTTGCAGCAGGTGATTTGTCCGGTTTCAGTGGCAGCGAGGAGGTGCCGGATGAAACGGGCAAAGGTGCTACAGGAGATTCGGAAGATGAGGTTCGAAGAAGCGTTTGGCGGATGGACCGAAGAAAGGCTGACGCAGGAGGAAGCGGCCAGGCTGATCGGCGTGTGCGAACGGACATTTCGGCGCTATATCGACCGTTATGAAGGGAGCGGTATGGAGGGACTGATCGACAAACGCATCGAACAGGTTTCCCACCGCCGAGCGCCGGTGGATGAGGTGATGGCACTCGTGGATCGTTACCAAACACGGTATCCGGGCTGGAACGTCAAGCACTTCCACGCGTGGTATCGGCAAGAAGGCGGCGAGCGGAGCTATACGTGGGTGAAGAACATCCTGCAGCACGCCGAAGTGATGAAAAAAAGCAAAGCCCGTGGCAAACATCGACGCCGTCGGGAGCCCGCGCCGTTGCCGTGCATGATGCTGCAGCAGGACGGCAGCACCCACGAATGGTTGCCGGATCAGTCATGGGATCTGATCGTGACGATGGACGATGCGACGAACCGGCACTACGCGATGCAGTTTGTGGATGAGGAAGGAACGGTGTCGAGTATGCAAGGCGTATTGGTCGTAAACGCCGCAGAGGGGCTGTTTTGCAGCCTGTATACACGGATCGCGGAGCCCACTATTGGGCCACCCCGGAAGCGGGCGATAAGGTGGATAAGAACCACCTGACGCAGTTTGGCTGGGCAATGCAGCAACTGGGCATCGAGCTGATTCCGGCGTATTCACCTGAGGCGCGGGGTCGAAGCGAGCGGATGTTCCGAACGCATCAGGGTCACTTGCCGAAAGAGTTGGCATTGACGGGTATTACAACCA
>VGVE01000085.1 GCA_016874135.1 Gammaproteobacteria bacterium | reverse complement strand
CCCCATAAACGGACCGGCCTGTGGTCATCGGTACCAGGTCGATGGACGGCATACTCTTGCCTTGCCAACGACGGTCTTCAGGGGACTTGAAGACAAGCTTGCCTGCCTCTGGCATCGGCAACTGCCGAGCGAGTTCCACCAGATCACCAAACCCGAGGGTGTGCCCACTTGTGGTGTGCACCACCGTATGGGCTCGTGCACGGACAGTTGCAACCGGCACCTTCCATGTGCGGGCCGCTGCCTGCTGCATCAACACCTTTACCACAGCACCCGCCTCGCGATATTTCGGCAAAAAGTTGCGAATGCTCGTCGAGCCGTCGGTGTTCTGGGAACCGTAGCGGTCTTCATTACCTTCGGCCTGTTCAACCACACATCGGGACCAGTCCGCTTCCATCTCATCGGCAATGATCATCGGCATGGTGGTGCGAATACCCTACCCCATTTCCGAACGATGACAGATGATCGTCACCAGACCATCCGCCGCGACACGTACATACGCGGCAGGAGACCAGGGCACCGCGGTGCTACCGGTGTTGGCGACTGTGGCAGCATCGAGCCGACGCACCCCGCCTAGGCGTATGGCGATAACCAGCCCACTCAACGACAAGAGCTTGAGGAAAGATCGACGGGACGATTCTGCAGAACGATCCCCTGCTCTTCCGGCTGACCAGGGAAGGCCCGAATGATTCATGACAACTCCACCGCACGATGAATCGCCTTGCGGATCCGCGGATAGGTTCCGCAGCGGCAGAGATGCCCGGACATCGCCGCATCGATTTCCTCATCCGTGACGCTGGACTTACCAGCTACCAGATGCGCAGCCTGCATGATCTGTCCTGACTGGCAGAACCCATATTGCGGGACATCGATTTCCCGCCATGCCAATTGAACTGGGTGGCTACCCTGAGGATGCAGCCCTTCGATGGTCGTGACCTTAGAATCTTCTAGCGCCGCCATGAGCATCTGACAAGCACGCGCAGGGGCACCGCTCACATGCACCGTACAGGCACCACACTGGGCAATGCCACAACCGAATTTGGTGCCGGTGAGATCCAGGAGATCGCGCAAGTACCAGAGCAGCGGCATTGAGGGGTCGCCGTCAAACTGGTGCACTTCACCATTCACGGTGAGGGTGATCATGAGAGGCTCCGCAAGAATTCGATGCGGGCAGAATCCCACCGCAGCGGTATGCCCCCAAGAAGAAATGACGGATGAAATCCCCAGACCTCAGGTCTGCGTCAGGAGGTTATCTTGATCGATCTATGTCAGGCGGAACCGAAACGCGCTTTGGCTTCCCGGCGCCGTCGGTGCAACACCGGTTCGGTATACCCGTTTGGCTGTTCCCGACCTTTGAAGACCAGGTCGCATGCGGTCTGGAAGGCCACACTGCCCGCATAGTCGGGGGCCATGTTCCGGTAGGCCGCATCACCGGCATTCTGTTGATCCACCACCCGCGCCATGCGCTTGAGAGTCTCCAGCACCTGTGCCTCTGAACAGATCTCCTGGTGCAACCAGTTGGCGATGTGCTGTGAGGAGATGCGCAGTGTGGCGCGGTCTTCCATCAGGCCCACGTTGTGGATGTCCGGCACCTTGGAGCAGCCCACACCCTGATCAATCCAACGTACGACGTAGCCAAGAATTCCCTGGGCGTTGTTGTCGAGTTCCTTCTGCACTTCTTCGGTAGAGAAGTTGCGACCCGCTGCCAATGGGATCCGCAGGATTTCATCCACACTAGCGGCCGTTCTGTGTTCGATCTCCTGCTGCACACTCGCCACACTCACCTGGTGATAGTGCAAGGCATGCAGGGTTGCCGCAGTCGGTGAAGGCACCCAGGCGGTATTGGCTCCGGCTTTTGGATGACCGATCTTGGCCTTGAGCATCTCCTTCATTTCATCGGGCTTCGCCCACATGCCTTTGCCTATCTGTGCCTTGCCGCGGAATCCGGCAGCCAGACCTGCATCAACATTCGCATTCTCGTAGGCAACGATCCAGGGCTGCGACTTGATCTCTTCTTTCGGCAACATGGCACCGGCCTGCATGCTGGTATGGATCTCATCACCGGTGCGATCAAGAAAGCCGGTGTTGATGAACACAACCCGCTCGCGTGCAGCGTGAATGCAGGCGCGCAGGTTCACGGATGTGCGCCGCTCTTCGTCCATGATGCCGACCTTGAGTGTGTTGCGGGCAAGGCCGAGGGTTTCTTCAATCCGGCCGAAGAGTGCAACGGTGAGCGCTACTTCTTCGGGACCATGCATTTTCGGTTTGACGATGTAGACGCTGCCGGTACGCGAGTTACGAAGCGGCCCACTACCCTTCAGATCGTGGATGGCGCAAAGCGAAGTGACGAATCCGTCGAGGAACCCTTCCGGCACCTCGCGGCCTTGCGCGTCGAGCACGGCATCGGATGTCATCAAATGGCCAACGTTGCGCACCAGCATGAGCGAACGACCGGGCAACACCAGAAGCTTGCCGTCAGCACCGGTGTATTCCCGATCTGCATTGAGTTTGCGGGTAATGGCGCGGCCACCCTTTTCCATCACTTCGGCGAGGTCACCCTTCATCAGTCCAAGCCAGTGGCTGTAGACGATGCACTTGTCCTCGGCATCCACCGCCGCCACCGAATCTTCGCAGTCCTGAATGGTGGTGACCGCACTTTCGAGGATCACATCCTTCACACCGGCGGGATGGGCTGCTCCTACGGAGCTCTTCGGGTCGATCTGGATTTCGAGATGCAAGCCGTGGTGAACAAACAGAAACGCGGACGGATTGTCCGGATTCACAACACCGACGAACTGTGCAGGATCAGAGAGACCGGTATTGCCACCATCCGAGGTAAGCACCCGCAGCGAAAAACGGCCGTTGGCTTCAGCCAGCAGGTAGGCGGTTACTTCCATATGGCTCGCACCATCGAGCGGCAACGTCTCATCAAGAACCTTGGCTGCTTCCGCAACCACCAGCTCGCCGCGTGCCGGGTTATAACTGCCGCCTTTCTCGCGACCGGGGGATTCCGGGATCAGATCGGTGCCGTAAAACGCATCGTACAAACTCCCCCAGCGTGCGTTTGCGGCATTGAGCGCGTAACGCGCATTCATCACCGGCACCACCAGCTGCGGCCCTGCCATCAAGGCAATCTCCGCATCAACGTTGGCTGTGTCGATACGAAACGCTGGAGGGGGCTCCACGAGATAGCCGATCTCCCTGAGGAACGCCTTGTAGGCCAACGCATCATGCGCCTTACCTTTGTGGTCAAGGTGCCACCCATCGATCTTCGCCTGCATTTCATCCCGGCGGGCGAGCAGCTGCCGGTTCACCGGGCCAAGCACATCGAGCGTCTTGGCAAAACCCGCCCAGAACGCATCGACTGAGACGCCCGTGCCTGGGGCAATCCTGTCCTTCACCAGCGCATCCAGTTCGGCGGCAACTGCAAGACCACTGCGATTGACTCTGGCGGGGCTCATGACAATGCTCCCTGCGGATCAGTTCTGTGACTGGATGGATGGGGGATCGCTCAGAGACCGAGGACGGTCTTGGCGATGATGTTTTTCTGCACTTCTTTTGCACCACCGAAGATCGATGCTGCGCGCGCATTGAGATAACGCGCCGTGACCGTCTCCGCATAACCCGGCCCCACCCAGGGGTCGTTGTGGCCGTTCAGCGAAATCAGGTTGGCGTGAGGCAGCATGTAGTAGTGAATGGCTTCCATCTTCAGCGTATTGAGCTGCTGGTTGAGTTCAACCGATGTGTTTTTGGCCAGTGACGATCCCGCGCCGGGGCTTTCACCCTTCGACAGCTTCGAGAGTGTTACGAGCTCCGCGAACTCAAGCGCCTGGATACGGATCTCCAGGTCACTGATGCGCCCGTTGAACCCCGGATCGTCGATCAAGCGGGTACCGTCATCACGCTCTTTGACAGCGATGGACTTGAGCTCCGCCAGCGATACCTTGAGACCGGCCGAAGCGGCACCACCGCCCCGCTCGTACTCGAGCAGATACTTGGCGAGGGTCCAGCCTTCGTTCTCCGGCCCAACACGATTTTTCTGCGGCACCCGTACATCGTCGAGGAAGACCTGATTCACTTCATGGTCTGCTGCCATCGTGATGATGGGTTCAACCTTGATGCCGGGCAGGTTCATAGGAATCAGCAGGAAGCTGATGCCCGCCTGGGGTCGAACGTTCGGATTGGTGCGCACCAGACAGAATATGTGATCTGCAAACTGGGCATGCGTCGTCCAGATCTTGGTGCCGTTGACGATGTAGTCATCACCGTCCTTTACAGCCGATGTCTTGAGGCTGGAAAGATCCGATCCGGAACCCGGCTCGGAATACCCCTGACACCAGTAGTGCTCACCGGTCAGCATTCGTGGCAGGTAGTACGCCTTCTGCTCTTCAGTGCCGTATTTGAAAAGCACTGGCGCAAGCATCCGCAAGCCAAGCGGAATCACCCCGGGTGCACCGGCCTTGGCAGTTTCTTCGTTCCAGATGTACTTCTGGGTGATGCTCCAGCCCGGGCCACCGTGTTCCTCAGGCCAGCTCGGCACCGCCCAGCCTTTTTCCAGAAGGATCAGCTGCCACTTCATGGCGAGATCCTTGTCGGCGAATACGGTTGTGGTCTTCTTCGCCTCGGCCCGCATTTCCGGAGAGAGTTTTGCATCCAGGAAGCCGCGGACTTCTGCTCTGAATTGTTCATCCTGCGGCGAAAATTCGATCTTCATGCCTTTGGCCGGTAGTTTTTTGTGCAGCGCGGCAGTGTACAAAAAGGCTTGCTTGCCGGCCATCCCGGGACCGAATATCCATACGACACAAACGTCCGTCGGGGGAGGGACAAATGAGCACATTGCCGACAATTACTTTGCTTTACGCCGGAATTCTGAGCCTCATGGCCATTGTTCTGGGTCTTGGGGCAGGCACGATTAGAGGGAAGGCCGGAATCTCGATTGGCGACGGCGGAATGCCAGCGCTGCACGTGGCCATGCGCCGCCATGGCAACTTCATCGAATGGGTGCCGATGATCTTGATCACCCTCGGTCTTCTCGAGATGCACGGAGTCGGCGCAACCGCGATGCACAGCATGGGAGCCGGACTTGTCGTCGCGCGAGTCCTGCATGCCATGGGCCTCAAGGCTGACACGATTCAGAGCATTCCGAGATTGCTCGGCGCCTTTGGCACTGTGATCGTCATGGCAGTGGCAGCAGTTTGGGCAATCGTCATTTTCCTGTGAGAATCACCCCCGGCGCGGCGGTGAATGGACTACCCTTCTCCGTCGCACACGAGGCCATTCTGCTGTCCATCGGCGATCCCGACGAAGTTCGCCTCACCGAGTCAGGCGAAGTCGAGTACGTCTACTCCATAAACGAACGCCATGCAGTGATCTACCGCTGCCATGAACAGCGACTGGTAGAGTGCACGTTTCCTGATCACGGGCCCATCGTGATGGATGGCCTGCCGATCGTTTCGGCGAAACCCTGGATTGCCGCCCAGTCCGGTGCGCTGCACGTCGCAAGATTCTGGATCTCGCCGGACCATTGCATCGCCTACGATGACCGGGATTCCGCCAACGGTTCCTTTACGGTGTATCGACACGGGCACTGGGACCAGCTCATCAATCAGGCACGGAGACTGTAATCAATGGCCACACTGATGGTTCGCCTCAAGGTACGTGCCGGTCGCGAACAACCGTTCGAAGAGATGATCACTGAGCTCGTCGACAACACGCTGACATACGAAACCGAAGTGATCCGCTACGAATACTGGAAGGGGCAGGAACCCCTCACCTGGTACGCCTTTCTCTCCTTCACCGGCAAACCAGGCTTCTTCACGCACCAGGATGCGGACTATCATCGGAATCAGCCCTATGATGCCAACATCGAGAGCATGCAAATGGAGTGGCTCGATCCGGTTGAGGGCGCCTCACCGCTGCCCCGAACCCTGAATACGCCTTTACCGAAAGACATGCCGGCCCACATCGCTGAATGGGAAACCCGTTCACCGATCCAGCCGGCACCTTGGTGGCAAGGGCGAAAGTAGGCACACTCGAAACCACCAACGAACATCGTTAACAAGACCATACACAGACTCATCACGGAGTATCCATGCCCACCCGCATCATCATTTCCGGCACCATCGACATGCCGCCACAGAACGTCGCGCCCGCTCTCGAGACCGCTCGGCCCCTGATCGAAGGTGCACTCACCGAACCGGGCTGCCTCGACTATGACTGGTGCCCCGATCCGCGTATCCCCGGCCGCATCCGCGTGTTCGAACGCTGGGAATCCGAAGCCAGCCTCGCTGAACACTTCAAGTGCGAGTGGTACCTCAACATGCGCAACCACCTCGGTTCATACGGCATCACCGGCGCCGCCACCGCGAAGTACCGCGTCGATATCGAAGAACCGGTATACGACTCGACCATGACGCCGCGAGCAGACTTCTTTACGGTGAAAAAGTAGATCGGCTGAAAGGGCGCGCAAGGAGAGAAGCGCGGGCGCCGCTTAAGTGTCAGTTCCCGCGTGAACGCCTGGTTGTTTCACGAACCTTGTCGGTTGGAAACCAGCCCTCAGCGCACGACCACCCGGTCATTGTTCCAGGGGGAAACGATACCTGCGGTCTGGAAGGCTTCCGGTAGTTCTTCAACCATGTGGTAGGTTGCGGCGAGCCGGCCAAAGCCGACGAAGAACGCGACGTTCATGCCGAGTTCCACAATCTGCGCTTCGGTGTAGTACTTGCGCAGCTCATCGTAGATGGCATCGTCAATGCGCAGGTGGTCCGTCGCCATGAGCTCGCCGTATTTGATGGCGATCTTTTCAGCTGGGGTGAGATTCTCCGCTTCCTCCGGGCGCTCGAGTGAACACACCAGATCTTCGGTGCAGCCATCATTAATCGGCGTGGTGTAGCGGATGGCCATGCAGCTGCGGCACTGGTTAAAAAACGCCACGCGCAGCCTGACGAGTTCAATCAGTTTTTCAGGAAGCGTCCGGTTGATCTTCAGTGCGCCACCAAAACCGAACAGGCCCTTGGCCATCGCCGGGGTGTGCGCAAAAAACCGCGTCAGTCCCTGTTCGAGATCACTGGCCGTTTCGGGCCGGGTCATCGCACGCAGCTCCGGATCCCACTGTTCCGGGGGCAGTTTGGTCAATCGGGCCATGGTCATCTCCAGAGGGTGAATGCAGGTTGAGAAGATTGCGGGTCAGAAGATACCTTCATTGCGTACGTCTGCAAGTGACGTGCAGAACACATCGATCATATGGTCGATATCCGTATCCGAATGCGCAGCACACAGAAACGCGCGCTGGGTGCCGGGAACCAGCACCCCGCGGTTGAGTGCGTGCAGGTAAAACGCCTTCTGCGCACTGACGTTGACCTTGTTGGCATCGCGGCTCGAGTTCACCGATTTGCGCTGGAAGAACATGTGGAACATGCCGCCGACGTTCTTCATCTGCGCCGGTATCTGGTTGGTTTCACAGTAGTCGTTGATCGCCGCAGCCAACCGATCACCCATGGCATCGATGCGCTGATAGATCTCCGGATGATCACGCAGGTGCGTCACCATCGCGCGCCCGGCTTCCATCGTCAGCGGGTTACCTGAAAAGGTGCCACCGGAAAATACGCCACGTTCCGCAGCGAGCCCGGTAAAACAGTTCATCAGATCAGCCCGACCCGTAATGCCACCCACCGGCAATCCACCACCCAACACCTTGCCGTAGGTGGCGATATCCGGCTTCACACCAAACCGTTGCTGGGCACCACCGTAGGCCACCCGAAAGCCGGTGATAACCTCATCGATGCCGAAGAGCACACCATTCTCCCGGCACACGTCGGCGAGCTCACGCAGGAATTCGCCACTGCCGCTCTGCGGATTGGAGCTCTGCACCCCTTCAACAAAAACCAGCGCCAGCTCATCGCGGTGCTTGCGGATCAGGTCAAACGCATGACGGTTACGGTAAGGCAGCAGCAGAACCAGATCGTTCAGCGCTTTCGGGATGCCATTACCCATGGGCAGCGCGCGCGGTTCATCGCGGGAGCTCGACGGATCCGCCACCCACATGCCGTAGTCATGAGCGCCGTGATAGAAGCCGTCGAAGAGGGCGATCTTTTCCTTACCGGAGAATCCGCGGGCGGCACGAAACGCGTACATGGTCGCTTCAGAGCCCGTGTTGCAGAACACCACCCGTTCCGCACAGGGACTGGCTTCGTGCAGCAGGTTTGCGAGACCGAGCTGAGCGGTGGTGTGAATGCCGAACATCCAGCCTTCTTCGGCCCGATCCTGGATCGCTTTTTTGATCTCGGGGTGCGCGTGACCCAGCATGTGCAGACCGAAGCCGACTGATGTGTCGATATAACGGTTGCCATCGGCGTCAAAAACATAACCGCCCTGCCCGCGCTGGATGAAGATCGGGTGCGGCATTTCCAAGTTCGCCGCCAGCCCCGAGTTCAGCACCTCTGATCGGTCTTCAGCGATCTTCTGCGAGGCCCGGGTCTTGGCCTGCAATTCCGCGCGGGCTTCGCTGATGGTGGTCACGGCGAATGCCTACTTCCCAGCCAGCCGCGCCACCACCGGCGCGAAGGGTTCGATGTTGTCCTTGTTCACTGTCACGTAGGAGATGCCGAAGAGCTCGCGACGCCGCTCCAGTTCTTCGCAGATCGTGTCCACACTGCCGAACAGCGCGTGGGGATGCTTGCGCATCTCCGCTTCCGACATCTGGAAGTTTTTGGCAAACATGCCGAGCACCGGCGACGGATCATCCATCACAAAGGTGAAGTATGCACCGATCTCGATTTCAACCTCATCGAACCGCGCACCCGCACCCTGCTTGATCCAGTTGACCTTCTTGCGTGTCTCTGACTCAGTGGACATGGCCACGCCATCAGGACCGATCAAACCCATGCGGTTGTTGAAGTTCAGGCTGACGATATCCGCTTCCCGTCCGGCAAGTCTCAGCACCCGCGGACTGCCGCCACCGATCATGATCGGCGGCTTCGAGACCGGCTTCGGCACACCGGAAAAGTCCTTCCACTGAACTGCCTTGTTGGCAAGGTCCGCCATGCCATCACGCCGGAAGGCTTTGACTGCTTCGACCACATCGCCGAGGCGGTCGATTCGCACCTGGGGTTCATCCTTCCGGATACCGAGGGCAGCATACTCTTCGGTGATCCAGCCCGCGCCGAGACCGAACTCGAGCCGTCCGTTGGAGAGCTTGTCGATGGTCATCGCGGATTTGATCAGCACCACCGGCAGGTGGTAGTCGATGCAGAACACCCGGCAGCCGATGCGGATCTTTTTGGCCACCGCCGCAGCCCACGCCATGGCCGGAATGGCGGCGAGATTCTGCTCCGGATGATTGGCCTTGGTCAGCGCGGGTCCCGGTCCGAGGATGTGGTCTGCCAAGTGAAATGCGCTATAGCCGAGGTCTTCAGCTTTCTGCACCTGGCCCGTCCAGTCTTCCCCAGAATTGGCGTTGAAGGACTGGACCGCAAAACGGAACGGTTTTTTTGCCATGAGTGTCTAACTCAGTGCGCGCGATCAAAACAGTACTTGATACCGCGTCGCAGCAGTTCGTAGAACTGTGGCCTATCCCATGCACCTCGTTCGATTTTGGGGTAGTAGTCCATGATACCGACCATATCCCAATGGCCACGGGAGTGGCCAAGATTCAGATACAGCACCTCACCCTTGCCTACCTTGTTGATGTAATAGACCGGGCGCGGCTTACCATCGTTCCAGGTTTTTTCGATGAAACCGGTCGCCTCGCCGTCAAAATGGGTATGCATGAGAACCTGAATATCACCATGAATGCGAGAGAGATAGAGCTCATCATCACTCACGAAATCACCGATGCCTTTCACCAGCGCATGCTCAGGATCTGTGGTTTCGATCTTGAACGGCATGATTGGTGGGTGCGCGATGAACTGGGTTCCGAGAGTTTCCATAAGGATCGGCGCAGTCTCCGGAGCGTTCACACCCTCCTTCTGAAACTCAAGAATCGAATTCGTACCGTGCAACGCAAACCAGCGTTTGCCACTCGCGACGAAGTCGCGGAGTGCTTTCTGCTGATCTTCTGTGGGCAGCACGTTGCAGGTGTAGGTCACCAGGAAATCTGATGCGGCAATTGCTGCGGTATCCGCATAGTCCGCGGCTACCGTCACGCGAAGAGACGGGTGTTCAGCAAACAGCTTCAACAGTTCGAGCCGCGGATGGTCAATGTCGTGAAACTGTCCCGAGGCGATCAGATACGCCCGTGTCAGTGGTGCCGGCATGATGGATCTCCCTCAAAAAGTGAACGGAAACAGATTTTTCTAAGGCAATCAGGCCCGGAGCGCGATGCGAAAGGCTCGTAGGAGCGGGTGCAGCACGAACGCACTGCACCCTCTGCCGCATCAGTACTGGATGCGCTTCGTGAACCCGCCGTCGATCACCACGTTGGTGCCGGTGGTAAACCCTGCGCGGGGGCTCGACAGGAACACCACCTGGTCAGCCACTTCCTGGGCCGTGCCCATGCGACCGGCAGGGATTTCCTTGACGATCGAATCATAGAAGGCCGTCATGTTTTTCTTGATGCGATCCCACGAACCATCTTCGATCATGATGGGGCCGGGGCTGACGGCGTTGACACGGATCTTCTTCGCCGCGAGGTCCTGGGACAGCGCGCCGGAATACTGCAGCAGCGCACCCTTGAGGGCGTTGTAGGGACCTGCCTGCATGAACTTTTCGAGGGCCGCCGTGGTGGAGATCATCACGATGCTGCCGTTCGCGGAGTTGGCGAGGTGGGGCGTTGCGGCTTCTACCAACCGCACCGTGCCCAGCACGTCATGGTTGAAATGGCCAATCCAGCCCTGTTCACCGGGGCCGTTGCCGCCGCTGACGTTGGAGACGACGCTGTCGAGACCACCCAGCGCATCTGCGGCAGCGGCAACAAAATTCTTCAGCGCGTCACCGTTGGCTACATCGACAGCCTGACCAAATGCCTTGACGCCTTTGGCGGACAACGCCTTGACGGCTGCGTTCACTTCTTCCTGGTTACGGGCGCAGATCGCCACGTTGCAACCTTCAGCGGCAAACGTATCGGCAATGGCCCGACCTATGCCCTTGGTGCCCCCGGTAATAAGCGCCTTCCCACCCTTCAGTTTCAGGTCCATACGAGTCCTCTCTCTGTTATCTCTCTGGGTTATCCCGCTGTTGTTGATGCCAGCGGCTGATTATGTGTGACCGGTGATTGAACGATACCGCTCTTATCCCGCTCAGATCGGTCCAAACCGCGGCGGCGGAGGTTTGTCATCCGACGAGACCGCAATCCAAACCTTACCCCCTTCGAGGGTGACCGGGAAAGTCTTTACCGGAAAAGTTGCCGGAGGCGATTTGCACGCGCCGGTACGCACATCAAACCGTGCACCATGCAATGGGCAGCGCACTTCGAACCCGGACAGCTTGCCGTTCGACAATGCCTGACGAGCGTGGCTGCAACGGTCTGCAAGCGCATAGAACTGGCCTGCCACCTGACAGACCATCAGATCCACACCGTTGGCGGTAACGCGGGTCATCTCCCCGTCGCCGAGAGCGGCGATGGGGAGGACCGGAATCACTTCAGCCATTTGATCGGATTGCGGTGCAGGTAGTCGTCGAGGGTTTTATGGAAGTGACGAATACGCAGCTCCTGCGATGAGATCCACAGCCCGCGGAAGCCCGAGGAGTTCATTCCCGCCTGCACCATCGCCAGGTTGGACGCGTCCTGGTCGAGCACTTCACCGATGGACTCTTCCCCATGTTTGAACTGACGGTGCTGCGGCCGCTCCGGATGCGGCGTGCCTTCGGGCAGCATCATGTAGTTCTGCAAGTCGTAGTACATCTTGTTCGGATCACTTTCGTGGGGCCGCTGCCGGAACAACATCGCGCTGTTGCAGTGAATGTTCCAGGTCAGATTCGGGAAGATCAGGTAGTGATAGTCGTCGGTGAGCTGGTCATCATTCAGGTCACTGTAATCAAGCCCCATCTTCTTCGCGTTTTCGCGCAGGTGTCGCTGTACCGCGCGGCGTGCGCCGAGGCCATCACCCTTGTAACCATTCGGATCGAACCCGTGCATTTGCATGAAACCGCGCATGCCGTCGTCGATGATCGTACCGTCTTCGATGTGGGTGGATACCGCACCAAACGGAATCAGATAGCGGTTGTGACGTTCGTAGGTATCGATCTGCACGTCGTAATCTTCAATGAAACCCATGAGCTGTGGATGGGTTCCGGCGACGTGATAGGTCTCGTTGAACGCATCGACCGAGGTCTTCCAGTTGCAATCCCATTCCACGGTCACATCGTTGACCAGCGCCATGCGATCCATGTGATACGGATCGAGGTGCTCGGGAATCATGCCGAGGAAATCGCTCAGCGGCTCCACATCAGGGTTCATGCTGAACCACACCCATGCGCCCCAGACGTCACAGGGCAGCTTGACGATAGACAACTTGTCGCACGGCGCGCCCTGCGGGAACGTTTCCGCATCGGGCACGTTGACGAGTTCGCCGCGGAGGTTGTACTCCCAGAGGTGATAGGCGCAGCGGAAGCGATCCGTGTTGCCTGACGCCCCATAAGCCACCTGGTTTCCGCGGTGGGAGCAGACGTTGTAGAAGGCGTTGAATTTGCCGTGCTCATCCTTGGTGAGAACGATGCTTTCCTTGCCGATCTTCGTCACCACATAGTCGCCGGGGTGTTTGAGATCGCCGAGCCAGGCACCCATCAGCCAGACCTTGGTCCACATCCGGTCCCACTCGGTCGCCATGAATTCCGTCGAGGTGTAACGCTCCTTCGGGATGATGTCGTGGCCGAGATCGGGGTCGGGAGCCTTCTCGCAGGGTGTCTTGCTGGCCTGCGGGTCAGCAAAACGCTCAATCTTGCGATAAACGGTCATTTTGTTCCTCCCTCATGTACGCCTGAAGTTGTCACCTAAAAAGCCGAGAGCTGAAAAAAGCTGCGACCGGCGAAAACAGTCACTGTTGAATGTTTTGAAGTGTACCCGCAGTTTTTACTGCGGCAAACCGTGTTACAGGCAACCATCGCAGGATGGAGCCTCCACCCCCGCCGACAAACCGACAACCTTGACTGTTTTCGGTTACCCGCCAGAATCGGAGCACGGGATCTGGGATAAGCAGGATCGGGGACACACTCCGGAGGTTCCATGGCGACAGACACTTCCTCAAACGAGATCAACCGGCAATTCCGGCTGGCCGCGCGCCCTCGTGGAATGGTGAAAGAAACCGATCTCGACTATGCCGAAGCCACGGTACCCGTTCCGGGCCCGGGGGAAGTGCTCGTGCGCACCCGCTATATCTCCCTCGATCCGTCCATGCGCGGCCAGATGGAAAACCGGGCCGACTATGTCGCGCCGCTGCAGATCGGCGACGTGATGCGCGCCGGTGCTGCCGGCGAAGTGGTGGAGTCCAACAACCCGAAGTTTCCGGTTGGAACTCTGGTGACCGGCTCCTTCGGCATGCAGGACTGGTGTGTGAGCGACGGTCGCACCATTCCGCTGCGGACCTTTCCGGCCGACGTGGACGGCGTTACTGCGTTGGGCGTACTTGGTGGTACCGGCATGACGGCCTATTTCGGGCTGCTTGAAATCGGCCAGCCGAAAGCAGGCGACGTAGTGGTAGTTTCAGGCGCAGCTGGCGCAACGGGTTCGATTGCCGGCCAGATCGCAAAAATCAAAGGCTGCCATGTGATCGGCATTGCCGGCGCCGCGGAAAAGTGTCGTTGGCTGATGGACGAACTCGGTTTCGACGCCGCCATCAACTACAAGACCCAGAACGTCGCGGAAGAACTCGATCGGCTTTGTCCACAAGGCATCAACCTCTACTTCGACAATGTCGGCGGTGAAATTCTCGATGCATGCCTCGCCCGCATCGCCATGAATGCCCGAGTGGTGATTTGTGGCGGAATCACCCGGTATAACACAACCGGCCCAATCCCCGGACCACGCAACTACTTCAATCTGGTGTATCGTCGGGCGCGTATGGAGGGTTTCATCGTCATCGACTATGCAGCACGGTTTGCCGAAGCCAGTATCGAGATGAAGCGGTGGATCGATGCCGGGCTGATCCGCCACCACGCGACTGTGATCGACGGGTTCCGGTATCTGCCGAAAACGCTGGTGGACCTCTTCGCCGGCGTGAATACCGGCAAGCTCATGGTACGGGTGGATTGAAGGCCTCA
>VGVE01000084.1 GCA_016874135.1 Gammaproteobacteria bacterium | reverse complement strand
GACCCGAACAATCTGTTCTTCAGTAAAACGCTTCTTCATGGACTCCTCCGTTAAGGAATCCTAACTCAGCAACTGGACCGATTATGAAAGGGCTAACCAACAGAAAAATCAGGACAAGCTCATACGCAGTCACCCCTACCAATCCTTCCTTTGATCTACTAGACTTGTTTAACGCATAAAAGCGGGAGTGGTTCACCTCACGGACCGGGGGATTTCACCGAATTGCGACCCCGGGCATTCCGCCCAATCCGCTAAAGAGGAAAAGACAATGTATGTTACCCACGTCGATCTTTCTTTCCGGCCAACAAGTTACTTCTGGCCCATCGCCCACGAAACCCACGTAATCGCTGCCATTAAAGGTGAGCGGAGACGGAACGCCATCCGTAACGCCTTTGACTCAAACACACTGACTCCGCTTGATCGGTACTATTCGGTTCCAGTGTTGCAACAACAGGATCGACTCGCCCTTGGCCGGTTGCACCCGTCATTCATGGGCGGCGAGTACCTGCCCAACCGGAAGGAAACCGAGCTCGAAATTGCCCGGATCAATATCGATTCAACCACGAGCGATGTCACGAGCGTCTATGCCAGGGCGGGAAGAAGCCGGATCTACTACCGGGTTGTTGATGAGTACTCTGGGGATACCCTCACGGAAAAGTCCACCCGGACGTCGAAGAAGCCTCTGACGCTTGCCGAGTTGATCGTGTTTTTCCTGACAGCCTGGCCCTTGGACGCAGTCTTGGAGGGCAACGATCTAGACGGCGAAGGTGCTCACGATTTCGTACATCCATCATCCGAGTTTTATCCGCAGTTCAGCGCGGCTATACACGCGAAAATCGATGAGTGGTATCACAACGAGAGTTAGCAGGTACGATTGAGTGAAGCACGAACGTCCAACGGTCCTATTGGGGTTTCAGCACGAAGCCCGATGACGGCGTGGTCACTCTCCACAAAGTTTCGTGACTTCAGCGTTCATTCGTATCTGAAACGTGGGGTATTGACCTCCGACCTCAACCAGAAAGTTGAGAAAGTCCCACTTGGTTAGCCCTTTCATAATCGGTCCAGTTGCTGAGTTAGGATTCCTCAACGGAGGAGTCCATGAAGAAGCGTTTTAATGAAGAATAGATTGTTCGGGTCTTGAAGGAAGCCGAAAGTGGCTTCATCGCACGCGAAGAAACGCCGTTTATCGAGTACCGGGATGGTCAACAGATATTGTTCGGACTGACCTGGGATAGGATCATGCCCGAGCTCGGGACGGTACTTTCGAACAAACCAGTCGTTGACTCGATCATCGTCGCCAAAGGGCAGGTTCGACCGTTCAACCCTCTCAACCCTCGAGATCGGGTGGACCTAAGCCGCTACGGTAAGACCTACGGCAGCACGATCTTCGAACAATCAGTCAGCGAAACGTGCGGGCACACTCCTTAGGACAAATGCACGCTTTGACCACGTCTACCTGACCAGGGACTTATTCCGCGGGTCACAAACGAACATACGGTGTGCCGAGTTCGCATGAACCCCTCTACATCTCACGTTCACAGCGCTGGCCACTATCTTGTCCAGTCCAGCCCAGTCCCGCCGCGTCGTTGTTTACCGGCAACAAAGTACCGCGGAGGGGTTGCCCGAAGCGTAATGTGCGGTGACAATCACGCTCATGCAAAAAGCACTTTTCCTCGGCGGCTTCTTTTTTGGTTACTGGTCCGTGACCTGACACGCCTTTGCATTCGTGCGCGAAGGCAGTGAGCAGAAGCTGCCTTCGATGGAACCCCGTCCGGCAGCGAGCCCGACGGGGTTTGTGCTTTCTGGGACCTGGGTTCTAGTCCCGTGAGTCGTAACAAACCGGAGATCGAGGTGCACTTGGAGAATACCAACGTGACCCGGCAGGAGAGACTGATCACACCGGATGAACTGAAAACCACTTTACCGGTGGGTGACGCACTTGAAGCCGCGGTGAACGAGCATCGCCGTGCTGTCGACAAGATCGTGCAGGGTAAGGATCACCGGCTGCTGATCGTGACCGGCCCCTGCTCCATCCACGATCCGGTGGCCGCACGCGAGTATGCGAAGCGGCTCGCCCTACTTGCCGATGAGTTATCCGGTGAGCTGTTGATCGTGATGCGCGCATACTTTGAGAAACCACGCACCACCATCGGCTGGAAAGGCCTGATCAACGACCCGCACCTCGACGACAGTTTTCGCATCGACGACGGTTTCCGAATCGCACGGCAGCTGCTGCTCGATCTCGCGCGTCTCGGCTTGCCCCTCGCCACCGAGGCGCTTGATCCCATCACACCGCAGTACCTGCATGATCTCATCAGCTGGTCAGCCATCGGTGCGCGCACCACCGAGTCCCAGACCCATCGGGAGATGGCCTCCGGTCTATCCAGTGCGGTGGGTTTCAAGAACGGCACCGACGGATCGCTCGAGACCGCGATCAATGCACTGAAGAGTGTGGCAACGCCGCATCGATTCCTCGGTATCAACGCCAGCGGCGAAGTCTCTGTGTTCCACACCCGAGGTAACGCCAACGCGCACATCGTGCTGCGCGGTGGCAGTAACGGGCCTAACTACGATGCCGCCAATGTCCGTCGGTGTGAGGCACAAATGAAAGCCGCCGGATTATCGGCGCGGATCATGATCGACTGTAGTCATGCGAACTCATCGAAAGACCACAACCGTCAGGTGCTGGTGGCGAAAGACGTGGCAACACAGATCGAGCAGGGCAACACCTCAATCATCGGATTGATGGTCGAGAGCCATCTGCACGCCGGCAATCAACCGATGCGCACCCGTGATCAGCTGCGTTACGGCGTATCGGTGACAGATGCGTGTGTCGACTGGGAAACGACCGAATCACTGTTACGGGAACTTGCCAGTCGGGTGCAGCCATCACTGCTCCGACGAGTGGCGTGACGAATGGCCTGACGAATGGCGTGACGAGTGGCGTAAGCTGGACATGATCCATCGGATTTTCCGCAAGACGGCGCGTGGCAAATACCGGGGTCAGGCCGGGAGTCGATAGACTTGTGCCGCCGTGCCACTGAAGATCGCCCCTTTCTCCGACGGGCTCAATCCAGCGCGCGCAGCGATCCGCTTGAACGTATTCCACAACGTTCGATAGGACACACACTCCTTGTCCACCGGGAAGTTGCTTTCAAACATACAACGCTCCGGTCCGAACGCTTCGATCACGTGCTGATAGTAGGGATACAGAAGCTCACACAGTTCTTCTGAACCGATCGGCGTTTTGCGCTGGTGCATATGGAAAGGCGGTTCCCAGGTACCGACGCGCTGTTGTCCGCCGCCCACCTTGATCACCGCGTTTGGCGCCTGGGCGATGGCATCGATGTTCTTTCGCCATTCGGCAAAAGCTTCTACACCTGCGGCGGGATCGACCTTGCCACCGAGGTGATTGACGATAATCGTCACATCAGGACAAGCGTTGGCGAGCCTGGCGAGGGTCGGCAAACGTCGATGGTCCGGCGAGTAGTTGTCGAAGGACAGGTTGTACTGTGCCAGCGCCCGATACCCTTCCAGGAACTGGGTATTCAGATCCCTCGGGAACGCGGTGCGAATACCCCTGAAGTTGGGTGATGCGGCGAGGTGTGCCTTGAGCACCTTCTCCACCACTTTGCCTGGCCGCAGATCGGCCGCCCCGAAGATGCCGGTACACAGGCGTGTTGCTCCGTAAATACCGGATCGGCTCATCGCTGCGATGCCATGCACGAATTCTGTTTCTCCGACGCAGCGTTCCTCCTCAGGTCCATCCGCGCGATAGAACGCACCGCACTGCGCGAATACGGTCTGCACGACGTTGTGACCCGAACGACTGATCTCCTGGGTGATCTCTTCACACAGGTAGACCTTCTCTTCGAAACTCAGATAGGGCTCGGTGTTGGCTGTTCGCAAATCCCAGAGGTGGTGATGCGGATCAATGATCGGCAACTCGGGTTCAAGCACCGGCTCAGGTGTTTCTTGCGCGAGCCAGAGGGTGAGACGCTGGTTTGCTGGTTGGATCATGTTGCCGCCCCCGTATTGGAATCGGATTGGAATCGGGTTAGATCAGGGCGCCGTCCTGGCCTGGGGCTTCCATGCCTTCGCATCCATGCGGGCAAACGAAAGTACCGGAGTTGATGGTTGCGTCAAGGCTTCCACCGGTTTCCCGGCCCATCGGGCCGCAGCAATCATCAGATCGGCGTGGGTGCGCCCACCCAACGTGAACCTGTCGATCACCCCTGAGGTGATGCCGAGTTCGTCGGCAACCTGTGTCCAGGTTAGTTTGCGTTTGCGGCGTTCCACATACATCGCCTTGTGCAGCGCGATGGTATCGAAGCGCGCATACAGCGCCGTTGGCGGTCTTTGAGAGACCCGCCGGCGCATCGTTTTGTCTTTGAGCGGCGGACGCAACGTAAAGTCCTCACATCGCGCTTTGAGCCACTGCAGTAAAAGACAAACCGCATCGGCTTCGATGCGCCTGCACGGGTCATCGTGCGAAGCGAGGAGGTGCTGTAGTGAGCCTCGCGCGAGAGCGCAGCCCAGCTTCATCCACGGCGAACACGCTCTGCATCGACTACCTGCGCCAGGCCCTCCACATCGAGTCTGGGCAGTACAGGATTCAAGCGTCCAGGTGCAGGAACTGCGCCGGGTGTGCGCGCCACGTCGGGCTACTGGTAATAAGCGTGTTCGGTGTTGGTATGGTCAGTCGCGTCACGGATGCCAACAAGCTCGGGCAGTTGATCCATAAGCGTCTTCTCGACACCGTTCTTTAAGGTGATGTCGACCGCGGAACAGCCCTGGCAGCCACCGCCGAACTTCAGCACGGCGATCTTCTCTTCGGTGATTTCGACCAGCGAAACCTGACCACCGTGTGCGGCAAGACCGGGATTCACTTCGTTGTAGAGGATGTAGTTGATGCGATCTTCGAGAGGTGCATCGGCGCCCACCTGGGGAACGCGCGCATTGGGTGCCTTGATCGTGAGCTGCCCGCCCATACGATCCGCCGCGTAATCGACGATCGCACCCTCAAGGTACTTCTGGCTCCGACCCTCGAACCAGGCACGAAAGCCGCTGAATTCGACTGGCTCATCACCGTCCTGCTCTTCGCCAGGACGACAATAAGCGATACAGGTTTCGGCATGCGGCGTCCCGGGTTGCGAGACGAACACGCGGATGCCGGTGCCTTTGTCATCCTGTTTCGAAAGCAGCTCTCGCAGGTAACCCTGCGCTGCTTCGGTGATCTGGACCATGACTAATCCTGACTAATTTACTCAGGTATTGTAGGAAGGCCTTTCTGGCGGCACAACCCGAAAACCAAGTGGATCAGCTCGCCTGGGCGAGCGCTGTCCTCTGCGCAGGTGCTTCGTGCAGGTATCGTCCTGCGAGCCAGTAATGCCACGCGCACCAGAAGTTCACCACGCCGAGAAGCAGCAGCGACATGCGCAGCGATTCGTTGCCATAAGCCGGGGCAAAGAGATCCGAAACGATGCCCACCAGTTGTGGACCAAAACCCATGCCGACGATGTTGAGGATGAACAGCGTAATGCTCGATGCCACTGCCCGCATGCGCACATCAGCCAGGCCCTGGATCAATGCGAACGTCGGTGCCAGATAGAAGCCGCCAAAAAACGCTGGCACAAGGTAGACCAGCATCGCCCACTTGAAGTCGTCCATCATGAAAAAGGCGACGAGGAACGGCACATAAATCGCCTTGCCGACGGCAACAACCCAGGCACGCCAGCGTTCATCGCGCTTCGCCAGAACATCGACGAGCTTGCCCGCTACAAAGGTGCCAATCCCGCCTACCACCCCCGACATCAACGCCAGCGTATAGCCGGTCTCTGAAGGACTCATGTCGTAAGACCGCTGCAGGAAGGTGGGCATCCAGAGGACGAAACCATAACCGGTGAAACCGGCAAGAGCAGCACCTGCGCACGTATGCCGCATGGCCCTCACCCGCCACATGTATCGCCAGGTTTCGCGGAAGGAAGGTGGTGCCCCTTCGATCTTCGGTTTGAGCGCTTCGCTGGCACCACGCAACGGTTCGCCCACCGTGAAGAAGAACCACACCGCGATGATGAGACCCGGCAGGCCCACGGCAATGAAGGTCGCTCGCCAGCCCCACATCTCGCTGAGCACGCCACCACCCAGATAGGCGATGAGCAGGCCAAAGTTCACGCCGAGGGCGAAGATGCCCATGGCAGTGCCACGCGTTTCCTGCGGGAAGAGGTCGGCAATCAGGGAATGTGAAGGTGGCGTCGAGCCCGCTTCACCAATTCCCACACCGATGCGGGCGAGTGCGAGCTGGACAAAGTTGGCCGCAAATCCACACAGCGCCGTCATGCCGCTCCAGACGACCAAAGCGCCGGTGATGATGTTCCGGCGGTTGCTGCGGTCCGCGATCATGGCGATAGGCATGCCAAGCGTTGCGTAGAAGAGCGCAAACGTCAGCCCGACCAGAAACCCCATCTGCGTATCGGTTGCACCGAGTTCGAGTTTGATGGGCTGCAGCAACATTCCCATGATCTGGCGATCGACATGGCTCGATGTGAAGACCAGGGTCAACAGCCCAAGCGCGTACCAGCGATATCCCGAAGCAGACTCGATTGTTTGCCGAAAGCTCATAGCGAGATCTGCCAAAAAGTTGCCAATAAGCGGCCCAATGCATCACTGGATGCCAATCCCATCACCCGTTCTCCCCCTGTCATCCCCACGGCCAAAATACACAGCCTTCACGAGGGTACCACGCACCTCATCTTTGGCCCCCAGATTGAGCCCGGCTCATGCGGAATTGGCACCCGTTCAAGGTGCTGGTTATGAGGCGCGGCTAGACTGCCGGAACCGCTCCGGAAGGTCTCTACCCGAACTCTCCCATGCCACAAGTAGCGTCACACGCAGCGCGACACGTTGAGCCATACGCCCGCCTGGCGTCGCGCCATGCCCTGCTCGAAAAGATCCTCAAGGAACGGATCGTCATCATCGATGGCGCCTACGGCACGACCTTCCAGCGCCTCAAACTCGAAGAAGCAGACTTTCGTGGTGAACGCTTCCGCGACCACGGCACCCCCCTCAAAGGCAACACCGATCTTCTCTGTCTTACCAAGGCGGATGCGGTTCGCACCGCCCACGAGAACTATCTGAAAGCCGGCGCGGAGATCATCAAGACCAACAGTTTTACCGCCACCACCATCTCCCAGGCCGACTACGATCTCGCCGAGCTGGCTGTTGAAATCAACGTCGAAGCCGCGCGTATCGCCCGCGAGATCTGCGATGAGTACGAAACACCGGACAAACCGCGGTTCGTCGCGGGCTCCGTTGGCCCAACCAATCGCACCTGCTCCATATCCCCTGATGTTTCTGACCCGGGCGCACGTAACGTCGACTTCGAATCACTGCGGGTGGCCTACCGCGAAGCAATTGACGGACTGATCCGCGGCGGTGCGGACCTGATCCTGCTCGAAACGATCTTCGATACGCTCAATGCCAAGGCGGCGATCTTCGCCATGCTCGAACTTGGCCGCGAATACGGCGTTACCATCCCGGCGATCATTTCCGGGACGATTACTGATCTCTCCGGCCGCACACTTTCCGGCCAAACCTGTGAAGCGTTCTATACCGCCATCGCCCATGCGCGACCCGTCGCCGTTGGCCTCAACTGCGCACTGGGCGCCGAGCAGCTTCGCCCCTTCGTCGGGGCGTTGGCAAAGGTCTCGGAAACCCGGGTCAGCGTGCACCCGAATGCCGGCTTGCCTAATGAGTTCGGAGGTTATGACCAGACTGCGGAGATGATGGCAGCCCACATCCGCGACTACGCGGAACAGGGCTGGGTCAACCTGGTGGGTGGGTGTTGTGGCACCACACCGGAGCACATCGGCGCCATCGCCAACGCGGTGGCGGGTATGAAACCGAGATCCACGCAGTCGCCGACACCGGCCACCGTTCTTTCCGGCCTCGAGCCCCTGCGTATCGATGACAGCAGTCTCTTCGTCAACGTCGGTGAGCGCACCAACGTCACGGGTTCGGCGCGCTTCGCCAAACTGGTGCGTGACAACAAGCTCGGTGATGCCCTCGCGGTGGCACGCCAACAGGTTGAAAGCGGTGCGCAAGTCATCGACATCAACATGGACGAGGGCATGCTCGACAGCCAGGCCATCATGGTGCGTTACCTCAATCTGCTCGCGGGCGAACCAGATATCGCCCGGGTCCCGATCATGGTGGATTCTTCCAAGTGGGACGTGATCGAGGCGGGACTGCGTTGCATCCAGGGCAAGAGCATCGTCAATTCGATCTCTCTCAAAGAGGGAGAAGCACCGTTTCTCGAGGCGGCCCGCAAGTGCCACGACTATGGCGCCGCAGTGGTCGTGATGGCCTTCGATGAAAAAGGTCAGGCGGATACGTTTGCCCGCAAATGCGAGATCTGTACCCGCTCATACCGGTTGCTGGTGGACAAGGTCGGTTTCAAGCCATACGACATCATTTTCGACCCGAACATCTTTGCCATCGGCACCGGCATCGAGGAGCACAACAACTACGCCTTGGACTTCATCGAAGCGTGCAGCTGGATTCGGGCCAACCTGCCCGGCGCCCGCATCTCCGGGGGGGTATCCAACGTCTCGTTTTCATTTCGTGGTAACGAACCGGTGCGCGAAGCCATTCACACCGTATTTCTCTATCACGCGATCCGCGCCGGCATGACGATGGGCATCGTCAATGCCGGTCAGCTGGGTGTGTACGACGATCTTCCAGCTGAGCTCAAGGAACACGTCGAGGACCTGGTGCTCAACCGCCGCGCCGATGCGACCGAACGGCTCCTGGCAATCGCGGACCGCTACAACACCAAGAAAAAGGACGTGGAAGATCCGGCGGCGCTCGCCTGGCGTTCCTGGCCGGTGCGCAAGCGAATGGAACATGCGCTCGTGAAAGGCATCAACGAGTTCATCGTTGCCGACACGGAAGAAGCCCGTCAGCAGGTTACCCGTCCCATCGAAGTCATCGAAGGGCCGCTCATGGACGGCATGGACGTCGTCGGCGATCTCTTCGGCAGCGGTAAGATGTTCCTGCCCCAGGTCGTCAAAAGCGCCCGAGTGATGAAGCAGGCGGTTGCCCACCTCATTCCGTTCATCGAAGCGGAAAAAGATGCCAACAGCCGCAGCAAGGGGCGCATCATCATGGCTACGGTCAAGGGTGATGTGCATGACATCGGTAAGAACATCGTCGGCGTCGTCTTGCAGTGCAACGGTTATGAGGTCATCGATCTCGGGGTGATGGTGCCGGCGGAGACGATCCTCGCCAAAGCCAGGGAAGTGAACGCGGATATCATCGGCCTCTCCGGTCTCATTACGCCGTCACTGGACGAGATGGTTACCGTTGCCGGCGAGATGGAGCGCACCGGGTTCTCCATTCCACTGCTGATAGGCGGTGCCACCACGTCGAAGGCGCACACCGCCGTGAAAATTGAACCGGCCTACGCACGTGGGCCTGTGGTTTACGTGAGTGATGCGTCCCGCGCGGTCGGTGTGGCCACAAAACTCCAGTCCGATGAACAGCGCGACGGCTTCATTCGTGAAACCAAGTCGGATTACGTCGAGGTGCGCGAGCGAACCGCAGCCCGGGCTGAAAAACGCGAGTTCATGTCGCTCGCCGCAGCACGCAACAACGCGCCGAAGTTGCCGACGCATACGCCGCACCAGCCGAGACAACCGGGTGTTCACGCCGTGCCGCTGGACCTCGCCACTCTGGCGGAGTTCATCGACTGGACACCGTTTTTCATGACCTGGGAGCTGGCCGGCAAATATCCCCAGATCCTTGAGGACGCTGTGGTCGGTGAAGCCGCCCGTAACCTCTATCGGGACGCCCGGGCGATGCTTGATCGATTGATTGCGGAAGGCGATCTCAAGGCGGTTGGCTGTTTCGGATTGTGGCCGGCGCAGAGAGTGGGTACAGATGATGTGCGGGTCACGACCGATTCGGGCCAGCGAACCCTTCACTTTCTGCGGCAACAAACGCCTAAACCTGACGGCCAACCAAGTCTTTGTCTGGCGGATTTCATCAGCCCCTCTGGTGACTGGATGGGCGGTTTTGCGGTAACTGCGGGAATCGGTATCGAGGCCGCGCTGGCCCTCCATCCAAACGACGATTACGCCAGCATCATGATCAAGGCGCTGGCGGATCGGCTGGCTGAAGCTGCGGCAGAATTCCTGCACCGGGAAGTGCGCCGATCGTATTGGGGATACGCGGCGGAAGAGAATCTCGACAACGCCGCACTGATCAGCGAGGCCTACAAGGGTATTCGACCGGCGCCCGGCTATCCGGCCTGCCCGGACCACACCCAGAAATGGGCACTCTTCGAGATGCTTGATGCGTCGAACCGCACCGGTATCCAGCTGACCGAGCAACTCGCCATGACCCCCGCTTCTTCGGTATCAGGCTGGTACTTTGGCCACCCGGACGCGCGTTACTTCGGTGTTGGCAAAATCACCGAGGAACAGCTCACTGATTATGCGAACCGTCAGGGTCAGGACCTGGAAACCACCCGCCGGTGGCTCCGGCCCAATCTGGCGGACTAAAGGTCTCGCGGGCTAGAACGACCAGCCGGAAACGAAATGCACCGCCATCAGGATGATGCAGGTGAATACGATCAGGATGCCGTTGGCGTCAGCACGCTGATCCTCGTCGTTTGTGGGTGAAGTATCCGGGCTGTGGTGGCCGTGGTCGCTCATGATCAAAGTCCTGAAAAAACGCCGCGCAGTCTACCCAATGACCGCCGGGCGGACACCCACTTGATGCTCATTTTCCGCGGCCCAGATCGCCCGCAGCAAATATGTATAGATGCACGAACCACTTCGGCTTTAACGACGCCGCTGTTATCGTGCGGACCTCGGCGGAGCGCCGGCTCAACCAGCCCCGGTCCCCCGCCCGGACCAGACGCCCATACCGAAAGAGAGCACCCTACTCCCATGTACCGTTACGATGCATTCGATCAGGCGTTCGTCGATGAACGAGTCGCCCACTACCGGGACCAGACCCGCCGTTATCTCGCCGGCGAGTTGACCGAACAGGAGTTCCTGCAACTCCGCCTGCGCAACGGTCTTTACATCCAACGGCTCGCGCCGATGCTCCGGGTGGCGGTACCCTACGGCACGCTGTCGTCGAAACAGCTGCGCATGCTGGCGCACATCGCGCGGCACTACGATCGTGGCTACGGCCACCTCTCCACCCGGCAGAACATGCAGTTCAACTGGCCGGAACTGGAAGAGGTTCCAGACATTCTTGCCGATCTGGCCAGTGTGGAGATGCACGCCATCCAGACCAGCGGCAACTGCATTCGTAATGTAACTGCGGATGAGTTTGCAGGCGTCGCAGCCGATGAAATCATTGATGCACGCCCGTACTGCGAACTGATTCGCCAGTGGTCCACATCGCACCCGGAGTTCGACTGGTTGCCCCGCAAGTTCAAGATCGCGGTCAACGGTGCACGCAACGACCGCGCAGCGATCGCCGTCCACGACGTCGGTATTCAGGCCAATCGCGACAATGCGGGCAATCCGGTCTTTGACATCTACGTGGGTGGCGGACTTGGCCGTACACCGGTAATCGGCGAGCTGATCAGGGCTTCCTTGCCGGTAGAAGATCTGTTGACCTACCTCGAAGCCATCATGCGGGTCTACAACCGCTATGGTCGCCGGGACAACAAGTACAAGGCGCGAATCAAGATTCTCGTGCGCGCGCTCGGCGCCGATGAGTTTCGCAACAAGACTGACGCCGAGTGGACGCTGATCCGAAGTTCCGCCCAGCAGTTGACCCCGCAGGAAGTACAAAGGGTCGCGGCGCACTTCGAACCGCCTGTCTATGAGAAGCGGGCTGATGCAACCTCGCTGCTGGCGGATGCACGTCTCAAGGATCCGGCATTCGATCGGTTCATGCGCCACAACGCCAAACCGCACCGGGTCGCGGGCTACGCCAGCGTCATTCTCTCCACCAAGGTCACGGGTATCCCACCGGGTGATGTAACCGACGTACAGATGGACCTGGTCGCCGACTGGGCAGACCGTTTTGGTCACAGCGAAATCCGCATCAGCCACGAACAGAACTTTGTCCTGCCCGATGTCCGGCAAGCGGACCTTCCCGAACTGTTCAAACTGGCCAGTGCCGCCGGCCTCGGCGAGACCAACCCGGGACTGCTGACAAACATCATCTGCTGCCCCGGCGGTGACTATTGTTCACTCGCCAACGCAAAGTCGATACCGGTGGCGGAGGCCATCCAGCAGCGCTTCGATGACTACGATTACCAGCACGATCTCGGCGCTCTCGACATCAACATCTCAGGCTGCATGAACGCCTGCGGCCACCATCACGTGGGCCACATCGGCATTCTCGGTGTAGACAAAAAAGGCGAAGAGTTTTACCAGATCTCGCTGGGCGGTCACTCCGGTCATTCGGCTGCCAACGCATCCCTCGGCGAAATCGTCGGCCCATCGTTCTCCCGAGCCGAAGTCACCGATGCCATCGCCACTATTCTCGACACCTATGTCGAACGGCGCATCGAAGACGAGTCCTTCCTGCACTGTTACCGCCGGATCGGCATCGCGCCGTTCAAGGAGAGGGTTTATGCCCACGCTGATTAAAGATGGGGCGGTAACCACTGATGGCTGGTCGACAGGGGAAAAGAGCCTGCTTGCTCCTGACGCATGGCTCGAACAAGCCACCGCAGGATTGTTGCTGCAGGTCGACACAGAACCCGACGCAGCTTTCGTCAAGGCGCCGCTGATCGCTATCGAGTTCCCGGAATTCAAGGACGGCCGCGGACTTTCTCTTGGTGCACTGCTGCGAAGCCGATTCGGATTCACAGGTGATCTGCGTGCGGTCGGTGATGTGCACCCGGACCTCGCCCACTATCTCATCCGCTGCGGTTTCTCGAGTTTCGTGCTGCCGGATGGTCGTGACGTCGCAGTCGCTCTGAAGGGAACCACGGTTTATAGCCACTACTATCAAGGCAGCGTGCGTGATCCGCAGCCGCTGTACCGAAAAACCAGCCGCTGAACTCGGCCGACGAAGCAGCAGGTGCCTTGCAAGCACGTGACCGTTCGCGCATGGTTGTGACCTGACGGATCAGCCTTTCTTTCAAGGACTCCTTCCAGGACGACCCAATCGTGCATGGTGACGTCTCCATCGTCGGTTCGCTCTTTCTCATCTTCACCGGTGCCGCTGTCCTGGCCACCGTGGCGTTGTACTCACGACAACCGCTGATCGTTGCCTATATTGCCCTCGGCGCTCTTCTCGGTCCCTTTGGCCTGGAAATGGTGACCAGTGCAAGCCTGCTTCCCCAGATCGCCGAGTTCGGTATCGTATTTCTGCTGTTTCTGGTCGGCCTGGACCTGCCGCCACGCAAGCTACGCAACCTGTTCGGCGAAACCATGCTGACCGCGGTCGGCACCACAGCGGTCTTTTTCGCAATCGGTTTCGGTGTGATGTGGGTCTTCGGTTACACGATGCTGGAAGCATCTATCACCGGCATGGCCGCCGCGTTCTCGAGCACGATTCTCGGCATCAAGCTGCTGCCGACGACGGTGCTGCATCACCGGCACGTGGGCGAACTTGTCATCAGCCTTTTGCTGATCCAGGACCTGCTGGCAATCTTCGCACTCATCGTCATCAGTGGCATTGGTACTTCCTTCGATGCAACCGTAGCCAGCCTGGTTGAATCACTGGTGGCGCTGCCCGTATTGATTCTGATCGCCTGGGGTCTGGTGAAGTACGTCATCCTGCCCCTGCTCATCCGATTCGATGCCTTCAAGGAATTTATCTTCCTGCTGCCACTCGGCTGGTGCCTTGGGCTCGCATCCCTCGCTGACTGGATCGGTCTGTCCTATACAATCGGTGCGTTCGTCGCTGGCGTATCCCTCGCCGCCAGTCCGATTTCGCAGTACATCGCCGAGAGCCTGCGACCTCTGCGCGATTTCTTCCTGGTGCTGTTCTTCTTCACGGTAGGCGCGGGCATCGACCCTGCGGTGCTCATGGAGGTACTGGCGCCAACGCTCCTGCTCGGTGTCACTCTCATCACAGCGAAACCTGCCGTGTTTGCCGGCCTCCTCATTTGGCAAGGTGAAGACAACCGGTCAAGCTGGGAGGTCGGATTCAGGTTGGGGCAGCTGTCGGAGTTCTCACTGCTGCTCGCCTTTACTGCAACGGCTTCAGGACTGATCGGCACCCACGCGGCTCACGTCATCGAAGGTACCAC